>JAKASG010000026.1 GCA_021828285.1 Acidobacteriota bacterium | reverse complement strand
AGTGCTACCTTGCTCTTGCTCATGAGGGTGTCTCCTTTCTCCCACCCCGTCAGGCGGGAGATCTTCTATCGGAGATACCCTCTTTCCTTCTCTAACTCAATTTTCAACACGAAATGTTACAGCCTAACCCAGTACGGACGTACTAGAAACGGCTTCACGACCCGCTGCCTCCGCGTCGATACCACTTGCGGGCAATCCTGGCCCTCTTGCCAGACCAGCTAAGGCGGTGAATAACTGCCCGACTCACCCACGCCCTTACGAAATCGTCCGCTGCAAAGCCGCCCGTTGCAAGGCGGTCCGTCGAAGGGGCGTCCGTTGCGTAGCTGTGACTTCGGGCGTTGTCCGCTGCAGCGGCGCCCGCTCAGGCGCGGCGCCATCGAGAGGCGTCCCCCGCAAAGCAGCCCGCTGCGCCCGGGAAGGAGTCATCTTCTTCAAGTCCTTGATTGCTTTGCCTGGCTCCTTCCTTTCCATTTCGTCTCCCTTTGCTCTGTTCGCCGGTGTTCTGACTTGTCCCGCCGAACACCCTATTCCATTGCATTTGTGTTTCCAAAACGCCCATGAAAATTTTAATGACCGAAACAAGTCCGTTTTCAGTGAGTTAGATTCAAACTGTCGCATCAAGTCGCGGCGCTGGTGAAATCCCGATCCAACTTGCGTGGGTAACTTTTACCCTCTGGTGCGATTTTTACCATAAAGAACAAATCCGTTGTTCAGCCGCTTGCTCGGCCCCTCCGGCACGGCCTTCGGCCTGTCCATTCCGCGCAGGTTATTCGGAGCACGATGCAAAGTTCCCGGACCTTCCAATCTCTCGCGTGCGCGCCTCCCCATCGCATTCTTCCCATCCCGCGCAAGATGCCTTACCATGTTTGATCTACAGTCTTTCGCCGATGCTGAAGGGGGCAGCGATTGAGTCCCTCCCCATCGGCGTCAAGATCTGAAGAGTCTGAAGCATTCGTAGGACAGTCTGCCGGTGGAAAATTGCATTCGAGTCCGCTTCGCTCCCTCGCCCACGGGATATCTCCACGTCGGCGGGGCGCGCACCGCTCTCTTCAACTGGCTCTTCGCACTGCGGCAAAATGGAATTTTCATTCTTCGCATCGAAGACACGGATGCTGACCGATCGAAGCCGGAGATGACAACGGCGATTCTTGACAGCCTGAATTGGCTGGGGATCACCTGGAACGAAGGGCCGTATTACCAATCCGACCGGCTGCAGCTTTACCGCGAAATGGCCGCGAAACTCGAAAAGCTTGGCCACGCCTACCCTTGTTTTTGCACCCCCGAAGAGTTACGGGCGAAGCGCGCCCGCGCCGAAGCCGAGCATCGTGCCTGGAAGTACGACGGCGCTTGCCGGAACATGACCGAAGCCGATCGCGAGCAGCGTCGCGCGGAGGGACGCAAACACGCGCTCCGCTTCCGCGTTCCGCAGGAGGGAGGGACGGCGTTTGAGGATCTTGTCTTCGGATCGCTCGAACTTGCGAACTCCGAAATCGAAGATTTTGTGCTTCTGCGCTCGGACGGCCAGCCCACCTACCACCTGAGCGTTGTAGCGGACGATCTCGAAATGAAAATCACGCACGTCATCCGCGGCGCCGATCATTTGTCGAATACGCCGAAGCAAATCCTGATGTGCCGAGCGCTGGGCGCGGCGTTGCCGCGCTTCGCGCATCTGCCGCTCATCCTCGGGCCGGACCGCAGCCGGCTCTCGAAGCGCCACGGCGCAACCTCCGTCGGTGCTTACCGCGACCAGGGCATTTTGCCGGAAGCGTTGATGAACTTCCTCGCGTTGCTCGGATGGACTCCCGCGGGAGGCAAGGAAATCATCGCCCCTGGCGAGATGATTGCTAAGTTCGATCTCTCCGCCGTTTCAAAATCGAACGCTGTTTTCGATCCGGAAAAACTCGCGTGGATGAACGCCGAATACTTGCGCCACATGCCGCTCGAAAAACTCATGCCGCGGGTCCGGGCGCAACTCGCGGCAGAGAATCTCGACGCCGACGCATTTTACGAAGGGGACGGCGCCCGCGCGGCTCGAGCCGTAGAGCTGCTGCAAACTCGGGCGCGCACGCTCAATGATTTTTCGCAATCGGGGCGCGCGCTGTTCAGCGACGATTACGAATACGAGGCGGAAGCTCGCAAGAAATTCTGGAAAGATGCGGAACTGCCCGGCCTTATTGAAGCGCTCGCTGCGATGCTTGACTCGAACGAAGCATGGGACGCAGCGAGTTGCGAGAAGGTTCTCCGCGATTTAGCGGAGCAGCGGGGCGTGAAGGCCGGCCTGCTGATCAACGCCGCACGCGTGGCCCTGACCGGGCAAGGCGTTGCGCCGAGTTTGTTCGACATGATGGAGGTCATGGGGCGGGCGCGGGTCACAGAGCGCCTGCAACGCGCCGCCCAAGTCATGCGAGGCAGCGCGGCGAGCTGAAGCCGCCTTGCGAGCGTCCAGGCCGGGCGCTGCGCGAGACCGCGGGCCGATTGATGCGAGTTCAGCTCGCAACTGACAGTGGGTTACCGCGACCCATCAAATTTTTCGATGATGACGAGCGCGACAGTAATAACCGTAATGGCGATTTCGAGCGCTCTTTTGATGACCTTCAGCCTTGGCATGGCTCCTACTCCTCGACCGGAAGCCAGACGTTTCGAGGCAACCTTTCATTATAACCTTCCAGGCTCTCGATGGATGCTCGAACGCCGCGCGGAAAGGTTTCGATCATCGCGTAGCTCCGGGGCAGCGAAAAACGCTTCTTGCCGGCGCTGCCCGGATTGAGAAAAAGCCGGGTTCCAATCAGGTCGAGGCTCGGCTGATGAGTGTGCCCGAACACGATGAGGCGCGTCGCCGGGTCGAAGCTCTTGAGGAAAGCTTCGCGCCGCTCCGGATTCAGCTTCTGGAGCAAGAGGTCACCGGACCACAGACGCAACTCGGATTGCGGCGCGGCAAGCTCGTGAAGGACTTCAAGCTGGAGATTCCCAAGCCGCCACTTCAGCGTCAGAGGCATTTGCATCAGCGGCGAATCCACATTGCCCGCAACCGCATAAACCTTGGCGAGTCCTTTGAGTTCGGCGAGCATGTCCTCCGAGCCCACGTCGCCCGCATGCACAATCGCGTCCACGCCGCGAAGATGCTCAGCCAATTGAGGATCAAGAAAGCCGTGCGTGTCGGAAACCACTCCGATCTTCACGCGTCCCTCCTGAAGAGCCGCCGATGCAACACTACCACAAACTTTATCTCATTTACATCGCGCGCGGTCAGGCCGGACGAATCCGCCCGAATTCGCCGCGAAAGCTATCGCGCCCGAAATTCCCGGACGCAGACCAGGCTTCAGCGCTTGAAAGCAGCCGAATTTGAAGGCTTCAGGCGCACACTCTGCGGCGCCACGCGAAAGGTGAGGCTGAGCGGGATGCTTGCGGGCGGGAGGCAAGCCTGGTCATTGCAGGCTTGATAGGAAAGCAGACCGTGGAGAACGTAATTTCCAGGGTGCGCCGAGGAAGCAATGCGAAGCGTCGCTTCAATGGTCAAGCGGCCTTCGTAAACCGACAGCGGTTTATTCTCGAAAGCAAATTTCCTGGGATGTCCTTCCGGATAATGGACCGAGGCCAGAGAAGCTTCCGGCGAACGCCGGATTTTCAGTTCCGTTGGAATCGCGTAGTCCACCGAAGGGTGATGAGAATTGACGTGATAGCCGGGAGCAATGCGAGCGATGACTTTTGCGTGCGCCAGAGCGCCCGGATGCACGACATCGGTCGAGAGCACGATGCTCGCCTTCACGACCGCCGGTTGCTGCGCATGAGCGGGAATCCAGGATGCGGAAAGCAGAGCGAGTGAGCAAATCCACGGAAACTTCCGGAGGCGGAGCAGCTTGCTCGGTTTCATTCTCCGCTCCTCACTTCGCCTTGCTGTTCGACGCCTCGGCGACCGTGCCGCTCTTGCCTTGCGGGCTGAAGAGCTTCCTGTAAACCTTTCGGGCCATCGTAAGGCTCACGCCACAAGAAGGGTCAACCTGGCGGCAGTGAAGCACCGTCCAATTGCACCCGCAAGTGCATTGGCTCTTTCCAAGTGCGCTCTTATACTCAGCGAGTTGTGCCGCTGAAAGCGCGGAAACGTCCACTCCGGGAACCGGCGAATCGAGCAGCTTGGGGTTTCCCAGCGCGATCTGGTTGCCGGGCACGGCTTCGCCTTCCGGATGGAAACCGACCTGCGTCACTTGGCCGTTCACGGAGAGCAGTTGCCGGATTTCACCCTCAAACACCGATTCAGATTCGGCGCCAATGTGTTTTGAGTAGATCCGGCCGTCGCGGCCAATAACGAAGCTTGTCGGCAAGCCGAGAATCCCGCCGTATAATGCCACCACGCGGTCATTGCCGAGCGCGACAGGATAATTCATGCCCATTTGTTTGTAAAAGCCCTGAACGGAGGTAAGGCCGGAATCTATTGCAACGCCGATGACCTGCAACCCCTGGGCGCGATATTCCTTCTGCAATTGAATGAATTCCGGAATTTCAATCCGGCAAGGTCCGCACCAAGTCGCCCAGAAATCGAGTAACACGACCTTGCCGCGATAATCCTTGAGGTCGAGCTTTTGGCCTGAAATGTCGGTGAGGGTGAAGTTCGGCGCCATGGGATAACTTCCGCCCGAGGCGCTGGTCGTGCGGGCTGCCACCGCCGGCTCAATCCATGTCCGGTTGATGACGTAAAGCCCCGCGACCACGAGTACCCCGATGAGAGCGCCCAGCAGAATTCTCTTGGTTTTCACGCCTTTCTCCCTTCAGGCGGGTCCGGAAGTTACCGCCTCACAGCCTCAATTCATAGTGTAAACCGGTTGAGGAATGAAAGATAGCCGGAAAGGATCGTGAATTTGTTGAAAGCGATCAAAATTCCGAGCGCAATCAGCAAAATCCCTGAACCCACCTCAACCGCGCGGAGGTGCTTGCGAAACCTCCCGTAAAATCTGACGAATCCGCCGATCCCGAGGCCGGCGAGCAGAAATGGCAACGCCAGGCCGGCCGAGTAAATCGCCAAGAGAAACATGCCCTGATAAACCGTGTTTCGCATCGCCGCCAGCGCCAGGATTCCGGTGAGGATCGGGCTGATGCAAGGGGTCCAGCCAAAGGCGAACGCAAAGCCAACCAGAAACGACCCCACCAGCCCTCGACGGGGCGCACCCGTTTCGAGGCTCGCCTGGCGATAGAGAAAAGGAATCCTTACGAGTCCGGTCAGGTGCAGGCCGAAGACGATGATGATGACGCCGGCGATTACGTCGAACAGCGTCCGCCGCGCCGCGAGAAAGTTGCCCACTGCGGTCGCCGACGCCCCGAGCGCGATGAACACTACGGAAAAGCCCAGAACAAAGGCCACCGAGTTTCGCATGACGCGCTCGATGACGCTCGCCGTAGCGCCCGCTTTCAGCTCCTCCATGGAAACGCCCGAAAGCATTGAAACGTAGCCGGGCACGAGCGGCAGCACGCAGGGCGAGAGAAACGAAACCACTCCGGCCAGAAATGCAATGGCAATGCTCAAGTGAGGCGTCATCTATGCTTAACCACCTCTATGCGTTTTGATGCGCAAGCCCTGTGGACGACACATTATTTTTGCGCGCGTCAGCTTGCTCCCGAATCCAGGCCAAGTGTATCATACGGCGCTTCCCTTCGGTGGCGACGAGGGTAGAGAAACAGATCATTGAAGATGCTTCGCGCGATCATTTTCGATTTCGACGGCGTCATCGTGGACGCTGAGCCGTTGATTCTCAAGCTGACGCAGCAAATGGCCGCTCAGGAAGGCTGGTCGGTTTCCGTGGAAGAATATTACCAAGATTATCTCGCGCTCGACGACCGCGCCATCATCGAGCACCTCTACCGCAGCCATGGCCGGCCCGTGGACAATGCGCGCCGCGACGCCCTCGTCGCCTGGAAATCGGGCGCCTACGCGAAGATAATTGAGAACGGCTTGCCCGCCATGCCCGGCGCCCCCGAGTTCGTCAACCGCGCCGCGAAAATCTATCCGCTCGCAATCGCCAGCGGAAGCCTGCGCAGCGAGATCGAGCATTTGGTCGGCTGCCTCGGCTTACGTGAGCGATTCGCAGTCCTCGCAACCGCCGACGACGTTGAGCGCTCGAAGCCCGATCCGGCCGTTTACCTTAAGGCTATCGAACGGCTCAGGCAAATACCCCTCCTTCGCACGCCGCCCTTGCTCGCCTCCGAATGCCTTGCGATTGAGGATGCGCCCCTCGGAGTGAGCGCAGCCCATGCCGCGGGAATGAAATGCCTGGCGCTCACTCACAGCCGGCCGCGAGCCGAACTGGCTCACGCGAACTGGATTTTCGACCACTTCAAGGAGATTGATCTCGGCCGGATAGCTGAAGAATTTGGGTAAATGATGCGCGTGGACCGGCGGGCGCAGGGAACCAAAGGATCCGTTCTTTCGTACTTTTAATTGACGAGGAGGGAGGGACGCCATGTATTGCGGACAATGTGGAGCGCAAATCCAGCCGGACCAGAAATTCTGCAATAGCTGCGGAACAGCAGTCACCACAGCGCCTGCCGCAGGCGCACCCGCGCGCGGCCGGGTCTCGCGGCATCTCCAGGTTCTGGGCATTCTTTGGATTGTCTTCTCCGTGCTTCGCCTGATCCCCGGCCTCGCCATGCTTGGGATGAGTGGTGCGGTTTCAATGCCCTTTATGCCGGCGCATTTTGAGGGATGGCTGAGGCCGATGATGCACGTGCTCGGAATCGTGGTGATTGGCCTGAGCCTGGCGGGCTTCGTCGCCGGCTGGGCGCTCCTCGAGCGGGTGTCCTGGGCGCGCACCCTCGCGCTAGTCATCGGAATCATCTCGCTGATTCATATTCCCTTCGGAACCGCCATCGGAATTTATACCCTTTGGGTGCTTTTGCCCGCCCAATCCGAGGAAGAATTCCATCGCATTTCCTCTCCGGCTTGACGCCATCGAAAACACGGAATAAAGTTTGCCTCGGGATTATTGACGACTGGAGACCGGCCGCCAAAGGATACCGAGCATGAAATATGAAGTTGCTGCTTCTCGCAGCCGAATGCATTCGCCTTACATGGAGTGGGCGAAGACGCACGCGCATGGCCGCTACAACCTGGCTTCAAGCGGCGTGGCGGCGTTTCCCTTCAAGCAGCTCGCGCAAATTTCGAACCTGCGGCTCGAAGACCTCGACTTGACCGGACCGGCCGGCTACGGTTACGGGCCGCTCCAGAACGCGCTCGCGAAAAAGGCCGGCGTCGCCCCTGAATGCGTCGTCGCGGCGACAGGAACGTCCCTTGCGAATCATTTAGCGATGGCAGCAAGCGTCGAGCCGGGTGACGACGTGCTCATCGAATGGCCGGCCTACGAATTGCTCGTCACGACGGCCCGGTATCTCGGCGCAAACGTCCGCCGCTTCCCGCGCCAATGGCAAGACGGGTTTCGGCTTGAGCCGCGCGAGGTGGAAAAGGCCCTGACGCCGGAGACGAAGCTGATTGTTGTCACGAATCTTCACAACCCTTCAAGTGCGTTCGCGGATGACGCGGCGCTCCGCGCCGTGGGCGAGCTGGCGAAGCGCATCGGAGCGCGCGTGCTGGTGGACGAGGTTTATCTCGAATCGTGTTTTTCGACGGGCTGGCGCACGGCGTTTCATCTGGGCGATCATTTTATCGCTACAAGCAGCCTGACGAAGGCTTACGGCCTTCTGGGCCTGCGCTGCGGCTGGGCGATTGCGGAACCCGAGCTTGCCCGCGCCATGTGGCGCCTGAACGATTTCTACGGCGTCAACGCCGCGCACCCGGCCGAGCATCTGTGCGTCGTCGCACTCGAGCATCTCGGCGAAATTGCGGCGGGATATCAGACGCTGCTCGAATCAAATCGCCGGATCGTCAATCAATTTCTCGATGCGCACCCTGAACTCGAACTTGCGCGGCAGCCGTACGGGACGGTGCTCTTCCCTCGCTTGCGCAACGGCAGCGCCGGTGATTTTTGCCGCCTCCTCGAGGAGCAATATGAGACGAGCGTCGTCCCCGGGTCGTTTTTTGAGGCGCCGGAACATTTCCGGTTGTTCGTCGCGGCGGAAAAAACAATTCTTGTCTCAGGACTCGAACGCCTCAGCGCGGCGCTCGACCGATGGAAACACGCCTAAAGCGGCCCTCGGCGATTTCACATCTCCCATCGCCGCCGCCCTATGGCCGGAAATGAAACTCTGGCTTAAACTATTGAATGAGATGTCAGGGACGCAAAGCCGGTCAAAGGCTCGAATCTCCCGTTCAGCGCTCGAAAAGCCGGCCTCCAAACCGATGAACGATCGAACCGCAACATTGAGGCGATTGCCCGCAGTGCTCCCGAGTGTTGCGGCCGCCGGTCTCGCCCTTGCCCTGCTGGCGGGTTTGCAGGCGCGCGCCCAGGACGCACACGGGGCAAAAGCCCGGCAACTCTTTGAGCAGGCGTATGCCGACCAGAAGCGAGGCGCGACCGTGCTCGCCGTCGCAGAATACCGCGATTTCCTGCGAACCTATGCCGGCTCGCCGGCAGTCCCTTCAGTCCGAGCCAATCTCGCCGCCGCTCTGGTGTCGCTCGGCAAATTCGATCAAGCGATTGCGCAATATCGAAAAGCACTCGCGGAAGTGCCCGGCAATCCTGCTTTGCAGCTCAATCTGGGGCTTGCGTACTTCAATAAAGGAGACTTTCGCTCCGCGGCCGCCGCCTTAAGCCCTCTTCAGCCGCAAGAGCCTGATAACGTCCGCCTTGCGACCGTGCTGGGAAATTGCGAGTTGCATCTCGGGCAATATCCAAAGGCCATTTCGCTCCTTACGCCGCTCGAAAAAAAACAGCCTGACGATCTTAACATCGAATGGGCTCTCGGCCAGGCACTGATTCAGTCGGGTCACCCGCGGCAAGGACTGGTACGCATCCAGAAGGTGGCCGACGAAGGGCACAGCGCCGAGGCTTATCAGATTGCAGCGGATTTGTACCTCGGCCTGACCTACTTTAATAGAGCAAAGCGGGACGCGGAAGCGGCCATCCAGCTCAATCCCAAAATGCCAAAGGCCTATATCGTGCTCGGCATGGTCAAGGATTACTCAGGCGATAGCGCGGGAGCCGAACAAGAGTTCAAGAAAGCCCTGGAGATCGAGCCCCTTAATCTCCAGGCTCGAATGGAACTGGCCTCAGTGCTCTACAACCAATGGAAACTCGAGGCGGCCCGCACCCAGGTTAAAATTGCTCTCTCCGAGGATCCCAAATTGGACACCGCGCCGTATCTGCTCGGACGCATCGACCGCTCCGAGGGAAAACTCGCTGAAGCCGCGAAAGAATTCGAAGCCGCCGAACAGCTCGATCCAAGCTGGATCTCGCCGCATGTCGAGCTGACCACGCTCTACTATCAGTTGAAGCTCCCTGCAGAAGGCCGAAGAGAGAAGAAGATCGTGGATCAACTGCGCGCGAAAGCCCGCGAAATGCGCGCCAAGACACGCATCATCGAGCCCCGCGTCGCGACGGGCGTCGAGTAACTATTTAGTTATCAAAGGCGCGCCCAGGAATCGTGATATCGCTTCCCTTGCCCTTCACGACTTGGCTTCCTTTACAGTTACTACTCGGTTAGCCTTCACGTTGCGGAGGGTCTGCACGATCCCGGAGGGCCAGCGAATTTCAATCCGTTCGGCCTTCTTCTCCTCGCCGAGGCCGAAGTGCACCGGACCGTGGCTCGAGGAAGCATAGCCCACGCTCGATGTCATGTGATTCCACTGCGCACCGGCCTTCGTCGTTACCTTGATCACCGCGCCGATTCCGTCGCGATTGCTTTTGACGCCCTCCAGCGCGATGGCAAGCCAATTCCCCGCCGCTTCCGTGCGATTCATCCAAAGCTCGGCGGGGTTGAGCAGTGCGGTCACGACGACGTCCATTCTTCCGTCGCCGTCGAAATCGCCGAAAGCGCAGCCGCGATGTCGCTTCCGCGGCTCGGCGGCGAGCCCGGCTTCCGCGACGAGCGCCTGCCAGCGGCCGCTTGCGCCGAGGTTGCGGAAAACGACGTTGTGCTGCTCAATCTCGGTCCCGGGCTTCGGCCACGCCTCAACGTGGCCGCGCGCGACGAAAAGATCTTTCCATCCGTCGTTGTCGAAGTCAAAAAGGCCGGGCCCATAACCGCTCATATGCACGCTCAGGGCGCGCATGCCGCTCACTTCCGTAATGTCTTCAAAACTTTTCCCCTCTTCGTTGCGCCAGATCGGGAAGGTTTGATTGTTCAGCGCGACGGTGACGATATCGGGGTAACCGTCGTTATTGATATCGCGGAAATCCACGCCCATGCCGGAAATAAAATCGCCGTCCTCCGGAAGCGCCACGCCCTCTTCGAGCGCGACGTTCTCGAACGAATGGCCGGTGTTGTGAAAAAGGTAGTTGAAGTAAGTGTCGTTGGTAACGAACAAATCCGGCCGGCCATCCCGATCATAATCCGCCACGCCGACCCCCATACCCTTGCCCACGTGCTTGCGGATGCCCCAGGCTTCCGACACGTCCTCGAACGTGCCGTCGCCTTTGTTCAGATAAAGCTGGCTGGGCGTGCCCTTGTAATAATTCGGGGTGCAGTAATCGAATTTATCCCCAAACCCGCAAAGGTGCTCCGTCTTGTAATTCCATTGCAGGTAATTGAGCACGAAAAGGTCGAGCAGGCCGTCGTTATTGACGTCCACCCAGGCGCCCGTGACCGACCACAGCGGGCCGTATTGCGGATCGTTCCAGCCGTCGAGGCCGGCCTTCTTCGTGACGTCCGTGAACGTGCCGTCGCCGTTATTGTGGTAGAGCGCCCTGCCGTACACCCCAGCCACGAAAAGATCCGGATAGCCGTCGTTGTCGTAATCGCCGACCGCCGCGCCAATATCGTAGCCGGTTCCCGCAAGACCCGCCCGCTCGGTGACATCGGTAAAAACTCCGTTTCCATCGTTGCGAAAAAGTCGGTTTGAATATCTCGGGTGGTCTTTCTTTAAAGTCTCGATATTTGCTCCGTTGGTAAAAAAAATGTCCGGGCGCCCATCCTTGTTGTAATCAAAGACGGCAACCCCGCCGGCCATGGTCGCCGGAGCGTGAGGCGTCTGTAACGTCTCGTCCGATTCTACGCTGAAGGGCAGAGTCTTTGGCGAGAAATAGATCGGGGATTTCGAGGAAGCGCGCAGTGCGGCGCGGCCTCGGCGAGGCAGCCAGAGTGAGGCGGCGCATAGCGCCAGGAGTTCGCGTCTTGTCAAAGGCGGCCGCCGTTTCCTGTCACGGGCGCTTTGCACTGTCCTCGCCACGCAATCATTCTAGCGCATCGAAGCCAGGCATTCGAGCAGTGCGCGGAAGGCAAAAAAAAGAGGGGACTGATCTTCCAGTCCCCTCTTGAAGAACCTTATGTCCCGTCAGGGTCAGAAGGTGTATTTGAGCGCAAGCTCGAGCGTGCGGTTACCCACCGTGTAACCCGGCCTGCCCGTCGTATTTTTGTTGGTGTTAATCGCGTCCGACGCCGGGCAATTCGAACCGGCGATTGCGGGGCAACCCAACTGAATGTTGACGTCGTTTGTCAGGTTAAATTGTGGCAACGGGTGATTCAGGAAATTGAACGCCGTAATCCTGAATTGCAATTGCTGCCGCTCCGTGATGTGGAAGTTCTTATAGAGACCGAGGTCGCTATTGAAGAACGCAGGACCCGGAATGTTCGGCCAAACAAGCGGTCCGTTTTGACCGACCACGGAGGGACCGTTCGTCGCCTGAATCACGGGCGACCTGAAGCAGCTCGGGTTGAAGTACTGACCGGAAGCCAGCCCGACGCCAGGATTGCAAGTCAGGATCGGCATCAGCTTGATTCCATCAGTGCCGAGAACGCTGGTGTTGCTGATACCCCCCGGGAACGATGTGTTAAGGTTTCCAGCGGTCAAAGCTTGAAGCGGCGGACCCGTCTGGAATTGCGTGTCGCCGGAAAGCTGCCATCCGTTCACCACGCCCTTCAGGAAGCGGTTGCCGTGCGCGTAGGAGGGCAGGTTCAACACGTAAGAGGCGTTAACTATTTGCGCCCGGTTATAAGCCAAGGGGCCGTAGCTGCAGGTCAAGCAGAACCCGTTGAGCGACGGTCCGGCGCCCTGGCCGTTATCATTGTTGCCGTCCCAGATCCCCAGTACGTGGCTCCAGGTGTAATTCAAGTTGAACACCACCGGTCCTGCCTGCTTCATCCATTGGAGGATCAGGGCGTTGTAATTTGAATAGCTCTTGTGGTTGAACACGAAGACAGAGCTGTAGTCCCACGGCCTGTAGCTCGGCACATTGCCGCTGGGCGGGCCGGCCGAGACGCAGGTTGCCGTCTGAGGGCCCTGGCAGAAGTAGGTGACGCCCGTCGCCGGATCCGGCTGGAACTCGCCCCCGAGCGGAATGAAGTTGATGTTGGCCTCGGTGACACCGCCGGCGCCGTTCGCCGAAACCAGCAAATCGCGGCTCCGGTTGCCCTGGTATTGAATTTCAAAAGTCGAATTCCAGGGAGCGCGCTGGTCAATGATCACGTCCCAGGTTTCGGTGTAGGGGACTTTGTTATCGCCGAGCATCATGCCGGCGAACGTGGTCGTATTCCGCGCCGCAGCGCCCGCCGCACCGCACGTCCCTAGGGAAGAAAGAGATGTGAACGTGCAATTGCTCGAAAAGGACTTGGTTCCGAAGGGAGCGGAAAGCATACCGTTCTCCGTCACGTCGTTATATGCGACGTTCGAGCGGTAGATGCCGAAACCGCCGCGCAGAACCGTTCTGCCGTTTCCGAACAGGTCATAAGCAGCGCCCAAGCGCGGATCCGGGAAGACGGTGTGCGTGGGCCAGCCGGAAAGCGGAATACTTTTGTCTATACTATGCCAGACGAAGCCCGCAAGCGGATTCGTGCTGGTGGCGCTGTAGGGCTGGACCGAGTTCGTCGGATCCCAGACCATAAGCCCCTGGTTATCCGGCCCAAAAGGAAACCACTGTCCTTCATGCTCAAAGCGAACTCCGTAATTCAGGGTCAGCCTCGGGCGAAGGCGCCATGAATCCTGGGCGTAGAAGTCAAGTTCCTGATACTTCACGTAATCCGTGAAATTGGTGTTCGCCACGCTGTAACCCTGCGCGTGGCCGATCAGCATGTCGGAATAGTAGTTGAAGCTGGTGTTGACGCCGTAATTATCGAAATCCCAGGATCCGGCCGTTCCGCCGCCGCAGCAATTCTCCGTCTGAACGTTGGCATAAGCGGCCCAGAAGGCGCCGAACTTGAACGTGTGAGTGCCTTTGATCCAGGTGAAGTTATCGCTGAAGTCGGGCGTATAGCTGTCCTTGCCGAAGTCGCCGTTCCCATACCAGCTGGCGCCAAAGGAAGGCACGCTGAATCCCGCTCCGGTGGTCGCACTTGCGACGGAGCCGCCACCGCCGTTTTCGATGCCGCAGCACCAACTCACAATGTTAGGGACCTGCGGGACGTTGCGCGATTGCGTGAATCCGGGTGGCAGAGGAACGTTATAACCGTAGGTTGCCGGGTTCGCCTTGGTCGGGTTCGCGAGCGTCACCGGGTTGATGAAATAAGCCCATCCGAACGTCGCCTGATTGACCGTGGTCGGGCTGAGGGTGCTCGTGAGACCGAGACTGTAATCCTTATTAATCTGGCTGGCCGGCATTTGCGAGGAATACGGCAGCGCGTCCGGCGCCCACCACCAAACGCCGATGTTGTTAATGTCCGACTCCGGCTCGCGCGTGAAGGAGACGAAAGCTTTCATTTTGGGCGTGATGTTGTAATCACCCCGAATGTTCATTTCGTCGCTGACCACCGGAGGATTATCGAGGTATTCCACGTTGTACGGATTGCTCGCCGTGGGGTTAATCGCCTTGAGGCCCGGCGCGCTATCGAGCATCTTCATCAAGGCCACGCCGTTCGAGTCAATGAGGCTCGGGGAAATCTGAGCGCCCACAGCGCCCGTCGTTGTGCCCGCTGGCAAGGCCGTGCCTGCGGAATTGTAAAGCGTGACGGTGCCGCTATTGAGCGCGCCCTGGCAGAATTGGCCAAAGTTCCAAGCTGAAGAATCTGCGCAAGGAACGGCGGCCGCAAACCCGCTGTAATTCGCCAGAGTGGACTGCGAAAAGTCGCCCTGAAGCATCGGCGGAGTTGGAATCATATATTTGTGAAGAACGCCGACGGGGTGCTGGCTGAGGTGCTCGAAGCCGAAAAAGAAGAACGCCTTGTCGCGATTCTTATTGAAATCCGTGTGCGGAATCAGGATCGGTCCGCCGATATTGAAGCCGGGATACCAGTAATGATCGATGGGTTTTGATATCCCGCTGGCATTGAAGAAAGAGTTGTTGGCGTTGAGGCTGCCATTGCGAGCGTAAATGTAACCTTCGCCATGGAAATCGGAAGTTCCGGACTTGCCGACGGCGTTGAAGGTGATCGGGCCGTGAGCGTATTCGGCGTCGAAGGATGCATCCTTAATGGTCACTTCCTGAGTCATGTCCTGGTTGACGTTTGCAATCTGCGTGCCCTGGTTACCGGCGTCGGTGATCACCGAGCCGTTCATGACCAGCTGCATGCCGCCATTCGGCTGGGTGCCGCTGCCGGAGAAGGCGCCGATCGGGCCGGTGTTGATTTGCGTGAGCGCGCTGTTCCATTCGGTGTTGCTGATGCCGCTATTGATGGCCATGCCGGGCATCAGCTTAATCAGCTCGGCGGCATCGCGCCCTTGAATGGCGAGCTGGCTGACCATGCGGTTATTCAGCGTCACGCTGCTCGCGCCGGTCGCGAGAGGCACGGGTGAGGCTGCCGCGGAAACGACCGTCACCGTGGTCTTGGTCGTTGCGAGCTGGAGCTTGATGAACGGCACCGCGCGGCTCTCATTCGCACTCAGCGTGATGCCGTGCTCCTCCCAGGTCGCAAAACCTTTCATTGAAACGCTCAGGTCGTAAGTGCCAGGCATCAGGGCCGCGTAAGCGAAGAAGCCCGATCCGTTCGTGATCGTGGTGTCCGCAACGTGGGTAGCAACGTCCGTGAGTACCACCGTCGCATTCGGCACAACCGCGCCAGTCGCGTCCCGGACCGTGCCGCTCAGAGAACTGGTAACGGTCTGGCTGAACGCCGTCGAGCTCCACACGACGAGCGCAGCCGCGAGTAAACTTGCCAGAACGACTCTGTTCCGCATTTTTAAACCCTCCAAGACTTGATTTTGAACCTTCCCCCGACCTGATCTTCTTATCCTCACCTCAGGCGCTTCAAGAAGCGCTCAATGACGCAAACTTCACTCAAATCCTCTTCCTGCCTTACCTTGACCCGTGTCCCAACGCTCACCTTAAGCACAGAAGAATGCGCCGGCGCGCACACTCACACTCAAAGCCTGCCCCGGCAGACACAGCCTTGCCTTTCGAATCTTCCTGTTATACCAGGCGCGCAACACATTGATTGTTGAAGGCCGATGACTTTCATCGGATTCGACGCGATTCAAACCTTTCGCTCGAACCCACGACCCGACAAGGAGAGCAGACAACAGAGAAAACTTTGCAACACAACCCGACGCACGAGTAGAGTTTCATCCAGGAATTAAATTCAGTCAAGCCCCAGGTTGCGACTCGAAATGGTCATTTTGCGTCAAGATGTGAGGCCCGTTCCCGCCTTGGGAAAGACAGTGCTTGAAAAGAGGCGCAGGGCGATGTACAAGTGCCATTAAGGAGTCATGAGCTTTGGGGACGTGGCACTCGTTACGCGAATGACCAAAATGGACCGGCAAAACGGTGCGGCGCGCCGCACGATGGAGCGAAGCAGGAAAAGGACGAAAAACATCCGCGAGCAGGTGCCGCAAAATGCCGGCTTGCCGCAGGTCGCTTTGCTGATCGAGACCTCGACCGAATACGGCCGGGGCCTGTTGCGCGGCATTTCGCGCTACGCGCGACTGTACGGTCCCTGGTCGCTCCAGCTTGCGCCGGGGCACGTGCGCGATTTGCTGGCAGAGGCTGCTGAGTGGAGAGGCAGCGGGATTATCGCCCGGATCAGCTTGTCCGAAGCCCGCCGCTTGCTTCGCTCCGTGCAGGCTCCTTGCGTCGTGTCAAGCCTGAATGAGGAAGTCGCTTTCCCGTCGAGCGCCCGCATTGGAGAGATTCGGACGGACGCAGAAGCGATTGCACGCATGGCGGCGTTGCACCTTGTCGAAGCCGGATTCCGGTCCCTGGCTTATTGCGGTTTCGAGAATTGCAACTGGTCGGCGGAGCGTGAAAAGTTCATGGCGGCGTTTGCGGCCGAGCGCGGACTTTCCTGGTCCGTGTGCCGGACCGCCTCGGCGGGCTGGATGCACCCGCACAACTGGATCGAGCGATGGCAGAAGGACAAGCCCGATATGATCCGCTGGCTCAAAGCTCTCCCGAAGCCGGCCGGCGTCGTAGCGTGCAATGACGTTTGCGGGCGGGAAGTGCTCGAAGCCTGTGCCGCCGCCGGACTCCACGTGCCCGAGGAAGTGGCCGTGGTTGGCGTGGACAACGACGAAATGATGTGCGAGCTGGCAACTCCCCCGCTCTCAAGCGTCGCGCTCGACGTGGAACGCGCGGGCTACGAGGCCGCGCGGCTGCTTGACTCGCTGATGAAGGGTTCTCCCGCCAAGCCTCGGGTTGTGTGGGTAAGACCCACTCGCGTGGCCGCACGCCTCTCGAGCGACGTCGTCGCCCAGGAAGACCTTCTGGTCGCCCGGGCTTTGCAAGTGATCCGCGCGCAGGCGGCGCACAATCTAGGCGTCAGCGACATCGCAAAGGAAGTTGGCGTCTCGCGCCGAACGCTCGAGCGGCGCTTTTCGGCCGCGGCGCATCGGACGGTGCTCGACGAAATCATGCGGCGCCGCCTGGAACGCGCCAAACAGCTTCTTCTTGAAACCGACCTTCGCTGTTACCGTGTAGCCGCGCAGTCGGGTTTCGCCAGCCTGAAGACCTTTAACCGTGTTTTCCGGCGAAGCGAAGGCATGACGCCGCAGACTTTCCGTTCGCGATCCATGGCCGAAGCGATAGGCGACTGAAGCATGCCTCACGGCTCGATTTCGACCAAAGCGAAGCCGTGGCTCGGAAGCGTAAGGGAAAGCGGCGCGGTATTGCCTGAAGGCAAGTCCCGAATTTCGGGCGCGGGGAGACGACCCGCTTCGCGCAGCAACTCAATCTGGCCGCGGGTCGGAAAATCGGGCTCGCCCATCGCTTTCCAAGCGGTGAGCGCCGAGCCGTGATGCCGGTCCACCCGCCAGATGACCGCGTGGCGCAATGCGCCTGGATTTTCAATGGACAGGTTGAAGGTTTTGCCGGGGCCGGTCTTCGCAGGTGGCGCGTAATTCCAGAGAGCAATGGCAAGCGTGCCGCCGGCTCGCTTCGTGGCCAGAACCGACTTTGCGTCTCCGCCATCCGGGCCCGAACTCGCCGCTAGACGCTCCGTTCCGAGCCGATGAAGCAAGGCGAAAACGTTGTAGGATGCTTTCGGAATATCGTCCTCGGCCATCAGGCCGAAGCCGCCGTAAAACGGCCGCTTCACTACACCCTGCTCTTCAAAAACGTCTGAAAAATCCCAGTAGGCAAGAATTTTCACCATGCCGGCGCACTGCTTGATCGTGTGCGCGAGCCACGGGCCCATGAAGGCGGAATCGGTGACGTCCGATTCATTCTTGTAGCTCGCGTTGTATTCGCTGAAAATGATGGGCAAGCCGGGCCGCTCGGATTCTGCGACTTCGCGATGAACCTTTTCGACCGCGCGAATCACCATCTCTTGGCGCGAAATGGGCCGGCTTGTCCCGAAAACATTTTGCGCGCTGTCGTTCCCGTAAACGTGAGTCGAAACGAAGTCCACGGGCACGTTGTTTTCGACACAATGGCGGATGAAGGCGCTGACCCACGCGGCCTGCGCGGTCGCCGGGCCGCCGACGCGAAGCCGCGGATTTACGCTTTTGAGCGCCCGCGCCGCCGTGTCATAGAGCTTGAAGTAGGTTGCCTGCTTCGGCTTTCCCGCCCAAAAGCCGATGTTCGGCTCGTTCCACACTTCGAAATACCAATGCGAAACTTCGTCAATCCCATAGCGCGCCACCAGATGCTGCGCGAAGTGGCGAATCAAACTTCCCCACTGATTCCAGTTTTTCGGAGGCGCGACGTAGGGGTGATACCAAAAGCCCTGTTGCACGGGAGAAGACGCAAGCGCTCTTGGCATGAAACTCAGCTCAACGTACGGGCGAATTCCGTTCGCGAGCAGTCCGTCGTAAATCTGGTCCACGTAAGAAAAATTGTAATCGGGCTTTCCATCCGCTCCCACATGGTAAAGTCCGACACCGCGGTCGAAAATCCCGTGAAAGCGGAGATAGTCGAAATCCGTGGCGCGCTTGACCGCTCGCATGTCCTTGCGGTAATCGGCGCGCAAGGCAAGGACGGCGCGGCCCGAGCCGAACATTCGCTCCCAATAGTGAGGAAAAGGCTCGGCCGGCCCTTGCGCATTGATTGTTACAGCCTCGATCGGAGCGGCCTTCGCGCCCATCTGCCCGGCC
The DNA here is from genome assembly GCA_021828285.1 of Acidobacteriota bacterium. GTDB lineage: Bacteria > Acidobacteriota > Terriglobia > UBA7540 > UBA7540 > JAKASG01. Next base: position 17,828 of record JAKASG010000026.1, on the reverse strand, counting down.
GGTGCGGCCGCAACCGTGGCGAGAGAAATTACAGCCAGGAGGGCGGCGATTCGGAGGCTCGAAACACCACTTCGCATCGTGTCCATTTGAACCTCAGCAGTTTACCTTAAACCGGATCATGGCCGGAAGCATGCTTTTTCATTTTCCCCCCGGGCGTTCGTTTTTTCGCAGCATCCCCGCACGCCGGTTTGTGCTAAACTCCGCATCTTAAATTATTGCTGTGCGTTTCTCAGGAGGCAATCGTTTCATGCCAGAAATTATCAAAAGTCCGAAGGTTTACGACGCGATCATTGTGGGGTCGGGTGCGGGGGGCGGGATGGCGGCGTACGTCCTGACGCAGGCGGGCGCAAAATGCCTGATCCTCGAAGCCGGCGACTGGTACGACACGGCGAAGCAATCGAAGATGTTCGAATGGTATTACCAGGCGCCGCATCGCGGTGCGACGCACGGTCACACGTTCGGATATTTCGACGCCGCGGTCGGCGGCTGGCAGGTGAACGGCGAGCCATACACCGTCGCGAAGGGCGAGGAGTTCATGTGGTTTCGCTCGCGGATGCTCGGCGGGCGAACGAATCATTGGGGCCGCATCAGCCTGCGCATGGGGCCGTACGACTTCAAGCCCTACACCCGCGATGGTCTCGGCTTCGACTGGCCGATCACTTATGACGACATCGCCCCTTACTATGACAAGACCGAAGAACTCATCGGCGTGTTTGGCAGCATCGAGCATATCGAGAACACGCCGGATGGAAAATTTCTTCCCCCGCCGAAGCCCCGTTGCCACGAATTGCTGATTCAAAAAGCTGCGACGAAACTCGGCATCCGATGCGTCCCTTCCCGCCTTTCGATCCTCACCGAACCGCTCCATGGCCGGCCCGAGTGCCATTACTGCTCGCAATGCGGCCGAAGCTGCGGGACCTCTTCGAACTTTTCCTCACCCACCGTTCTGATTCCGCCCGCCATGAAAACCGGGAATCTTGAAATCCGTTGCGGCGTCATGGCGCGCGAAATCCTCGTCGGACGGGACGGGCGGGCCACGGGCGTTTCCTACGTGGACAAGAAAACGCGAAAGGAAGTGCAAGTCCGCGGAAAGGTCGTTGTTCTTGCCGCGAGCGCCTGCGAATCCGCGCGCCTGCTCCTCAACTCGAAAAGCCCGCAGCATCCGAACGGCCTCGCGAATTCATCCGGCGTCGTCGGAAAGTATCTGATGGATACGGTCGGCGCCGACGGCAGCGCCGGGTTCATTCCTGTGCTGCAAGACCTGCCGCCGCACAACGCCGACGGCGTCGGCGGAATGCACCTCTACATGCCGTGGTGGAATTATCAAAGGCAGCTCGAGCACAAGCTTCCCTTTCCGCGAGGCTTCCACATCGAAATCGGCGGCGGCCGCGGCATGCCGGGCCCCTGGAGTTTCGGCGGCTCCGAGCGTTTTCTCGGCGGCGGATACGGCGTCGAGCTGAAGAGCGGTTGCCGGAAAATCTACGGCGCCTACGTCGGATTCGCCTGCCGCGGGGAAATGATTCCAAACGAAAACAGTTACTGCGAGATTGACAAGGACGTGGTGGACGAGTGGGGCATTCCGGTGCTCAAGTTCCACTTCAAGTGGAGCGACCACGAAATCCAGATGGCCAAATATGCGCGCGAGATATTCGACGAAATCATTTACACGATGGGCGGCGAGTCGCTCAACCGCTACGGCCCGGAAGACAATTGGGGCATTTCGCGCGGCGGTGAAATCATCCATGAAGTCGGTACAACGCACATGGGCGACAGCCGCAGCAATTCGGTCCTGAATTCCCACGGACAGGCTTGGGACGCCGACAATCTCTTCATCACGGACGGCGGGCCCTTCTGCTCGAACGCCGATAAGAACCCGACGCTTACCATCATGGCGCTCGCCTGGCGCACGTCGGAATATATTGCGGATCAAGTGAAGAAAAGAAACATCTGAAAGGGGAAGGTTGCCATGAGCGAAGCGGACAACAAAAAGAGGAACGGCTCCATGGGGCGCCGCAAGGCGCTCAAGGTGATCTCGGCGGTTCCGGCTGCGGCCTGGCTTCCGCTTCCGGCCGTTGCGGGACGGTCGCTCGCCGCGGGGAAGGCCGCGCGGGGCGGAGATACGCCGCCGGCCGCCGCGGCCTATAAGCTTCAAATCCTGTCGAAACACGAATATGAGACGGTCCGATTGCTGAGCGACATCATCATTCCCGCCGACGAGCGCACCGGCAGCGCGAGCGAGGCGGGCGTTCCGGAATTCATTGACGATTGGCTCAACTTCTGGCAAGGCGATATGCTCGCTGAGATTCGCGGCGGCCTCACCTGGCTCGACATTGAGTCGAACGAAAAATACGGCCATGATTTTGTGGCTTGCTCGGATGCGGATCGCAAGGAGCTCCTCGACCGCATCGCATATCCGAATACCGCCGCGCCCGAAGATTCGAATGGCGTGGCCTTTTTCAACCGCCTGCGCGATCTCGTGGTCGGCGGATTCTATTCGAGCGAAACGGGCGTCAAGGATTTGCCCTATCTCGGCAACAAGGTGGTCGAGCATTGGGAAGGCTGTCCTGCCGATGTGATGGCGAAAGTCGAGGAAAACATGAAGAAGGCGGGATTGAAACTCTAGGGGCGGGCAAAATGAAATACCGCGAATTCGGGCGCATGGAGTGGCCGGTGAGCGAGATGGGTTACGGCATGTGGGGCATGGCCGAATGGACCGACTCAAGCGACCGGGAATCCATGCAGGCGCTCCAGCGCGCCGTGGACCTCGGCTGCAATTTCTTTGACACCGCCTGGGCCTATGGCAGCGGCAAAAGCGAAAAGATGCTTGGGGAGCTCGTGCGCGCCAATCCTTCGAAGCGCCTTTACACGGCCACCAAAATCCCGCCAAAAAACCTGCGCTGGCCGAGCCGGCGCGAATATTCACTCGACGATTGCTTCCCGCCCGACCACATCGAAAAGTACGTTCACAGCAGCCTCGAGAACGCAGGACTCGAGAGCTTCGATCTGATGCAGCTTCACGTCTGGGAAGACGGATGGCTCAAGGATGACCGCTGGTACCACACGCTCGATGGGCTGCGCCGCCAGGGCCTGTTTCGCGCCCTGGGCATCAGCATCAACCGCTGGGAATCGTGGAACGGCGTCGAAGCGGTCCGCTCGGGGCTGGTGGATGCGGTGCAGGTCATCTACAACATTTTCGACCAGACCGGTGAGGATCAGTTGTTTCCCGCTTGCCGCGAGCGCGGCGTTGCCGTCATTGCGCGCGTGCCCTTAGACGAAGGAAGTCTCACGGGGAATTTAACGCTTGATTCCACCTGGCCGGAAGGCGACTGGCGCAACACTTATTTCGTGGCTGAAAATCTCAAAGTCACCGTCGAGCACGTCGAACGACTGAAGGCGGACGTTCCGGCGGGCATGACGTTGCCGGAAATGGCTCTGCGGTTCATCCTCGCCAATCCCGCCGTCAGCACCATCATTCCCGGTATGCGAAAGCCTCGCCACGCCGAAATGAACATGGCCGCGAGCGACCCCGGCCCCTTGCCTCAGCCGCTTCTCGAGAAACTTCGCGGGCACCGCTGGGACCGTACGCCGACCGACTGGTCTCAGTAAGGCAGCTCTCCTCACACCCGTTCGCACATCATTACCCGTTCCTGCTGGTCCACTTCCGTCAGGCGGACTTCAATGACTTCGGCTGAAGTGGTCTGGACCGTGCGGCCGACGAAGGTGGCTTCAATGGGCAATTCGCGGTGGCCCCGGTCAATCAGCACCAGCAGTTCCACCTTGCGCGGGCGCCCGTGAGCGAGCAGCGCGTCGAGCGCGGCGCGGGTCGTGCGCCCGGTATAGAGCACGTCGTCCACGAGCACCACGTCTTTCGCTTCCACTGAATATCCCGCCGGAGCTTCGCGGACCACCGGCTTTTGGGCCACCGTGGAAAGATCGTCGCGGTAAAAGGTGATGTCGAGCGTCTCGACGCCGGGCGTTGCTTTTTCAATGGAAAGGATTTTTCTCGCCAGGCGCTCGGCAAGCGGAACGCCCCGCCGGCGAACGCCGACCAGGACGACATTTTGAATGCCCTGGTGCCGCTCGAGAATTTCATTCGCCAGCCGCACGAGCGTGCGGTCAATCTCTGCCGCGGACATCAACTGATACTTCTCACGAACTGCCTGTTTTGCGTTGACGGCGGACTCGGGATTCATCGTCACCCTCCCCGGCCACGGATTATATCAGACCACCAGAGGTTCGGCCCGCGCGCTTCCGCACGGCACTTCCCGTTCACTCTGCTTTCATCCATAATCGGAATTTGCAGTTTGGATGGGAAGGCGATGACCCAGGAAGCGCAGCGGCCGGCGGCCGTGATTTTCGATATGGACGGCGTGCTGGTGGACAGCAACCCGTTTCATCTTCAGAAGTGGGCGGAGTTCCTGCGCGAGCGCGGCGTTGCGTTCCAGGAGGCCGACTTGCCGCAGTTGATCCTGGGCCAGCGCAACGACACACTCTTTCGCTACTTTTTCGGCTCGAAGATCACGGCGGAAGAATCGCGCCGCATGGGCGAGGAAGTAGAAGCGCGGTTTCGCGCGGCCTTCAAGGCGCACGCTAAGCCGCTCGCCGGACTCGACGCGCTCATCCGTGAAATTCACGCCGCCGGCATCCCGATGGCGGTCGCTTCCTCCGCCATCTGCAAGAATGTCGAATTCGTCGTGGACTCGCTCGGCTACCGGCAATACTTCAAACTCCTTGTCAGCGGCGAGGAAGTCACGCGCCCCAAGCCCGATCCCGAAATTTATTTGCTCGCGGCCGCGCGTCTCGGCGTCCGGCCCGAGGATGCTGTCGCGTTCGAAGACTCCTTCCCTGGAGTTGAAGCGGTGAAGGCGGCGGGAATCAAGTGCGTCGGCATCGCCTCAAGTTTCCCGCTCGAGGAATTGCGGGCGCGCGCAGGCCGTGCGGTGGGGAGTTTTGCCGAAATTCACCTGCGCGATTTGCGCCGGCTTTTCCTCAATTAACCTCTGAACGCGATCCTGACGGAATCAGGACTCAGCGCCCAGCCTAAGCTTCATCCCGCAATTGCTCTTCAGAGGGAGTTGAGCGCATCGTTCCGGCTTTGGCGTGCGATGAAGGGGAATACATGAGGATGGCGAGCGTGAGATCGTCCGACGGCGGAGCGGCGCCGACAAATTCTTTTACTGCATCGGTGACGGCCGTGAGCACGCATTCAGCGTCGGTACGCGGGCAGGTTTTGAGCGATTCCTCGAGCCGGGAATCGCCGAAAAATTCGCCTTCGGCGTTGTCCGCTTCCGTCACGCCGTCCGAGTAAACCAGGACGAAATCGCCGCGCTCGAGTTGCTCCTCACCCACTTCGAAAACCGCCCGGGGAAAAACTCCCACGGGAAAATTCTGGGAAGGAAGAGCTCGCACCGTGCCGTCCTTGCGAAGCAGCAAGGGATGAGGGTGACCCGCATTGACGAAGGTGAATCGCCCATCGCGGGCAAGGATGCCGTAGAAAAGCGTGGCGTACATTTCCGCCGGCGTGCGCTCGCAGATAAATTCATTCACTCGCGCAAACAGACCCGGAAGCTCCGGATCGCCGGCGGCAACGGCGCCAAACGCGCCGAGAAGGCTCGCCGCCATCATCGCCGCTGGAACGCCTTTGCCGGAAACATCGGCAACCGTCAGCCCGAGGCGGTTGTTCGGCAAGCGCATCGCGTCGTAATAATCGCCTCCGACCGTGTGGCAGGGAACCGTGACGGCGCGCAGCTCGAAGTAATCGCCGGCCGGAAGAGTTGCGGGCAAGAGCCGCTGCTGAATATTTCGCGCCAGCATCAGCTCGCGCTGGATGCGTTCCCGCTCGCGGGCCATGCGCAGCAGGCGGGTGTTTTCGATCACCGTCGCCCCTTCCGTGGCAAGCGTCTGGAGCACCCGCCGGTCGAGCCCTGTCAGCGACGTCGGCCGCGAGCGGTTCTCGAGATAAAGAACCCCGAGCAGCTCCGGGCCGGCGCTTTGGATGGTCTCGCCCCCCGCTTCAACCATCGGAAGGTGCTGGAGCGGCAGGGCCAGCACACCTCGCAGCCCTTTCGCCGTCGCTGTTGTCTCCTGCGGTGAGTGTCCGGAACCTTCCTCCTCAAGCGATAATTGCTCACGGCCCGTCTTCGCGACCATCTCCACCACTTCTTTCGAGTAATCATCCAAATCGAGGCCGAGGTAGTTTCCCTCCTGCGTCCGCCCCAGACGCAGCTTCAATTGCTTCGCGTCGTCGGCGAGAAAGAGCAGTCCGCGGTCGGCGGAAGTGACGCGCAGGGCCGAATCCACGAGCGTTGTCAGCACTTCCTCAAACACAGGCGCGCGGCTCAGGCGTTGCGCCATTTCGAGCAGCAGGCCCAGATGCTGCAATTCCGGCGCGTGGCTCGCCTTGGCTCTTTCGAATTTCTCGAGCAGCCCGGGCAGTTCCGGCGCCCGCATCACGAACGTCAGCGTGTAACCGTCGGCCAGCCCGAAACTAATCTGGTCGCCGCTCGCTAGGCGATGCCTTTCCAATCGTTCGCCGTTGATGTAAACACCGTGCCGGCTGCCGCAATCTTCAATCTCGAAGCCCTCGGGATCCTCGGTGATCTGCGCGTGGCGGCGTGAAATGCGGCTGTCGAGCAGCACCAGATCGCTGTCACCTTGCCGGCCAATGCGGAATTGCGAGCCGGAAATTTCAATTTCGCGCTCGCTTCCCCCCGGATCCTTGACCAGAATCTTTGCCAGGCTAGCTGCCATTTCTCTCCAGACCGCGACTGCCGGTAATCAGATACTAGACAGATTCCCTCACATATTGCAAGATTTAAAGGTAGGTGCCGAAGGCGGCGCGAGGCGCCCAACGGCACGCGAGCTCTTTGCATCAAAGTGCGAATGGAGGTTAAGGTGCGAAAAATCAAAACGCTTGTTCCATTGTTGTTGATACTGGGTTTTCCACTCGTCGCATGTTCCCAGAGCGTGCCTTTCGTTCCCAAGGTCACGCTTTTCGGAGGCTACACGATCGTCCGCAACCAATTTAACAGCGGTTCGACGTTCAACATCAACGGCTGGGATGCTTCCATCACCGGGAAGGTAGCGCCGTGGGTCGGCATGGTCGCCGATTTCAGCTCGCAGTATGGAGTTCGCTCCGGCGAGCAGGAGAAGCAGTACATGGCGCTGTTCGGCCCCCAGTTTTCGCCGCACGTGCTGCATCGTGTCATTCCCTTCGCTCACGTGCTGGTGGGCGTCGTTCACGGGACAACCGGTTTCACCACCGGCACGACTACGGGCTATAGCATCCCCATCATTACGGGCAACGCTTTTGCCACGGCTGTGGGCGGCGGGATTGACATCAAAATCTTCGGACCACTCTGGATTCGCCCCATCCAGGCGGACTGGATCCACGCCACGCTCGGCGGCGATCACCACACTCAGGCGCGCATTGCCGCCGGCATCGCGCTCCATCTGTAAGCGCCGCGTACCGGCAGGAATCGCCACGGTCAGTTCCCTCCCGAATTGACCGTGGGTTTTTCTTTACCCTGCAGATAGCGATTGCATTTCCTTCGGTCCTGCTCCAATATCGGACTTGCCGACGTTCTATCAAGCACGGCGAGTCTTATATGCCGCGGGCCCCCAGGGCTTGGCAAAGACCCACGGCACAGGAAGCGCACCGTGGCCCGCTGATCGCGGGCTTCCAAGTTATTTCCAAACCCGCGGTTGATCCAAACGCGGACTGACCGCGGCCTAGCCATTAGGGGGCGTGATGAAAAAGACTTTTGCATTTGCGACACTCATCACATTCTGCCTGACGCTTGGCGCGGGCTTGTCCTTCGCGCGCAAGAAGAAACAAAAAGCCAAGAAGCCGGCGGTCAAGGAACATTACATGGCCATGATCGACCCGTCCGAAAGCATTTCGATCTCTATTCAGAATTACTCGACCAATGCCGACATCCAGAACTTCGCCCAGGCGTACGTTCGGGGCGGCAAGGATGCCCTTCGCCACGCTCTCGACAAGAATAAGGTCGGTTTCTTCCATATCTCTAACGGGCGGAGTGATCCGCTGGTGATCGTTCGGCCGTCCTCGGCGCCCTCCGGCCGCAGTCTGGATATCATCGGCATTGCGCCGACATTCGTCGCAACATCGTCTCAGGGGCAAAATAGCCTTCCTTATCTCCAGGGTTACGGGGTCAATCATTATCCGTACACGTATATCCATCTGCAACTGGGCGCCGACGGCAAAGACCGCGGGTGGATGTACATGTTTGCCAAACTTACTTTCGGCAAGCAGGGGCAGGTGCATATTAACTCCGATCCATCGCACAGCGGCCAGCAGTTGTTCGATATCCGCAGGCTCAAGAAATGACGGCCGCAGCGCTCTCAGCACCCGCAAGGCCGCGGTACGTCAAAAGCCAGCGGCGCGAAAACCGTGCTGCTCGCACCCCTCCAGTCCCAAATTAGAGATCCCAAATTAGAGATTGCATTTCCCGCCATCCTGTCGCAATATCGAACATTTCGGTAACCAAGCGCGTCCGGAGTGGCAAGCTGAGCAAGGCGAAGCCTCTGCGGGCTTCGTGCGGCAAGTTCTTCGACCTCACGGGCTCTTTAGAAACGACGGACGAAAAGTTTCAGGCGAATCAGGGAGGAAGCGATCGTGGCAAGAAAGCCGGTAAAGATTGAAAAGCCGAGCGGCAAGCTCGGGATATTGACTCCCGGCATGGGAGCGGTTGCAACGACGTTCATGGCCGGAGTCGAGGCCGTGCGGCGCGGTATCGCGCAGCCCATCGGCTCGCTCACGCAAATGGGCACTCTCCGGCTCGGCAAGCGCACGGATAAGTGCTCTCCAAAAATCAAGGACTTCGTGCCGCTCGCCAGCCTTGATGATCTCGTTTTCGGCGGATGGGATTTGTTTTACGACGACGCTTATCGTGCGGCGGTGAAGGCCGGCGTTCTCGAGCGCGCCCTGCTCGATGACATCAAGGATTTTCTTGAAAATATTCGCCCCATGCCCGCAGTCTTCGAGCGAAAGTACGTCAAGCGCCTTCAGGGCGAAAACGTCAAACGCGGCAAGAACAAAATGGACCTCGCCGAGCAGGTAATGGAGGACATCCGGCGCTTCAAGGAAACGTCCGGCGCGGAGCGTCTTGTGGTGATCTGGTGCGGCTCGACGGAAGTGTTCCACGAGCCGGCCGCGGTTCATCAGTCGCTCGCCGCTTTCGAGAAAGGCCTTCGAGCGAACAGCCCGGAAATCGCTCCCAGCATGGTTTATGCATACGCCGCGCTCAAGCTGGGCATCCCCTTCGCCAATGGCGCGCCCAACCTGACGACGGATATCCCCGCTCTCTCCGCGCTGGCGGTGAAGCAGCGCGCACCCATCTGCGGCAAGGACTTCAAGACGGGCCAAACGCTCATGAAAACCATCATCGCGCCAGGATTGAAAGCGCGCCTTCTCGGCCTGCGGGGATGGTTCTCCACCAACATTCTCGGCAACCGCGACGGCGAAGTCCTCGACGATCCGGGCTCCTTCAAAACGAAAGAAGAGAGCAAGCTCTCCGTCCTGGAATATATTCTTCAGCCGGAGCTTTATCCGGAACTCTACAAAGATCTCTACCACAAGGTGCGGATCAATTATTATCCGCCGCGGGGCGACAACAAGGAAGGCTGGGACAATCTCGATATCTTCGGCTGGCTGGGTTATCCCATGCAGATCAAGATTGATTTTCTCTGCCGGGACTCGATCCTCGCGGCGCCCATCGTCCTCGATCTCGCTCTGTTCATGGACCTCGCTCAGCGTTGCCCGGAACTCGCGCGCAAAGGCATTCAGGAATGGCTCTCGTTTTATTTCAAGAGCCCCCTACACGCTCCCGGCCTCTATCCGGAGCACGACCTCTTCATTCAGCTCATGAAGCTGAAGAATACCCTTCGCCACCTGCGCGGCGAAGAATTGATCACTCACCTCGGCCTGGAATATTACGATTGACGGCGCGTGTGGGCAGGCGGCGCGGACTCTGGCTCAATGAGGCGACGCGTGGACAAGCACCTCTTGGCCCGCTCTCTGTGAGAGGAACGAAAAGGAGTCGGGCGGCGAGAAGCACCCGAGCGCGGTGCCAAACTCAGGAGGCGTCCCGTAGGCTGCGAGGAGCTTCCCGCTGGACGAGTCGTACACTTGGTAAACGTTAACGTCAGGCGAGCCTTTGCCGGGCCCGTGCCTGTAAAACTTGACGGCGAGCATTCCGCCCGCGACGCGAAGCGCGCCCGCTTTGAATCCGGGACCGGGGACGTCCAAAGAGATCGTCCGGACCACGGAGCCCGATGGGGCTATGACCATCACCGAGGGCTTGGCCGTCCGGGGCAGGAGGTAGGCATCGCCGTCATCGCCGAGCACCGCGAGGCCAAGCGAGAGCGGCTTGATCGCGGTCGCAGCCCCATCGAAGCTGCCCCCGCTCCATGAGAGCTTCTTGAAGGACGCAACCTCAACTTCTTTGGCGAATCTCCCCTGGGCGTCAAACACGGCCAGGGAAGCCCGCCCCGCCTCGCCGCCCTGCCCCATCATCATCCCGGAGATGAGGGATTCACTATCGGGGAACATTACAAACTTCAACGGCCATAAGTCGCTCGGCAGCTTGGTGAGGTCCCCGTAGGAGCCGTCGTCGTTGAAGTCCACCAGGTAATTTTTGCCTTTCCCCCCTTTTGAGGCGCGGGTGCTTACCAGCAAGACGACTTCCCCAAATTGGGTCACGGCAAAGTCGGCGATGTCACCCTTCTGCACCGCCGGGTTATCGGTCACGCTCGCGAGGCTGAAAACGGCCTTCCGCTTTCCGCTGGGCGAGACTTCCACGACGGGTGCGCGGAGCGGGTCCGGGTTGTTCGGCGGCATAACCCTGAAGTACAGATCGCCGTTCGCGTCGCACTTCACGTCGTTGAGAAGCGCGACTGGGCCCATGCCTGCGATGGGGACGGTCTTGGTGGCCCGCAGCTCGGGCGCCTGCCCCCGCAGAGCGGTCCCCGTGCCAAGCGTCGCGAGCACCGCACACACAGTCACCCTAAGCCTCGCTCCACGGATCTTCATGCCGGCCTCCCTTGCGTGCTCTGGCTAGTCCCGAGCCTTCGCGCGCACTGCAGATAACCCGCCACGGGCGCTTCCCTTGGACGCCGAAACCGCCTTCCTGCGCGGCACGGACCCAGCACCAGCCACGGTCGCGGGGAACCCGCCCTTAGGAGTCCTCGCGGAGCATGCCGACGTGGGCGACGCCCCGCAGGGCCCTCCTGCGCCCGCTACGTCGTAGTTCGCCCCACAGCAGAAACGGATTTTCGCATAGCCATCACAGTATTCGCAGCTATCTGCCGGCCCGTTACAAACTTCGATGCTCGTCTGTGCACCACAGCACATTACCGTCTCGTAGCCCGGATATACGCAAAAGCAATGGCCGTTTGCCCGCGCGACGCGTGGTGCAATGGACAGGGCCGCCAGGCACGCGGCAGCTCCGAAGCTTAACGTTTTCATGCGTCACCCTCCCTGCGCCCAAGCCTACCCCCCCCCCCGCGCTTGTCAAGTCTTTTTTTGGCCCGCCCGGGTACGCCAGTCCGCGCCGCGCCGACCACCCTGCCTACGGCTTCTTCGCGGGTTTGACGATCAGCTTTCCTTTCATTCTCAGGTGTCCCATGCCGCAGAAGACGGAGCATCGGAAGGTGAACGTTCCCGCCTTGGCCGCGGTGAATTCGATGGTGGCGGGATCGCCTTTGAGGAGCACCTGATTGATATGGTAAGCGGCGAGTTTGAAGCCGTGCTTGCGGTCGAGGGCCGTGATAATGATCCGCACGCGCTGGCCTTGAATTGCAGTGATGACGTTCGGCGTGAATTTATAGCGCTGAGCGGTCATGTGAATCACTTTGACCGGCGGTTTCTCCTGTCCCTGCGCGCAGGCCATCGCCGGCAAGAGGGAAACCGCTAAAGTAGCCATAAGAACCTTGCTCGAAATTTTCATGATTCCTCCCGCTCGAATTTCAGTTTCATAGTTCGGAACCTCTCCAACGCGTTCCGTTGAATAAGCGAACGCCGAGCCACGGCAAGGCTGCCGCGGCCGCGTGCTGGACGCCCTCAGGAGCGCAAACCAGCGCGCGCAGAATCCCGGCAATGCCGTAACTTCGCGCTGAGGCGCGAGCGAAAGCCTCGCCGTACCCGCTCTGGTCCATTTCCCCGGCATTGCCGCGCATTTCGTTCTGCCTGAGGGACGCGGCAACCGTGCGCGCTGCGAGCCCGCCGCTCCGGAGCGCCATCGCAATGCCATCGCCCGTGAAGGGATCGAGAAAACCTGCCGCATCGCCGGCCACAAGCGCCCCGTCCAATTCCGATGCTCGCCTCGCGAGCCGCACCGGAGCGGTCGTTAACGTCTTCCCTTCCTGCGCGGCGCCACGAAGCCTTTCGTCGAGCGCGGAATGCCTTCCCACGCTTCCGATCCACTCGCAAAAGCCGGCAACGCGCCGCCCGCCCGCGCGGCCCCGATGAACGAGGCAGCAGGCGTTGTACAGCCCGTTCTCGATCGGCGCAAGGCCGCAATAGCCGCCGCGAAAATAATACATCTCGACGGCGCTGCGTCCGGCCACGCCGCGGAAGTGCGCTTTCACGCCCATCCATTCTCCCGCGCCGGCGCTTTTCACTTGCGCGGCCGGCGAAGGAATTCCTTCGAGCGCCCACCAGCGGCCGCAGGCGACAATCAACGACCTGGCGGCGACGCGCTCGCCCGCATGCGTCTCGAGAATCCAATGCCGCTCGCCGCGCGCCGTCACGGCCTGCTTTTGCGCGCGCCGAACGCCTACGCCTTCGCGCAATTCGCAGCCTTCCCTTCCCGCAGCCTGCCAAAGCGCTTCATCCATCGCCGCGCGCGAAAGTCCTCGCGCCGGGCGCGGCAGGCTGAACGCATGCGATTCTCCACTCCGCCCAATGAACTCGGCTCGATCGATCACAGCGCCCCTTGCGAGCACTTCGGGAATATGCTCTTCGAGAAGCGGCAGCGATTCGACAGAAAGAAATTCGCCGCAGACTTTGCCGCGTGGGAAGCGTTCGCGCTCGAAGAGGACGACGCCGAGCCCAAGCTTTCGCGCTTCGATGGCCGCCGCCGCGCCCGCGGGCCCTCCGCCGATGATTGCGATGTCCTTCATGATCCGCCGTTCACCGGCTGCTTCCAGCCGATCAGGCCCATGCGAAGTCCCGGAAGAGGAACTAGCTCAACGTGGCCGAACCCCGAAGCCGACGCGAGCGCCGCGAGTTCGCGCCTCGTGTACGCCTGGCGCACGCTCGCCGGCCCATCGTGCCGCGTCAGGCGGCTGCGCGCGAAGGGCGAGGCCAGGCGGATAAATGCGTAAGACCAGAAATTTCGCTCGAGGTCGTTGATGAGGACGGCGCGCCGCGCAACGCTCCGCGCCTGCTGAAGCAAACATTTTGTCTGTTCATCCGAAAGATGGTGGAGAAAAAGATTGCAAAAAACGAGGTCGAAGCTTTCCTCGCGGAACGGCAGCGCCAGAGCATCGCCCACAAGCCGGCCGTTCTTTTTCAGCGCGGCGCGCCCGAGGGCAAGATGGCTCAGGCGCCGGTCGAGCAAAGTAAATTCCGCGTGAATCCCTCGGCGTTCGAGCGCGTCTTCAAGCCACGCCGCCATGCGTCCGTCGCCCGCAGCTACTTCAAGGACTCGAATGCCTGCCGCGCCGATTCGCGAGGTGGCCCGCTCGAACAGCTTGAGGGTGCTCGCGATGCCGCCGAGGTTGCGGTTGATCCACCACAAATCGTTGAATCCATCGGCGATTTCCTGCGGCGTCCCCAAATCGTCATCGAGGAGCTCGTCTTGACGGACGCGGCGCATTCAATCCCTTCCTCAATCCGCCGCGCGCGAAACAACCAGCGCGGAGTTTTTCGATCCGAAAGCGATGCAATTGCAGACCGCATGCACAATTTCGGCATGGCGCGCCCGGTGAGGCACGTAATCGAGGTCGCACTCGGGGTCGGGCACGTCGAGATTCAGCGTGGGCGGCAGGACGTTGTCGCGCATCGAGAGCAGCGTGGCGGCGACACTTGCCGCGCCGCAAGCGCCCTGCGGATGGCCGATGATGGACTTCAGCGCCGAAGTCGGCACGCTGTAGGCCCGCCGGCCGAGCGCCCGCTTGAGCGCCCGCGTTTCAATGCGGTCGTTAAGGACGGTCGAAGTGCCGTGCAGGTTCACGTAATCCACTTCGTCGGGCCCGATGCCGGACCGCTCCATCGCGAGTGTAATGGCGCGCGCCGGTTCCTCTCCGCTTTCCTCCAGGCGCACCCGATGGAAAGCCTCGCATGTGGAAGCGTAACCCGTCAGCTCGCCGTAAATGTGAGCGCCGCGAGCGCGGGCTCGCTCAAACTCTTCGACCACGAACATCCACGAGCCTTCGCCCAGCACGAAGCCGTCACGGTCCGCGGAAAACGGGCGCGACCCGCGCGGCGGATCGTCATTCCAGGAAGACGTCATGATGCGCATCAGTGTAAAGCCCTTGAGGATCAGAGGGGCGATGGGTGCGTCCGCGCCGCCCGCGACGACCATTTCGGCGTTGCCCCATTGAATGTTCTGCGCCGCGTAGCCGAGGGCGTCGGTCGAAGAAGTGCATCCGGTCGAGATGACGTGGCTGAAGCCGCGAAACCCGAAGCGCATGGAAATTTCGCTTGCGATCGTGCCCATGGTGGCGGAAGGAATCGTATAAACGCTGCACTGATGCAAATGGCCGGAACGATAAAGCTCGTATTGCCGCTCGACGAATTCCTGCCCGCCGCCCCCCGAACCGAGCAGCACGGCCACCTGGCGGCGCTCTTCGAGCGGCATCCGCGCCGGATCGACGCCGGCGTCTTCAATCGCCTCGGCCGCGGCCGCCAAAGCGAGTGGCACCACGCGGCTCACGTGCGCGGCGTCTTTTTCACCTATGTACCGCTCGGGTTCGAAGCCGGCGATCTCTCCGGCAATCTGAACAGGATAAGGGGATGGATCGAAGGATTGAATTCTGCGGATACCGCTTCGGCCTTCGCGCGTGGCGCTCCAGAAAGCCTCGCGCCCGATTCCATTGGGACTGACCGCCCCAATGCCCGTAATCGCGGCGCGTCGTTTCAAATGGTCTGACCTCCCCGCGAGCACTGAAAGGGTCCGGCTCCAGTCCTCGTCCCGGTCTGCTGCGCCGTCCTATCAACGCGTGGATGACCGGCGCTTCCGGAAACGGTGACTTGCCCGCATCCGCCCCGCGGCGCAATTCGTACAGCTCTTGCGGCCGTCGCTATGCCATTGCCATTTTGCGCGTTTTTTCCCGCAGATTCAACGAGCTGTCCTGGCATCCGCGCTCGCCTTCAAATTTTCCCCCGCTTTCCGGGCGCCTGCGGCATAATCTCCTAATCGAGAGCGGTGCATGGCTTCCAGGGAGTGCGCGTCATAATCTTCGGCAGAGGAGAAACGATTTGAAGGACATTCTGGATCCAGTGACGGAAAAATATATTCACGCGCTCCTTCCGGTGCGCGACAAGGTTCTCAAGGAAATGGAAGAATACGCTCGCGAGCACGACGTTCCGATCGTCGGCCCAGCGTGCGCCCGCGTGCTCTATCAAATGGCGCGAGCCATCGGAGCACGGCGGATTTTTGAGATGGGCTCAGCCATCGGTTATTCAACGCTTTGGCTGGCGCGAGCGGCAGGGCCGGCCGGAACCGTTTTCTATACGGATAGCGACCCTCGGAATCTCGAGCGTGCAAAAAGCTATTTGAAGCGGGCGCGGCTTGACCGCCGTGTCAGGTTTCTTCTGGGCGATGCGCTCGAGCAGCTTCGCGCGTCGCGTGGTTCGTTCGACATCATTTTCAACGACGTGAACAAACTCCAATATCCCGAAGCCTTCCGCCTGGCGCTTCCACGCTTGCGCCGCGGAGGGCTCTTGATCACCGATAACGTGCTTTGGTCGGGGCGGGTCGCAAGGCCGCGAGCGAAAGGCGACCAGCAAACGCACGCGATTCAGGAATTCAACCGCTTGATTTACGGTTCGCAGAAACTTTTCACCACCATCGTCCCGCTGCGCGACGGCTTGGCTGTTTCGCTCAAGGTCTGACAGGCGGGGGCAGGTTTCCCGTTTGCCCGCGAGGGCCGGCAACAAACGGAAGCGCGAACTCAGGAGGCTGCTCGAAAACGCGTTAAGCAGGGCCATTCCGGGCGAAGCGAAGTTGCGGACGTTCAGCAATAGACGGAAAACAGCAGCTTCTTCTGCCACCGGCTGACAGTTTCAGAATGACATGCGATGAGACTTTTTCGAGCGACCTGTTAATGCCCAGCTTCGAGGAATTTTTCGGCGTCCATGGCAGCCATGCAACCTGACCCGGCAGCGGTTACCGCCTGGCGATAGACGTGATCCTGAACGTCGCCCGCGGCGAAAACGCCCGCGACATTGGTCTTGGAGCCGTCGTGCGTCACGAGATAACCCGTTTCGTTCATCTCGAGCTGACCTTTGAAGATTGCCGTGTTCGGCGAATGCCCGATGCCGATAAACAAGCCGTTGCAGTTTTTGACGGCCTCCTCGCCGGTCTTCAGGTTCCGAAGTTTAATCCCCGTAACCACACCTTTCGCCGGGTCGAGGACGTCGGAGACGACGGAGTCCCAGACGAATTTGATTTTGGCGTTGCGCCGCAGGCGGTCTTGCATGATTTTCGAGGCGCGCAACTGATCGCGGCGGTGGATGACGTTCACCTGGTTCGCGTAGCGGGTGAGGAAAAGCGCATCTTCCGCCGCCGTATCGCCTCCGCCGACCACCGCCACTTCCTTGCCGCGGAAGAAGTAGCCGTCGCATGTCGCGCAGGTGGAAACGCCGTGGCCCAGAAGCTTCCGCTCGGATTCAAGGCCGAGCATTTTCGCCGAGGCGCCCGAAGCGACAATCAGCGTCCGGGTTTCAATCGGATCGCCACCCGTTTCGAGGCGAAAAGGCCGTCGAGAGAGATCCACACTCGTGACTTCGCCTTCCATGAACTCCGCGCCGAATTCCTCCGCCTGCTGCCGCATCAGCTCGATCAGGTCCGGACCTTGCACGCCTTTCGGAAAACCCGGAAAATTTTCGACCAGCGTCGTGAGCGTCAACTGGCCGCCCGCTTCTCGCCCGCGAATCACCAGCGGTTTCAAGTTTGCGCGGCCTGAATATATCGCGGCCGTAAGCCCCGCACAGCCCGAGCCGATAATCACCACATTCCTCGTATTGTCCAAAGCAACCCTCCTTCGCAGGCCCGCACGAATATCTTAGCACGCGCGCGGCGGCGCTTTGCCGGCGGGGGGCCCGGGTTCGCGAAATGCGGCGCCGGCGTTACGAACGTCCCGCCATCATGCGATAAAAACGATCCGGATTGCTTGCAAGTTGGGCGGAGAACTGCGCCGCCTGGCGAAAAGTGAAAAGCAATTGATCGCCGGGACCGAAGTCGAAGAGCGGCCCGAGTTTTGCGGCCGAATCACTCGGCCGTCCCTGGTTCCACGCGGCATCGAGTTCTCCGAGCATTTGCCGGTCGCGCCCGGCGACGGTTTCAATCCACCGCGCCGCGGATTCACGGGTAAGCGAGCCTTCCCGAAAGCGCTCGCGAGTCGCTGCATCCCGCGAAAACAGATATTCCAGGTACGTCGCGGAAAGCTCAAAGGCGCGGAAATCCTCGCCGTTTCGCCGCACCGAACTCTCCGCTTCCTTGATCATTTCGAAGAGTCGCGCAAAAGCCACGCTTTCGCCTGGCGGGCCTGCAAGCGCCGCTTTCAATCCCGCCTCGTTTCGCCATGGGATGGGCAGCAGCAGACGCGCTCCCGCGGGCGCGCAGTGCGGCTGCGACGGC
>JAKASG010000100.1 GCA_021828285.1 Acidobacteriota bacterium | reverse complement strand
TGGTTCCGGCCCGCATCCACTGCCGGAGAATTTTCGCTTCCTCCGCATCAAGGGAAATGACTGCCGCTTGTTTGCTCATGCCGGCAGTCTGACATATAACGCTTACTAATGCAACTAAACACTAGGCTGCGCTCACCTTGGCGAAGGGCCATTCGCGGCGAGAGCGCGCGCGGAAGAGATAGGCGGCGGTGCCGACAATGAGCACGGCGGCCGCAAACTCGAGCGAGCCCAAGCTTGCCGTGCTCAGGACGTAAATCCAGCCTGCAATGGCGATGATTCCGGGCACAGGATAAAGCCACATCCGGAACGGGCGCTTCATTTCCGGCGCGTTGCGGCGAAGCAGGAAAAATCCGATCGTCTGCGGGAGATATTGGATGAGCACGCGCGTGGCGATGAGGCTCGCAATGACGGCGGGTAGATTGAGCAAGCTGAAAGCGGAAGCCATGAGGCCGAGCGTAATCAGCGATAGGTAAGGAAAATTGCCGCGCGGATGGAGCTTCGCAAAGGCCGGGAAAAAATTGCCGTCCGTCGCCGCAACGTAAGGAATTCGCGAATAGCCGAGCAAGAGGGAGAATGCGGAAGAGAAAGCGATCCAAAGCACGAGCACTGTCATAATGCGTCCGGCCAAGCCGCCTTCAAGCGCCGCGATGTAGCTTGAGGCGATGAAGTGGCTCTTGATGATTTTTCCCCATGGCAAAACGCTGATGAAAGACGACGTCATCAGCACGTAAAAAAATCCGACCAGCAGAATCGAGAAAAGAATGGCGCGCGGAATCACGCGGCCCGGATTGCGAATTTCTTCGGCGAGATAGCAAACGTTGTAATAGCCGAAATAGTCGTAGAGCGCGTAAAGCGTGGCGTGGCCGAGGCCCGCCCAGAAGATCCACGAAAATTGAAAAGCATGCGGAGGAAAATTGAAAAGCCGCGCCGCGCTCAAGTGCGGAGCGCCGGAAACGCTGATCCAAAGGCAGCCGCCGAGAACTCCGACGGCCAGAACAACGGACATTTTGCCGATGGTTCCGATGCGGCGATAGAGCAGCACGACCAGGAAGAGCGGGAAAAGCGCCGCCACAACGCGCACGCCCCACTTCGGAAGCGAGGGCAAAAGATAGTGAAGATAGCTCGCAAAGCCGATGCTGCCGCTCGCAACCGAAAGCGGCGCGGAAAACATGATCTGCCAGACCATCAGGAAAGAAAGCCAGCGGCCGGCGCTTTCGGGGCCAAAAGCGTTGCGGAGATAATTGTAACTGCCGCCCGCCTTCGGCATCGCCGCGCCCAGCTCCGCCCACACCATGCCGTCGCAAAACGCCACGAGCGCGCCGACGAGCCATCCGAGCATCGCCTGCGGGCCGCCCATCGTCGCAAGAAAAAGCGGAATGGTGATGTACGGCCCGATGCCCACCATGTCCGTCACAGCGAGCGCCGTGGCCTGGACCATTCCCAGCTCGCGCCGCAAGGCCGGGCCGGAGGAGACCGCGTTTTCAGAATCCGCCATTCGTCAATTTCCCGCGCCCTATTTCCCGCGCCGGCGCGGCGCACGGTTTTGGCTGCCGCGCGGCATGGAGGGACGCGCTATTCTACCCCAGAGTACGGCTTTATGTTTTCTTGCCGGGCGCGCGGAGCCGCTCGAAGATTTCCAACAATTGCCCGTCCGCAAGGTTATGCGGAACGAATAGTTCGTCGAATTCGAAATCGGGAAAGCCGAGGCGCGTGACTCGCGCGGGCAATTCGCGGCGAATCGTCTCCGGGTCGTCTCGACCCTGCGGGACGCTCATCAGCGCTTTGAACACCGCTTCTGCCGCCACATCGCTCCAGAGATGATTCTCGAGCGCTGCCCGAGCGGCTTCCCGTACCGGGCTTCCGCGCGGCGCTTGGCACAACGCGCGGAGAGCGAGACGTTCCAGGCTGCGCCTGTCATCGCCAGCGATGTCCACCGATTGACCTCATCCTCGCACTGAATTCACTGCCGCCGCTGAGAGGCCGTTTTCCCGCCAAAGTCGTCCCGCACCCGCTTGCGGCGAAGGATGGAATCTGGATTATAATGGGTTTTTGTTCGGGCCGGGCCCTGGTCCCGAAAACGCCTTCATCGCAAGCTCGGGAGTTGGGTTCGGAGGATGTTGTTAAGATGAGCCGCCGCAATCATCCTGCGCTCTTCGTCATTGTGACTTCGCTTGGAATCGCCATCTTGCTGACCCCGGACTCAGTCCTCCGATCGCCGGGCGCCGCAATTTCCGGCATTCTGAGGAGGGTCGCGGGATCGTTTACCATTCCTCCCTCACCAGCGCGCCCGATGCACCGCCAGGTGCCCATCGCCGCGCGCCCGCTGCTGCAGCGCAAGACCGTTCAAATCAGTGAATTGAAGAATCAAGTGAGTCAAGTCCTCAGATATTGGGCTGGAGCGATTCGCGCTGCGGCAAAGCATCCCGCGGCAGAGGCAAAGCTTGATCCAGCCCTGAGCCCGCATCCCGTCGTAAAAACCGCAGCGGTGACTCCACCAACAAAGCCCGCCGTATCGCAAATAACCCCGCTCGGCTACGTCCAAATGCAAGGCGGAGAAGCCGAGGCGATCATCAACGGGCCCGGCGGAATTGAGACCGTTCAAACGGGACAAGTCCTGGGCAGTCAACGGGTCGTCAGCATCTCGCCTTATTCGGTCGCACTCGCCGAAGTTACGCCGGAGGCGGAAGAAGGCGGCAAATCTGGTATTCGGCCCGGCGCTAATACTTTGATGGCGAGTAATCTCGCTTCCCCGAGTCCGTCCGCAGCTCAGTCGCGTGTGATTGCAAAGGGCAAGAAGCCGGGACCCTTGGGCTACGTGGAAATGACGAATGAACCGGCTGAAAGCATTTTTGCCGAGGGTTCGTCCGTCAGCCTGAAAGCCACGGCGGTGGAAACCGCCGCCAACATCCATTGGGGCAAAATCCTTCAACGGCCGGCTAAAGGTGAAACGCTTCTTGCGAGCTCGTCAATGGAATCGCGGGAGCCGGCTTCGGAAAGCCCGCTCATCGAGGCGCGCCTTCATCAGGCGAAAACGCTCGGATTTGTGGAGTGGGGAAATGGAACAAAGTTCGAAGCGATTGTCGAGGGAAGCGAAGTAAACCTCGTACAGACCGGAACGCTTCTCGCCAAAAACTCTGCAACTGCGTCGCAACAGCCATCTGCCCCGCCCGCCGAACCCATTGGGCAGGAGCTTTCCGTCTTAAGAGTCCCCGAGGGTCTTCGAGCTCAGCTTTTGCGGGACGCCCGCGCGTTTGGCCCGATCTCGTCCGGCAATTCGGGCGCCATGACCCCCGAATTCCTGAGTGATGCCTCACTCGCTCGAGAACTGTCGACACTTCGCCGCTGAAGCCCCTCTTAGACCTCAAGGACGACAGGCAGGACCATCGGCCGCTTTCCGGTCTCCTGATCGAAGTGGCGGCGCAGAGCGGTGCGGATCTTTTCCTTGACGACGCCCCAATCGGCAATTTCCTCAGCGTTGGATTTTTCAATAGTGCGCAGGATGACGTTCCGGGCGCTTTCCGCGAGCTCGTGGTCGCCATTCATCGGGATGAATCCGCGCGAAACGATTTGCGGATCGGCGGCAAGCTGGCCGGTGTGCTCGTTGATGGCGAGGATCGGGATGACGATGCCGTCTTCAGAGATATGCCGCCGCTCTTTCAAAATAACGTCCTCGACCTCATCGAGCGTTCCCACGTCAATGCAGACCCGGCCAACGGGAACGCGGCCGGCCTTTCGCGCGCCGGCGCCGTCGAATTCCAGAACGTCGCCGCTTTCGAGCAGGAAAAAATCTTCCGTCCCCGCTGCGACTTGCTTGGCCATTTCGAGGTGGCGGCAAAGCTGCCGGTATTCGCCGTGGATGGGAATAAAGTACCGCGGACGAACCAGCGACAACATGAGCTTCAGCTCTTCGGCAGAGGCGTGCCCGGAAACGTGCACCGGCGGCTGCGACCCATCGTCATAGTGGACGCGGACCCCGCGGCGGTAGAGATGGTCCATCATGCGGAAGATGGATTTCTCATTGCCGGGAATGATCCTTGCGGAGATGACGACGTCGTCGCCCGGTTGCGCGGAAATCGAGCGGTGCCGGTCCACGGCGACTCGCGCGAGCGCGGCCATCGGCTCGCCCTGGCTGCCGCTCAGCACGATGGCGACCTGGCCGGGCGGGAGCGCGCGCAAGTCCTGCGGCTCAACCAGCAAACCCTCCGGCACGCGCAGCTTCCCCATTTCAATCGCGATGGCGGAATTCTGGCGCATGCTTCTTCCGAGAAAGCAGACGCGGCGCCGATGTTCGCGCGCAAGTTCGGCAACCAATTGCAGCCGGTGGATAGACGTAGCAAAGCAGGAAATCATCACTCGCCCGCGCGAATCGTTCATGATTTCGGCGAAACGGTCGCGCACGGCGAATTCCGATGGCGTCATGCCGGGCCGCTCGACGTTGGTCGAGTCGGAAAAAAGGGCGAGCACGCCGCGGCTGCCGTAGCGCGCAAGCGTATGGAGATCGCTCGGCAGACGATCGGTCGGCGTGGGATCGAATTTGAAGTCGCCCGTATGAATCACGGTTCCGGCAGGCGTCGTGAGGGCGAGCGCGCCGGCTTCGATGATGCTGTGAGTGAGGTGGATGAATTCGATCTCGAAGGGGCCGACGCGGAAAGGCGCTTGCGGGCGCATCGGGCGCAATTCGGTTTCTTCCGCCAGACCGTGCTCTTCCAGCTTCGCGCGGGCGAGCGCGAGCGTGAACGGCGTGCCATAAACGGGCGCTTCGAATTCATCGAGCACGTAAGGAAGCGCGCCGATGTGGTCTTCGTGGCCGTGCGTGAGGATGATGGCGCGAACGGCATCACGCCGCTCGCGCAGGTAAGCAAGGTCCGGATGAATCATGTCCACACCCGGCAGCTCGGCGTCCGGAAACATTACGCCGCAGTCCACCACGATGAGGTCCTCGCCATACTCAAAGGCCATCATGTTCATGCCAAATTCGCCCAGGCCTCCGAGCGGAATGGCTCTCAACTTCTTCGACGTGTCAGGAATCGGCTTTCTCCTTCTCGATGCATCGTATCATATTCGCGAAGGGCGCGACGGCGGCGGTGCGCGGCTGCCATGCAAGGGAAAGTATCTCGTATCTCATATGCACATGAGTAAATTTTTTTTTGACTTTTAGCCCCCCCATGCTATCGTCTGAGCGTTCAGGCAAGCTTCCGAATTCTCGTCCTTGGAGGTCACGCCATGCGACGCAAGCTAGCCCCGGGTTGGTTCGTTGTTCCCTTCGCGTTAAGTTCCGCAATCATAGTTTTCGCATTGATGCGCGCAGGCAAAACTGCGCACGCGGTCATCACGGTCGTCCCACGGCTTCAAGGTACGGTCCCGTCCGGATGGAGCGTCGCTCGTGCGACGGGATCACCATCAACGGGCAGTAACCGAGCCGCGAAAGGGGCCGACGGATATGAAAAGAGCAATAAGATATTTTCTCCACGACTCTTGGGCTGTGGGATGCTGGGCCCTCATACTGACGGCCACAGCAGAGTTGGGGCTCGGTTCGTCAATCACCCCGTCGATACAAAGGATCCTAGACACTCCAGTGGCGGGTTTCAGCAGTCACGATGCTCTGATTCCGACGTTGATCCAAATAGCTGCTCGGTACCACGTTCCCATGGGCATCGAGAAGGTGACGCCACAGGCCCTCAATTCACAATTGGAGATCAGGCTGGAGAGGGGCACGGTTCGCGATCTACTTAACCTCTGTGTGCGGCGGGCCTCAGGTTACCGTTGGGCGGTGGGAGAAGGGGGGGCGATCAATGTGTACGGTGAGGAGGAGCGAAAACAGAAGTCCAATCTATTCAACTTCGTCGTGCCAAGCCTGGAGGTGCGCGGAGGGACGCTGAATGACGTAAACGCTAGGCTCAGGATGTCTCTTCCCGATACGCGCACTACCCGGTTCAGGTTCAGTGCTGCCCCTCCTGGAGAAGTGTTCAGCACCTTTGGGGACACCCCAGGCATAGGGAGCCTGGAGACGGAACGCCTGGATTTCGAAGCTCGGGACGCGAATGTTCGCTCCATTCTCAATCGCATCGTTGCGCTATCGAAGGGTAGGGTCATTTGGATCTCTCGTGTCGCACCGAGCATGCTATCGAGATCCCCAAATCAGGGCCTCTGGCTCCTCGCGCCACCCTCCTCCGGTGCTATAATCCCGTATCTCGATCCGGCCCTGAAGAGGTAACGCCGGCGCGCATCGGCCTCCAGGTGACTGTAGCGTCGTCGTCCTCGCCAACGGGAACGGAGAGGGGCGTGCATTATTACTTGACTTCGCTTGCGGCGGGCGAGACGCGGGCGATTGACATTCGCCAGTTGCGCGACGCGCAAGTGGCCGATTTCAAGGGCCATGTGATCCCGCGAAACGCCTCGGACGGCTCGGTGACGTGGATTCGCCTCGATGACGTTCCCGTGTCGGGGCGCGTGATGGTGATCAGCCGGACAGCGGGCGTGGCGTCGAGCTACGACTGCTGCGTCTGCCAATGCCCGATGAGCGCCACGGGCCAGTTGACGGTGAGTCCTGCGCCCATTGATCTCGCGC
>JAKASG010000025.1 GCA_021828285.1 Acidobacteriota bacterium | reverse complement strand
TAAGGGGTACACCCTCCTATCAGAGTTAACTGCATCTGCCATTATACCATACTAATTTCAAGTTCCCCTGGGCAGGAACCGCCCGCGCGGCGGCGGGTGACCACAGCAAGCCTCGAAAACCGCCTGTGCTGCAGCGCGTTCGTGTTATTCTATAGACCCACGCGCTGGGCAGATGGATTACTGAGAAATCTATCCACTTTCGTACTGCTTAAAGACCAAAAGGCGGGCCGGATTATTCACAAACCTTTGAGAAGCGAGGACCCCCCATCGGAACGGAAGGTCAAAAACTCGGGATGAGTCTCGCGCATCCCATGAATATGGCCAAAAACGATTCGGCCTGGCTGTCTGCGGTTTTCTGGGTGCTGCTGGCGGCCACCATGGCTCAGCCGGCGCGCTCGGCCACCACAGAGCAAGCCCTGGGCGGGGAAGTTCAAGACCCCAAGGGCGCGGCAATTCAAGGCGCGGTTTGCACGTTGACAGGTCCCCTGCTCACGGGCGGCGGCCTGCCGGAGACGACCGGGGCGGATGGCCGCTTCGATTTCACGGGATTGCTCCCCGGAACTTACAGCCTCACTTGCGCCGCGGTGGGGCGCCAGCCCGTCGCGAAGCCAGGCATTACCATCGGCACGGAGCCTCCGCCGTTCCTTGAAGTCATTCTTCCGCCCGAAGTCATTCTTCACGAAACCATCAACGTGCTCGGCCATTCCCGGCAAGTTTCAGCGCAACACGCGGGCGAACCCTCGCGCATCGTCGCACACCAGCTCGAGTCTTTGCCATTGGTCGAGGAAAAATTCACCGCCGCGCTGCCGCTCGTTCCCGGGGTTGTCCGCACGCCCGACGGGAAAATCAGCATTAAGGGCTCGAGCCTGAACCAGGGCATGCTGCTAGTGGATTCGGCAGAAGCCGTGGATCCGGTTACGGGCAGCTTTTCCATCAGCGTTCCCATTGACGCCATCGAATCGCTGCGCGTCTATAAGAGCGCTTACCTCACTCAATACGGCCAGTTTTCCGGCGGCCTGACGACGATTCACATCAAAGCACCTCCCGAGGCCTGGAAATTCGAGCTGAATGACATGATCCCTTCACCCCGCATTCGCAGCGGGCACATGGTGGGCATTGAAGATGATGAGCCGCGCTTGAGCTTTGGCGGCCCGCTGATCGCGAACAAATTCAACTTTGCCGAGTACTTCGTCTACGATTACGAGCGCGAGCCCGTGCGCGGCCTCGCCTGGCCGAACAATGAAACGGATACGCAAGGCTTCACCTCGCTTACCGATTTCCAATACATCTCCTCGGCGCACCACCTGGATAACGTCGAAGTCACCTTGTTTCCCCTCCGCCGCCAATTCATGAACATCAATGCGCTGATGCCGCAATCGGCGTCTTCGAATTACGGCCAGCGCGGTTATTCGGTTGCCCTCTCGGACCATTACCTCTTCAAGTCAGGCATCGTGCTGTCAACCGTCGCCAAGCAGATGCGCTTCGTGAGCGACGCTTACGGCCAGGGGGCGGAGAACATGCTCTGGACGCCCAACGGCTTCGGCGGCAATTACTTCAACGCCTGGAACCGCACCAGCAGCCAGCAGGAATTTTCGCAAGTCTTCGCGTTGCCGACCAAGCACGCCTGGGGCGCTCACCATTTCAGCTTCGGTGAGGACGTGATTCGCCGCTCCTATCACGGAGGCAGTCACTCCCATCCGGTCATTCTGCAGGATCTCAATGGAACGCCCGCTGAGCAAATCACTTTCGAGGGGCCGGGTTTGCTCGCCGCCCGCGACACGGAAACCGCTCTTTTTGTCGAAGACCATTGGGCGTTCGACCCGCACGTGGCGCTTGATGCGGGCGCCCGGGCCTCATCGCAAACGCTCGGCGAGCGCGCGACGATTGCTCCGCGCGTGGGCCTGGTTTATTCGCCCGGCCCGAGCGGCCGCACCATTTTTCGATCCGGTTTCGGCGTCTTCGATGACCGCATCCCGCTCCTCGCGGGGGGCTTCACCAACAACCCGGCTCGCGTCATCACCCTTTACAACAACGGCGTTCCCACGGGCCCACCCATCGTTTACCAGAACGCTTACGAGCACTTCAACGAGGACGGTCTTCTTGTTCCCACCGGCCATCATCTGGGAAGCACGCCTTATAACCTCACCTGGAGCGCCGAAGTGGACCAGGAAGTGAGCCGCGATCTCGTCCTCCGCGTCAGTTACCTGGGCAGCCATACTTACGACGAATTCATGATCAGCCCGAAAACCGTCCCGAACGGCCAATCGCTTATGCTGCTGACCAATACGGGCGGCTTGCGCTACCACGACCTTGAAACCACACTGCGCATTCATCGCGGCGCAAAGGCCGACTTCAGCGTTTCTTACATACGCAGCCTCTCCCATGGGGACCTCAACACCTTGTCCGCGCTCTACGTTCCTTTTGAGCAACCGGTTTTTCGCCCCGATTTTTTCGCCGAATTGCCTTCGAACATCCCAAACCGGCTCGTTTGGTGGGGAACGTTTCAGGCCCCTTTTCACTTTACGGCCAGCCCGATCCTCGACTGGCATTCCGGCTTCCCTTATTCGAATTATACGGTCCAAGAAAACTACTACGGCAACCCGGACGGCCAGCGTTTTCCCACGTTTCTTTCGCTCGATCTTAAGCTCGCGCACGATTTCCGCATCCCGTTTATCCCTTTGCTGAACGAACACAAGTTCCGCCTCTCCGTGGACGTCTACAACCTCACCAATCATTTGAACCCGCTGGACGTTTACTCCAATGTCGCATCGCCCTACTTCGGCCATTTTGTCGGCTTCCAGCACCGCTTCTACGACGCTTCGCTCGATATCATCTACTGAGCGGCCGGGGGCACGCTGCAACGATGTATTTCGCGGAGCATCTGTCTTGCGGAGCCGTGCGCTTGCGCGCGCTCCCTGCGGAAGGTATCGTGAGTGGCGCGGTCCTTTCGCGCGGTAAAGGAGAAGCTGATGCGTGTTTTGGTCACAGGCGGAGCGGGTTACATCGGAAGCCACACGGCGAAGGCGCTTGCGCGCGCCGGGCACGAGCCTGTTGTTTTCGATAATCTCGCTCACGGACATCGTGAAGCGGTCCGATGGGGGCCATTGATCGAAGGCGACTTGTCCGATCGGCGAACGCTGGCAGAGGCTTTCCGGCATCACAAGATTACGGCGGTCATGCATTTTGCCGCGCTGATCGCGGTGGGCGAATCGGTAGCCGATCCGCGCGCCTATTATTGGAACAATGTTGTGGGCACGCTCCATTTGCTCGACGCGATGCTCGATGCCGGCGTGAAGCAGATCGTCTTTTCTTCATCCGCCGCGGTCTACGGAAACCCCCGGGAAAATTCGATTCCTGAAAATCATCCTCAGCGGCCGATCAACCCTTACGGTGAAACCAAGAGAGCCATGGAAGCGGCGCTCAAGGGCTATGGGGACGCTTACGATATCCAATGGGTCGCGCTCCGGTACTTCAACGCCGCCGGCGCTGATCTCGAAGGCGACCTGGGCGAAAGGCACCATCCGGAAACCCACATCATTCCACTGGTGATTGAAGCGGCGATGGGCGCAGGCCCGCCGATCGAAGTCTTCGGAACAGATTACCCGACGCCCGACGGCACGGCGATTCGCGACTACATCCACGTTGCGGACCTCGCCGAAGCTCACGTGCGCGCGCTTGAATATCTCGGCACAGGCGGCAAAAGCGTTGCACTCAATCTTGGAACCGGGCGCGGGCATTCGGTGCGAGAGGTCATCACAGCCGTCGAAAACATTTCAGGGAAGACGGTTCCCGCGCGAAATGCCCCGCGGCGCCCAGGAGATCCGCCGGTGCTCGTCGCCGATCCTGCGCTCGCCGGCCGAACGCTCGATTGGAAGCCTCGGCATTCAGACCTCGAAACCATCATTCAGTCCGCCTGGAAATGGCACGCGCGCGGTGCAGGCAGCGGAACCGGGGCGCCCGGCGGCTAGCCTTGCCTTCGGGCGTCACCGGCGATGCGCGGCGCGGATGAGAGGTGCGCGCTTTGGGAGGCTTATTCGACCGTCACGCTCTTCGCCAGATTGCGCGGCTTATCCACGTCGCAGCCGCGCAGGACCGCACAGTGATAGGCGAAAAGCTGAAGCGGGATGACGCTCAGAAGCGGCGACAGGATATCCTTCGTGCGCGGAATTTCAATCAGATCGTCAACGAGCCCGGCAAGGCGCGTATTGCCGGCGGTAGTGAGGGCGACAATTTTGCCTTCGCGCGCGCGGATTTCCTGGATGTTCGAAACGATCTTGTCGTAGGAGCCGTCCTCCGGCGCAAGCGCCATGGTCGGAAAGGCTGGATCGATCAGCGCAATCGGCCCGTGCTTCATTTCGCCCGCGGCGTAGCCTTCCGCGTGGATATAGGCAACTTCCTTGAGCTTGAGCGCGCCTTCAAGCGCAATCGGATATTGATATTTGCGGCCGATATAGAGAAAGTGCTCCGCTTTCGAATACTTGGCGGCCAATTCACGGATGCGCTCATTCTGCGCGAGTACCTGGCGCATCTGCGACGGAATTTCTTCGAGGCCGTGGATGAGGGCGAGTCCTTCCTCGTAGGATAAATCGCGGCTGCGCCCCATCAAGAGCGCCATCAATGCAAGGACTGTGATTTGGGTGGTAAAGGACTTGGTTGAGGCGACGCCGATTTCCATGCCCGCATGACTGTAGATGCCGGCATGCGTCTCGCGCGAAATCGTGCTTCCCACCACGTTGACCAGGCCGAGGACGAGTGCGCCTTTCCGCCGCGCTTCGCGGAGCGCCGCAAGCGTATCCAGAGTTTCACCCGATTGGCTGATGGCCAGCACGACGGTGTTCTGGCGAATATTCAGCTTGCGATAGCGGAATTCGGAGGCCAGTTCCGTCTCAACCGTCAAGTCGGTGAGGGCTTCGAAAACGTAGCGCGCGTAAAGGCCCGCGTAGAAGCTCGTTCCGCAACTGATGATGATCAAGTGCCGAGCCTGCTCGAGGCGCTCCCTCACCGATTCAAGGCCGCCCAGCTTCGAGACCGCTTCCGAAGGGTTGACGCGGCCGCGCAGGGCATTTTCCACCGCCTCGGGCTGCTCGAAAATTTCCTTGAGCATGAAGTGCGGAAATGCGCCGCAATCGAGCGATTCCGCATCCATCTCGATAGCCCGCGCTTCCCGCCGCACGGCTCGCTTTTCGAGCGTCGCAATCGAAAATTGGCCCCGTTCGAGCTTCGCAACTTCGTTGTCCTCGAGATAGACGACCCGGTCGGTATGCCGGGCGAGCGCCGCCACATCGGAAGCCGCCAGCGCCTCGCCGTCCCGCACGCCGAGAATGATGGGGCTTCCCCGCCGGGCCACAAAAATCTCATTCGGATGTGCGCGGTGAAGGGCGGCGATTCCAAAAGTTCCCTGCACTTGCAGGAGCGCTTTTTGAACCGCCGATTCGAAGTCGCCTTCGTAGTGGCTTTCAATCAGATGGGCGAGGGCTTCCGTATCCGTTTCAGAGCGGAATTGGTGCCCCTGGCTTTCAAGGCGCCGCTTTAGCGTCTGGTAGTTTTCAATGATGCCGTTGTGGACCAGAAGGATCCGGCCGGAGCAGTCGCAATGGGGATGGGCGTTGGCTTCCGTCGGCCTGCCGTGGGTGGCCCAGCGCGTGTGCGCGATGCCCACCACGCCTTCCGGATGGTCGCTCCGAACCCGGCCCTCGAGGACGGCCACCTTGCCGACCGCCTTCGCAATGTAAGAGGATTCGTTCAGAATGGCGATGCCGCTCGAATCATAGCCGCGGTATTCGAGCCGCTTCAAGCCTTCGATGAGAATCTCGCGCGCCGGCTTGTCGCCGATGTACGCAACGATCCCGCACACGTCCCGCCCCTTTCGCTAAGCCAAAGCTTCGCCCCTAACACGGCCGCGCGCGGCGCGAGCAGCATGCGGCGTCTCAGTAATAACCCAGCTCTTTCGCCATGGAGCGGAAATCCGCTCCACCCAGAAACAGTTCTGCGACCGTCGCATCATAGCCCGCCGCGAGCGTTCGATGAAGCCATTGGCCGGCAATATCCACGAGCTGTTGATCGGTAAAATGCCTGGACTCTTTAGCGTCGAGCTCCGAGAGCGTCGCGCAGGAAATCGCCACCAAGGCGGGCCGACCGTTGACGCGGAAGAAAATGTCAATCGTATCGCTGTGCCGCGTTGCAATGCCCGGCATAAGCCGGACAAAATGAACTTTGGCGGGCTCGGCCAGGCTCGCCGACGCGACTTCAAAAGGGGCCATACTGAAACTCATCGTGATACCTCCATTGACCTTCGCAGCCGCGCGCATAACTCTCAGCCGCTCGCGGCCTCCAACTTTCGCGGATGAAAGTTTTCTTCATCCTAAAGGGCAGGCGCCTGCAACCTCGCGCCGCCCGGCTGCGTCTAAATGAGTAATCCAACTCTGTGACTACCTGGGAAGTGGGTCGTTCGACCCGGCGTTGAACGCCCACTTCCTCCTCCATAGAATTTAATACTAAATGGAGCAGCCCTCGCGGAGCAAGCGTTTCAAGCACAATTCTCTGTTTATGACCTTGCGTATAAACCGCGTTGGTGGTGAAATGGGCGTCCGATGACAAACCCTACTTTCAAACGGGCAGGCTTTGTGACATTCATTTCCGAGCTGAGGCCGGCAAGCGCGATTCGCGTGGCAAGCGTTTTTGCATTGCTGGCAGTGGCCGTGAACCTCACCGCGGTGATCGAGGCGCGGCCGCCCTCCACCGGAAAACCCAGCGCCCGCCAGGCTCGAATGGCGAACCGAAGCGAGCCGGTTGTGCTCGAGCGCACTGGAACGCACATCGCCGTTGCGATCGGCGGGAAGCCGTTCACTGTCTATTACTTCGATTCGGCCGAAGCAAAACCTTATCTCATGCCCTTGCGGTCCGCCCGGGGAACGATCATCACTCGCGGCTTTCCCATCGGCAACACGGTTCCTCCAGGCCACCGGCACGATTCAGACCTCGAGCCGCACCAGCGGCCGATGGATTTCGGTTTTGGCGACATCAACGGAATTGATTTCTGGGGCGAAGCGATTTATCCGCACTGGAGCGACGATCGGGTTTTCGGCCGGACAGTGAAGGTAAAAATCGAAAAGATGCGCAGCGGGCCGCACGCGGGCTTTATCGAGGCGCTTTTCAATCTCGACGCGCCCAGCGGCAGGCCCATCGGCCAGGAAACTCAGGCTTATGCATTTCGAGCGAGCCGGAGCACTCGAATCATAGATTGCAAATTCACTCTTACGGCCAATCAGGGCGCGCCTCTCACGTTCGGCGATACCAAAGAAGGCATGTTCGAGCTGCGGCTTGCGCCGGAACTCAATTCGCCGCCGGGAACCATCGTAAATTCAAACGGCGCGGAAGGCGAAAGCCAGGTTTGGGGTAAGCGAGCCGACTGGGTTGACTATGACGGAGAAATCGGCGGTGAGCGCCTGGGCGTTGCTATTTTCGACAGCCCGCGGAACTTCCGCCATCCGACTTACTGGCACGCACGTGGTTACGGCCTGTTTGCAGCGAATCCTTTCGGCATTCGAGAATTTACACGCGACCCTGCGCTCGATGGGAGCTGGACGGTTCGCCAGGGCAAGTCGCTGACCTTTCGCTATCGCGTCTTCATCCATGAAGGCAATTATCGCCAGGCTCATGTCGCACAAGCCTGGCGAGAGTACGCGGGGGAACAGTCCGTATCTTCGTCGAAGGCAGAGGCGGCATCACCGCGAGGACGGTGAGTCATCAACTTACTTTCATATAAAAGGAAAGGGAAACTTATGAGCAATCAATCCAAAAAATCACGGATCAACCGGCGCGATTTCCTGAAAGCCGGCGCGGGAGCGGCCGCAGCGTTCACAGCGCTCGGCAATGGCTCGGCAGAAATCATGCCGCCCCATGTGCTCGGCGCGAACGACCGCGTGCGCGTGGGGATTATCGGCCTGCACGACCGCGGGTACGATCACATCCGCCATTTCGGCGTGTTGAAGAACGTCGAGATCGCGGCGCTTTGCGACGTGGACGAACCGATTCTGAACCAGAGGCTCGGGGACGTCGAAAAAATGGGCCTGCCAAAACCCAAAGCGTATGGCGACGTGCGAAAGCTCCTCGACGACAAGACGATTGACGCGGTTTCCATCGCCACGCCGAATCACTGGCATTCGCTGATGGGCATCTGGGCCTGCCAGGCGGGCAAGGACGCTTACGTCGAAAAGCCCTGCTCGCACAACCTTTGGGAAGGCCGTCAGCTGGTTCGAGCGTCGAAACGGTACGATCGAATTGTCCAGCACGGCACGCAAATCCGGTCGTCGGTCGCCATCCGGCATGCAATGCAGAAGCTTCATGAAGGATTTCTCGGCGAGGTTTATCTGGCGCGCGGATTGTGCTTCAAGTGGCGGAACACCATCGGCCATGCGCCGCCGAGCCCAGTGCCGCCAGGGCTCGACTACAATCTGTGGCAAGGGCCGGCGCCTGAACACGTCTTCACCAAAAACCGGTTTCTTTACAATTGGCATTGGTTCTGGTGGTATGGCAACGGCGACCTGGGCAACCAGGGGATTCATCAGGTTGACGCCGCGCGCTGGGGATTGGGATTGAAATTTCCCAACAAGGTCTCGGCGATGGGCGGGCACTTCATGTTCGATGACGATCAGCAAACACCCAACACTCTCAACTGCGTATACGAGTATTACATTCCGAACGCCAAGCCCAAAATGCTCGAATTCGAAGTGCGCCATTGGATCACGAACCACGAAGCGGGAATCGGAACGCCGCTGATGGGAACGCCGCTCCCGAAGCATCCGCCGCGCCAGGTCTCCGTTGCCACGTTTCTACCGCCTTCGGGTTCCCCCAGCACCGTTGGCGACATCTTCTACGGCTCAAAGGGATTGATGGCGATGGGAGATGAAGACGATGACATTTACCGGACTTACATGGGCGAAGAACAGGAGCCGGGGCCGACCGAACACGCGGGCGGAAACCACTTCGCCAATTTCATTGACTGCGTGCGCAGCCGCCGCAGTGATGAATTGAACGCGCCGATCGAAGAAGGTTACATCTCCGCCGGTCTCGTCCATCTGGCGAACGCTTCCTATCGCGTCGGCCGGACGCTGCACTTCGACCCCGTGACGGAAGAAGTGATTGGCGACGACGAAGCCAGCCTGCTGCTGCGCGACGGAGACCGCGGCTATCGCCCGCCCTTCGTCGTGCCGGAGGTTGTCTGAGCAAGCCTTCACCCATCTGAACAGGAGGAATTGATGGAGCAAATTCGTCTGGGAATCATCGGATCGGCTTTTTCTTCAAGCATCCACGCTGAAGCGCTCGGAGAGGTTCCGGAAGCCGCAGTCGTCGCAGTGTGCTCGCCGAACAAAGCGCACGCCGATGCGTTCGCGGCAAAGTGGAAAATCCCGCTGGCATTGACCGACTACCGAAAGCTCCTCGCCCGCAAGGACGTGGATGCCGTGGTGATCGGCATTCCGAACGATCTGCACCGCGCTGTGGCCGTCGCGGCCGCCGAGGCGGGAAAGCACATCATCATCGAGAAGCCGCTCGCTCGCACCCTCGAAGACGCCGACGCGATGGTCAAAGCCGCCCGAAAACACAAAGTCAAGCTGCTTTACGCCGAGACTCTTTGCTTCTCCCCGAAGTATGTCCGTGCGAAGACGCTCGTCGAGGAAGGAGCCATCGGAAAGCTTTACATGGTCAAGCAGGGAGAAAAACATTCAGGGCCGCACTCCGATTGGTTTTATGACGTGGAGCGTTCCGGCGGCGGCGCCATCATGGATATGGGCTGTCACGGCATCGAATGGGCGCGCTGGATGTTCGGCAAACCGAAAGCGAAAAGCATCGTCGCGCACTGCCAGCGGGTGCTCCACACCGGCCGCACCAAAGGTGAAGACAATTCCGTCCTGATTCTTGAATTTGAGGGCGGAGGCATTGCCGTCATCGAAGACAGTTGGGCAAGGCAGGGCGGCATGGATGACCGCATCGAGCTTTACGGGACCGAAGGGGTCATTCTGTGCGATCTCATGCGCGGGAACTCGATGGAAACCTACAGCACGAAAGGTTACGGCTACGCGGTCGAAAAAGCCGGCGGAAGCAAAGGATGGACGTTCACGATTGCGGAGGAAGCGCATAATTACGGCTTTCCGCACGAAATGCGGCACTTCATCCGCTGCCTTTTGGATCTCGAATCCCCGGTCGAAACAGGCGAGGACGGCCGCACGACGCTTGAAATCATCTACGCCGCCTACGAATCAGCCGGCTCCGGCAAAAAAATTTCGTGGCCCTACAAGCCGAAGCATCCCGGCCGAAATCCGGTCAGCGGATGGCTCAGCCCGCAGCCGAACTCTTGAAGCGCGGAAGGATGCGAAATTGCGCGAGCCCGACGTGATATCCGCAAAAACGCTGGGGCAGCTTGCTATGCCCGATTTCTGCGCGAAGTGTTTTTGGGTCGCGATGAAATCGGAGCAATTGCCCTATCAGATCTTCCCGGGAATTTTCAGCACGCTCGATAGTTACGGGAAAAGGCTGGTCAACGGCTGGTTCGAAAGGCACGGGGCCGTGCCCGAATGGCTCGCGAGACTCGGGCAAATCAAGCGGACTGTCATTCCCCCGCACTTCAAAAAGTTCACTGTCGTTGATGAAGCAACATCCATCGTGTTGCGCGGCACGCCGGACGCTGTTTTCGAGATGTTCGACAAATCCTTCACGATTATTGATTACAAAACCGCGAAATTCACCGGCCATCAGGACGAACTCTTCCCGATGTACGAGGCGCAGTTGAACGCTTACGCTCACATCGGCGAGCGCACCTTATTCAGCCCCGTCTCGCAGCTCGCCCTGGTCTATACGGAGCCGGTAACGGGCGAAGCGACGGATAAGGACGCGAATGTGACTTCAGAGGGATTTCGCCTGGATTTCAGCGCGCGCATTTTGCCGGTTGAGGTCAAGCCGATGCTCGTTCCCACGTTGTTGCAGCGCGCAAAGAAAATCCTCGAATCGGACCGGCCACCCCTGGGCCGCGCGGATTGCGGCGACTGCAAGGCCCTCGCCGAGCTTCACAATCTGCTCGACTGACGCTTCAAAAGGAGCTGCGCAAGGCGGAATCTCTCTTCCGCCTTGTTCAGCGAACGGCCTCCGAATCTACTTCTTTGCTTCCGCAACGCCGGAGACTGCTTCGACCTCAATCGGCGATCCCGCAAAGAGCGTGGGCGCGCCATCTTTATAGGCCATCTTGTTGTACGGAACAACCTCCGACTTGACGAACGCGTTGTATTGGTCAAGGTAACCGGCAAGCTCGGCGCGCAGCTTTTCGATGTTATGCCGGGCCAAAGCATTCGGCGGCTGGCCGTAACCGGAAATGAATGCAAGGTAGGAGGCGCTCCGCAATTCACCGTAGAAATCCGAAATATAATGCACATCGTCTTCCGGCGCGTTGCGCTGCACCTTTGGGTTGTAAACGCTGCCCTTGAGCTTCGTGATTTTGCCCTGGAGCGTCGAGGCCTGCTTGAGCAGAGCCGCGTACTTCGCCTTTTCCTTCGAGTTCTTGCTGCCGCCAACTTCCGTCTTGAACGCCGCGATCGAGGTTTGCATGCCCTGAAGGCGATTGAGCATCTCAATCAAGGCGTCTTCCATCGCGCGGCCTTCGAGACCTGAGGCGGTTTGCGCGCGGAAGCCCGCGGGCGTCGCGTGCATCGAAGGATCAGGCACGACCGTGGCAGCAGCGGTCTCCGTCTGTCCGCCCGCAGTCACGGCGACGTGATAAGCGCCAGGAACCACTGCCGGACCCCGGTTGAAATTGTAGGAATACGGGCTGTGCGGGATCGGAGGGCCGATGCGAAGATGCTCCGGCCCGTCGTAGCGCATGTCCCAAACATAGCGGTTCACGCCCGCCTTGCCCGCTCCGTAACGCGTGGCGACGGGGTTGCCGTTGGAATCGGTGACGACGATCTTCACGGGTCCGTGGTGCGGTCCTCCCGCCATTCCGCCGGCTGCCGCTCCCGGCCCGTGGCCACCCGGCCCTTTGATCGCGGACTTGAGATAATAATCAATGACGACGCCTTCAGGAGCGTTCGGCGCATGGTAGCCGAGACGGCCGTAATAACCGCGCTCGCCGGCCCAGCGATGGAACAACGTCCCGGGAGCGGGCGTGAAGACGTGGAAGGCGCTCGCCTCGATTTGCCGCGTCATTTCTTCAACAGGCCGCATGTCATCGAGGACGAAGATTCCGCGGCCGTGCGTGGCGACGACCAAATCGTGATGCGCCTTGACGAAGGTTAAGTCATAGACAGGCACGGTCGGAAAATTCAGTTTCAGCGGATGCCAGTTCGCTCCGGCGTCCGATGAATAGAAGAGTCCCGTATCGTTTCCGAGAACCAGAAAACCTCGCTGGTTCGGGTCTTCCCGCACGACGTGAACCGGATCGTCATCCGGCAGCCCTTTGATGATTTCCGTCCACGTCTTGCCGTAGTCCGTCGTTTTATAGACGTAAGGATGGCGGTTGTCGAGCTTGTGCGCGTCATAGGCGACATAAGCGGCGCCCGCGTCAAAAGGCGAGACGCCGATCTGCGAAATCATCGCCCACTCGGGCGCTCCGGGGATGTTTCCCGCAACGTTCGTCCACGTCGCGCCGCCGTCGCGGGTCACCTGGACAAGCCCGTCGTCCGTTCCCACCCAAATGACTTTGGGATTGGTGGGAGCGACCGTGATCGAGAGAATCGTGTCGTAGGTTTCCGCGCCGCTGATATCGTGGAACACGGGGCCGCCCGGCACCTCCTGCTTGGACTTGTCATTGCGAGTCAGGTCGGGGCTGATGGGAGTCCAGTGGCGGCCTCCGTCCATGGATTTGAATAAGACGTTCCCTCCCAGATAGACTTCGTTCGCGTCGTCGGGCGACACGGCAATCGGCGCAGTCCAGTTGAAGCGATATTTCAGATTCGCCGTTTTCATTTCCTCGACGTCTTCGAGATAAGGCCGAATGAAATGGGAAACATGGTTCCGAAGGTTGAGGCGCATGATGTAGGCGTTCTGCGCGTCGGCATAGATGATTTTGGAATTGCTCGGCGCGGGAACGGCGTATTGGCCGTCACCGCCCGCAACGATAAACCACGACGCGCCGGTCACGGCGCCGCGCGCGAGGTCGCTCGAAGGCCCGCACCAGGCGTTGTTATCCTGCAAACCGCCGCAGAGAAGGTAAGGATAGCCGGAGCCGGCGGCGACCGAGTAAAACTGCTCGAGCGTCATGGTGTCCAGGAAAGTCCAGTGCGCGCCGCCGTCGAGCGTCAAATAAGCTCCGCCATCGTTGCCTTGAATGATGCGATTGGGATCTTTCGGGTCAATCCAGATCGCGTGATGGTCCACGTGAACGGAGCGGTCTATCACGTGAAACGTCCGGCCGCCGTTCGAAGACTCCAAAAGCTGAAACGAGAGGAAGTAAAGCTTGTTTTCATCCACCGGCGAGACGGCGAGCTTCGAAAAGTAAAAGCCTCGAACGTCGAGCGCGTGGCTGCCATTGACCATGGTCCAGTGGTCGCCCATATCGAGGGATTGCCAGAGCATGCCGGTCTTCGCTTCAATGAGCGCGTAGATGTGCTGCGGGTTTGAGGGCGCGATGGCGAGCGCGATGCGTCCGAGCGGCCCCTTCGGCATGTCTTCCGTGAGCTTCTTCCACGTCTCGCCGCCGTCCGTCGTGCGATAAATGGCGCTCGTCGAGCCGCCATCCACCATGTTCCAGGGATAGCGCCGCAGCCGCCACATCGCGGCAAAAAGCACGTTCGGATTGCCCGGCGACATTACGAGGCTGGCCACGCCCGTCGTATCGTCCACGTAAAGAACTTTTTTCCATGTCTTGCCGCCGTCGGTCGTTTTGAAGACGCCGCGCTCGGTGTTCGGTCCCCAGGCGTGGCCGACAACGCCGACGTAAACGATGTTCGAATTCGACGGATCCACAATCACGCTCGAAATCTGGCCCGCGTCGCCCAGGCCCATGAACTTCCAGCTCTGCCCGCCATCGGGCGACATGAAAACGCCGCGGCCGTCAATCAAGTCGTTGCGAATATTCGCCTCGCCCGTGCCCACCCAAACGGCCTGCGGATTTTCCGGGTCAAGCGCAATCGCCCCGATCGAAGACGTGGGCTCTTTCCCAAAAACCTGCTTCCACGTGTGTCCGCCGTCAACGGACTTGAAAACGCCTCCGCCCGCCGCGCCGACGTAATAAATATCCGGATTTCCCGGGATTCCGACGACCGAAGTCACCCGGCCACCGGCAACCGCCGGGCCAAGATTCCGAAATTTAAGATTTTTGAAAGGACGTTCCTGCTTTGTTTGCTCTGCCGCCGAGGCGCTCTTCGGAGCGCCGACCATCAATATCAGGAGGCCTGCGACAAATGATAACGAACAGACTGCGGCTTTTGCCCAATTACGTTTTGTCATGATTCTCCCCGCCACGATTGATTTTTTCATTCCGCCTGCCGTGTGACCCGCGGCCGGCCCATAGGCGCAATGCGCCCTTCAAAGTTATCGTTGATTGCTGACGCATAAATCCCGAAAACAGTTACATTCAGCACCGTAGAAAACAAAGCTTATCACGCACTCACCACCGAACTGGTCAATGTGCCGATCCGCTCGACCGCCGCCGTCATCGTATCACCTGCCTTGAGAAAAACCGGCGGTTTTCGGAAAACTCCGACGCCCGGCGGCGTGCCGGTCGAGAGGATATCGCCGGGTTCCCAACTGAGCGATTGCGAAAGATAGCTGATGAGAAACGGAATTTTGAAGATCAGGTTCGATGTGTTCGAATCCTGCATCGTGTTTCCGTTGAGGACAAGCGAAATTTTAAGCTGGCCCGCGTCCGCAATCTCCTCACGAGTCACAATCCACGGACCGGTCGGCGCGAAGGTGTCGCAGCTTTTCCCGCGGAACCACTGCTTGTCGCCATGCTGCATGTCGCGCGCTGTCACATCGTTCAGAATCATGAAGCCAGCCACGTGCTCCATCGCCTGCGCTTCGGGAATGCGCGATCCTCCTTTGCCAATCACCACAGCGAGCTCCGCTTCGTAATCCACCTGATCGGAATTCGGCGGCAGACGGACGGGGTCGTTCGGCCCGCAAATCGTGTTATTGGATTTGAGAAAAAAAATGGGGCGGTCCGGCGGCTCAATGCCCTGCTCGTGGGCGTGGTCGGCATAGTTCAGGCCGACGCAGCAGATTTTGCCGGGCCGGGCGATCGGCGCAAGCAATCGCGCCGAAGCGAGGGGCGTGAACAAGCCCTTCGGCGCCTTCGCGGGATCGACCGCCCTGGCAAGCGCCGCGGTGACGACGCCGAGCGCCCGTCGCCACGCTTCACCGTGCGCAAGCAACTCGATCATATCGCGGGGCGCGAACCCCGCTTCGACGATCACACGCGCGGCGTGCTTGAAATCCGCACGCTGCGCCACGAGGCGCGGCACGCGGCGCTTTTCAAGCAAATGGATGACATCGCGCACGCTGAGAATTCGCTCGCCCACAGCCACACCCAATCGCGGCTGCTTCCCCGATTCGTAGCTCACTAATTTCACAATTTCGCTCCTCCAGCAGAACTCCGGTTATTCCGCCGCGCGCCCGGCCAGCCGGAATGTGTATTGACCCGATCCGGTCTCGAAAATAATTGTGCCGTTTTCGGCGCGGGCGCTTTTGATGCCGGGATCACCCGGAGTGTAATGTCCGTCTTGCCAAACCCCACGGCCGCTTTCCCTGACGGTCACTTCCTGCATCGTCATTTGGTGTTCTAAAGGAATCACGATTTCGGCGTCGCTATTCGCAGGAATCGTCACATCGAGCGAAACCATTCCCGGCGCGTCTACCCAGGACGTTGCGACGGTTCCGCGAATCGTCCTGACGCTGGCCTCGACCCAATGGAGACCCGCAACCATTTCCGGGGCGATGAGGATGTGGCGATAGCCGACGGTCGCGGGTCGCATTTGAATGCCGCCGAGCGCGCGATACATCCACGAACCCAGGCTGCCGAACATGGCGTGATTATGCGAATTCATTCCCGAGCCCGTTTTATCCTGCCAAAGCTCCCACAGCGTGGTCGCGCCGCGCGAAATCATGTAACCCCAGCTCGGATAAGTCTTCTGCGTCGCCAGATCATACGCCAAGCCCGCCTGGCCGTTGCTGGAAAGAACCGGCAGAAGGTATTTGATCCCGATGAATCCCGTCGTGACGTGCGTGTTGTGCGTGTAGAGAATGTTTTTCGTCAAATGCCACATCACGCCCCTGCGCTTGTCTTTCGGGACGAGATCCAGGAATAGCGGCATCGCTTGAGCGGTTTGCGAGCCGTTCGCGTAATAGCCCTCGTTTTGAATGTAAAACGCCGTGTTGAACGCCCCCTTGATTTCCCCGGCCAGCCGACCGTAGGTGGTCGCGTCCTGGCTATTGCCCAGGACTTTTGCGATGTTCGCGACGATGCGAGTGTCGTAATAATAGTAAGCGTCCGAAACGAGCGCGCCCGGCGTTCCCTGGATCGCCACCCAATCACCGTAATAGCTGTAACGAAGAACGTGGTTGTGCGCGCGGCTGCTCAAATAATCAACCCACTTTTTCAAGCCCTCATACTGCTCTTTGAGAATCCGCCGGTCGCCGTACTGCTGCCACATGTACCAGGTAATCAGCGGATAGGCGGTGCCCCACGCCGGATCGGCGGGATAGCTTCCGTATTTGTGCGGCACGGTATCCGGAATTTCGCCGTCCGGCCGCTGCGCGTCGTGGATATCGCGCAGGAAGTTCGTGTAGAACGCCGCCATATCGAAATTCATCATCGCTTCTTCAGCGGTCACTTGCGCGTCGCCCATCCAGCCCTGCCGCTCGCTGCGCTGGTCGCAATCCGTTGGAATGCTCATGAGGTTTGAAAGCTGTCCCCAATGAATCAAATGCTGAATTTGATTGAGAATTTCTTTGGACGCGACAAAACTTCCGATGGGCGCGACGGCGCTGTGCACGAAATAGCCGCGAAGCGAATCGAGATTCGGCGCGCCGGGAAACCCCGTGACCTCGACGTACCGGAAGCCATGGTAGGTAAATCGCGGCTCGTAGCTTTCAAGGCCGTCGCCGCCGAGGATATAGACGTCCCGCGCTTTGGCGGCGCCGAGATTGTCCTGATTGAT
The DNA here is from genome assembly GCA_021828285.1 of Acidobacteriota bacterium. Lineage (GTDB taxonomy): Bacteria > Acidobacteriota > Terriglobia > UBA7540 > UBA7540 > JAKASG01. The sequence continues at coordinate 21,340 of JAKASG010000025.1, read as the reverse complement.
CTGGCCGTCGGGATAAAGCATTTCCGCAAAGCGCATCTCGACTCGCGTTCCACGCGGGCCGCGAACGCGCAGCCGCACCCAGCCGGAAAAATTCTGACCGAAATCGAAGACGTAAACGCCTGGCGCAGGATTGGTCAGCTTTCTTGGGACGAGAGCCGCCGACACTCGAATGGGGGGCATCATTTCCGCAGAAAGCACGCCGCCGGGCGCTTTCATTTTTTCCGCGGACGCCCACGCAGAATCGTCAAATCCTGGCCTGTCCCATCCGGGCGTCGCGAGCCGCGCATCATAAATTTCACCGTTGTAAACGCTGTCTCTGATCACAGGCCCGCGATGGACTTTCCATGAATTGTCCGTAAACACGCTGACGCGCCGCCCGCCCGCAAGCTCGATGTTCATTTGCGCGAGCAAGGCCGGCGCTTTGAAATAGCCCGGTATCCCGCCCGCGCGCTCCGTGGCCCAGCCGTTGCCGAGCATCACTCCGATGGCATTCTCGCCCGGCTTGAGCCAGCGCGTCACGTCATAGGTGCTGTAGAGCACCCGCTTCGTGTAATTCGTAAAGGCGGGATCGAGAACGCGATGGCCGACGCGATGCCCGTTGATGTGAAGCTCGTAATACCCCGCTGCCGTGATGTAAACGCGAGCGCGAACCGCGGCCGCACTCAGACGAAATTTTTTGCGCAACTCGCTGCCGCCGCCAATCCATTCGCCTTGCCAATCGCCCGGCGAAAGCAGCCCCATGCCGAACGCGCCCGTCCGGCTGTAGGCGCTCGCGTCGCCGTCGGCGCCCCAAACACGCACCTTCCAGTAGTACGTCAGCCCGCTTTCGAGCGGCTTGCCGGCGTAAGCCACTTGAGTCGAATTGTCCGAGGCAACTTTCCCGCTGTCCCACTGATCGCCGTGATTCTCAGAGAGCAGGCTTTTGCTCGTCGCAACGAGGACTTGATACGCGGATTGCATTTCCCCGCGCTTGCTCGACTCGAGCACCCAGGCGAATCGCGGACGCGTCACGTCAATGCCGCGAGGATTCTTGAGATATTCGCACCGAAGACTTGCCGGCGGCGTCGCTGAGACCCGCCGGGCGCCGAAGAGGAGAAATGCAGGAATTAAAAATGAGAACAGCAGCCGTCTGCCGCTTGCCATGTGTCCCCCTAACGGAATCCGCGAGTGTAACACAGCCGGGCTTCGCGGGAGCAGGGATGCTAACGGGTCGAGATTTTTTTCCAGCGGTCCCGGAACGGCATGCGTGCGGGGGCGGGAAAGTCGCGCGACTCGGTCCAGGCGGAAAGCGGAAACCATTCGAACTTTTTCACCCAGCGTCCCCCCGAAGACGTGTCCCACCGTGCGAACGCCTTGAGCCCGAAACGCATCAGAGCGCCGCCGAGCGAATAGGCCCACGGGCGCTTCATCGCCCAGGCCCAAATTCGCATTGAAGCACGCTCGGAGACTAGCGAGCGCGGCGGGCGCGGCGTTTCCGTCCGCTGCTGCGCTTCGGTGCGGAGGTGAAGCAGCAGGTCGGGAATATTGATCCTGACGGGACAAACCTCGCGGCACGCTCCGCACAGCGAAGAAGCGAAGGGCAGCTCCCTCGCGTTTGAAATACCCATGAATTGCGGCGTGATGAGCGCGCCGATCGGACCGCTGTAAACCCAGCCGTAAGCGTGACCGCCGATTTTGCGATAGACCGGGCAGGCGTTCAGGCACGCGCCGCAGCGGATGCAATAAAGCGCTTCGCGCATCTTTTCATCAGCGAGCGTGCGGATGCGGCCGTTATCCACGAGAATGACGTGCATTTCTTCGGGGCCGTCCTCGCCCGCCCGGCGCGGGCCGGTGAGAATCGAAGTGTAGCTGGTCAATTTCTGCCCCGTCCCCGAGCGCGCGAGCAGGCGCAGGAAAATCCCGAGGTCGGCAAAGCGCGGGATGAGCTTTTCAATCCCCATCAGCACGATGTGAATCCGTGGCGCGGTGGTCGAGAAACGAATGTTGCCCTCATTTTCAATGACGACGATGCTGCCGGTTTCCGCCACGCCGAAATTCGCTCCGCTCAATCCCACGGCTGCGCGCGCGAAGATTTCGCGCAACGCCCCGCGTGCGATGGCCGTAAGCCGCTCGGGTTCCGTTGTTGGCTCGGAGTGAAGGTGTTCGACAAAGAGTCGCGAGACGTCCTCGCGAGTTTTGTGGATGGCGGGAGCAACGATGTGCGCCGGACGCTCGCCCGCGAGCTGCACGATCAGCTCGCCCAGATCGCTTTCAACGGCACGGATGCCGGCGGCTTCGAGCGCGTGATTCAGCTCGATTTCTTCGCCAACCATGCTCTTCGCCTTGACGACTTCGCGAGCGCCGGCGCGCCGGCAAATTTCGAGCACGGCAGCCGAAGCTTCCTCGGCGGTCGGGGCCCAATGAACCTCGCCGCCGAGCCGGATAATGTTCGACTCAAACTGTTCGAGATAATCGCCGAGGTGTTCCATCACGTCGCGCTTAATCTCGCGAGCACGGTCGCGCAGCCGCTCGAAGCCCGGAACCTTCGCAATCGCCGACAGCCGGTGCGTGTAAAGACGTAAGGACGACGAGCGATAGGCTTCTTCAAGATGCGCGTCCGCCATGGCGCGGCGCGCAAGCTCGTGAATCGAATTGCTCTGAACGCCCGGTTCGGTCATTTCGGTCCCTCGCCGGCGAGCACTTCCGCGAGATGCAGGGTCTTGAGCGGCAGGCGCTCACGATGGATGACGCCCGCAAGGTGCATCAGGCAGCCGGAATCGTTCGCCACCAGATATTCCGCTCCGCTTTCGACAGCCGCACGCGCTTTGTCTTCGCCCATCGCGACGGACACTTCCGGGAATTTCACCGAGAACGTTCCGCCGAAGCCGCAGCACAGCCTGTAGTCGCTCATCTCGACCAGCTCCAGATCGTGCACGGCGCGCAGCAGCTTTCGAGGCTCGGATTCGATTCCCAACTCGCGGAGCAGATGGCAGGAGTCGTGATAAGCAACGCGATGCGGGAATCGCGCGCCGACGTCCTCGACGTTCAAAACGTTCACGAGGAATTCCGAGAATTCATAGAAGCGGCCGCGTAGTCTCTCGACCTGCGCGAGCCTCGCGGCGTCGCCTGCGAAAAGCTCCGGGTAAAACGACCGAACCATTGTGGTGCACGAGCCGGAGGGCGCAACGACGTAATCCACGTCGCCGAACAGCTCAAGATTTCGCGCCGCCACTTCGCACGCTTCATTCCGGTAGCCGGTGTTGAACGCGGGCTGGCCGCAGCAGGTTTGCGCGGGATCGAATGCTACGTCCACGCCCAGCCGGCGAAGAATCTCCACCGCGCACTCACCCACCTGCGGAAAAAATTGGTCGCCGAGACAGGTGATGAAGAGCGCGACGCGAGGTTTCGTTTGATTCATGCTGATCGGCCCGCCGCTTCCGCGAATGGGAAACGGCCGCGTCAATCCTCAGCTTACTGCGCGGTGTATCCGCCGTCCACCATGAGCGACGCGCCGGTGATGTAGGAAGCTTCATTGGAGGCGAGAAAAAGCGCCGCATGAGCCACTTCGCGCGCCTGGCCGATGCGGCCAAGAAACGTTTTCGCGCCCTCCGCCGCTTCGAAATCCTCAAAACTCATGCCGGTATTTTTGAGATGGCGATAAGTCGCGGACGTCAGGATCGTGCCGGGGCAAATGCAGTTCACGCGAATGTTGAAGGGCCCGAGATCGAGCGCCATGTTGCGCGTCATTTGCAATATCGCCGCTTTCGTCGCGCTATAGGCGAAAAAATCCGGCTGGGCGACGAAGCTTGAAATCGAAGCCAGATTGACGATGGCGCCGCCGGTTTTCTTCATATGCTCGACGGCGTACTTCGTTACGAGCGCGGTGCCCATAACATTCGTTGAAAGCGACCGCTGCCAATCCTCCGGCGTTGCGTCAAAGCCTTTCAGAACGAATGCCGCCGCATCGTTTACGAGAACGTCAATTCGCCCGAAAACTTCCACGGCCTCGCGAGCGATTCTGCGGTCATCGGCGTCTTTTGAAATATCGGCTTCGAAGAAGCGCGCGTCGCCGCCCTTTGCGCGGATCGCTTCCGTCACCTGACCGCCGTTCTTGGCATCCACGTCCGCGAGCACCAGCTTCGCGCCTTCCTCGGCGAAAAGCTCGGCAATCGCCTGGCCGATGCCGGCGGAGGCTCCCGTAATGACCGCGACTTTGCCTTGAAGGCGCATCGGCGTTTGCTTCAGGCAACCTTCCCTTCCGGAAACCGCTTGAGGACTTCGGGATCGTAGAGCGGAATCACGATATCCGCTTCACGCCCGAGAAAGTCATAAGCGGCGAGGCACTCCGGCAGGCTTTCCATGATCCCGAGCGGATGATTCCTCTCGATGTTGCCATACTTGAAGCAGCAATCTGTAACAGCGACGGTTCCTTGCTCTGTTTCGATCAGATAAGCGACAGACGAGCGGTGATGGCCGCCCACCCAAACCGCCTTGACGCCCGGCAGAATTTCTTCCTCATCGCCGAGCAAGCGAACCTTCTCCGGCGCTTCAAGAGTCAGGTAGGTGAGAACGTTGTCGGGGATCCGCAATTTCCGCGGGACGTGCATCTCGTATTCGGGTGCGTGAAAGTCTTCGATCCAGCCGCGCCGGGAAATGCAGACCGTCGCATTGTGAAAGAGCGGAATATTTCCGACGGCGTAAGCCTGGAGCGGCGTGACGAGAACGAAATCCACTTCTCCCGGAACGATATCGAGCTCGCCTAAAGCGCGCTCGGGAACTTCATTCGCCGCCCGTTTGAGCGCGCCGCGCTCGCCAAAAGCCGCGGTCCAGCGGGCATTCAACGCGGTCAAATCCGGCGGAGGGCCGGTGTTGATAATGACGGTCTTGTTTCCGCCGCGTGCAACCACCATGTAAAAATAAAGCTCTTCCCAGTCGTCCCAGCGGTCCATCCAATAGACCTCCGGGCCGCGGACCTGGCATTGCCCCATCTTTCGGACGTTTACCCGATATTTCACGCAGAAGGCTCCAAGCCAGCAAAACTAATTCAAATTGCGAGCGGCGTCAAGGAAAGCGATGCCCCGGCTGAAGGGAAGTGAATGCAACCAATCGAGAGGCTACGCGTGAGCTCCGAGGCTCGGGCAGACCTCGCGCGTTGTCACGAGCTGGGCGCCCGCTGCGGTCATCTCTTCAATGGCTTTGCGCCCGCCGGCGTCAGTAATCGCTTGAATCGCGTCCGTCACCACCGTCACTTTGCAGCCGCGCTTCCGAAGGGCCAGAACAGCGCCGCGCACGCAGTATTCCGTCGCGACGCCAAAGACGACAAATCGCCGCTCGCCGAGCGACGACAAAATCGCATCGAAATTCGGATTGGACGCCAAATCGTATTCGACTTTCTCGACGATGGTTTGTCCCGAACAAACGGCCGGCGGTGAAAACGCACGCGGGTGATTCGGAACGATCACCGGATCCGGCCAAAGCGTTTCCGGGATTCGCCGCTGGCCGGGCGTTCCCACAACGCAATGCGGCGGCCACTCGCTGAATGACGGATCGTCCGGCGGATGGGCGTCCGCCGAGGAAAGAATGGGAATGCGGCGCTCACGCGCGAATTCAAAAAGCGTGCGCAAATGGGGAATGATTTCGATGGCTCCGGGAACATAAAGGCTCCCCGACGGCAGCATGAAATCCGCTTGCGTATCAATGTCCACGAAGACCGTATCGAGTGGCGTCATCGCAAAATCCATTGAAGGCGCGGGGCGATCACTGGGCGCTGCCGACGCCGGTCGTCTCGCGGGAAGCCGAATAAAGCTCGCGCACTTCATCGAGCAGCCGCTCGAGCGCAGCGCTCTTCAAAACCGGATACGTGGGGGCATTCCGCAGCGCGTGCAAGCCTTCCGGCAGGCGCGCGATTCTCGCGAGTGTTGCGGCTCGCGCCCGAGCGATCGGCTCGCGCGGAATCACGCGTCTTCCGTCGCGCAACACTGGTGCAAGCAGCGGCTGAGCTTCGGGATAATTTTCATCCGCGCAAGCAATCAGGTCATGGTGGAAGCGCTCGCCCTCGGAAAACCGCCAAACCTGTTTTCGCCCGGGCGAATAAACCTTCTGATCGCTAAACTTTGTTTTGACTTCCCGCAGGCCTCCGCGCTGGATCTCGACCAGTTTATAGACCACGCTAAGCGCCGGCACATCGCGCGAAGTCGCAACTTCGGTTCCGACGCCAAAAACGTCAATCGGCGCGCCGGCGGCCACGAATCGCGCGATTTTGAATTCGTTCAGATCGCCGCTCGCAACGATTTTGGTGTCCGAAAATCCCGCCACATCCAGAATTTCGCGCACCTCGAAGCTCTTCTCGAGCAGGTCGCCGCTGTCGAGCCGAACGCCCGGGATTTTTCTGCCGAGCCGTGTGGCGAGCTTCGCTCCCTCAATCGCATCGTAAGTGTCGATAAGAAGCACGGCGGTTTCCGGAAACGTGTCGAGAAGCGCCTCAAAGGCCTCGGCTTCCGTCGGAAACGCCTGCGTCCAGGAGTGCGCGGCGGTTCCGGCCAGTGGAATTCCGAAGCGCTCGCCAGCGAGAACGTTCGACGTTGCGTCGCAACCGGCCAGGTAAGCTGCGCGAGCTGCGCGGACGCCGGCTTCGGGGCCGTGCGCGCGGCGGGTGCCAAATTCGAGGATGCTTCGCCCCTCCGCCGCCCGCACCACACGGGAGGCTTTGGAGGCAACGAGCGTTTCAAAGTTGACCACGGAGAGGAGATAAGTCTCGATGATTTGCGCCTCGGGAATCGGGGCGGTCACCTGCAGTATCGGTTCCTCCGCAAAAATCGGCGATCCTTCCGGCACAGCTTGGACGTCGCCGGTGAACCGGAATTTTCGAAGGTAATCGAAAAAATCGTCGCTGACGGTTTTGAGGGCAGGCTGCGCTCGCAGGAACTGCACGTCGGAATCCTCGAAGCGCAGATTTTCCAGATAATCGAGCGCCGATTCGATGCCTGCGGCAATGAGGTAGGCGCGCTCGGACGGCAGATGGCGGACGAACAGCTCGAACGTCGAGCGGGAATTGAGGCCGCGCTCGAAATAGCCCGCGGCCATGGTCAGTTCATAAAGGTCTACGAGCAACGCAGGGCTGGAGACCGTCTTCTTTTTCATTCGCCCGCCTGCTGCCTGTCCACGAGCGCCGCCCGTCGAATTGTTTTTCGCTCGAACCACCAGACCAGCTTTCCTCGTTTTTGATGCCCAACGCCAGTATCAGGTTCAAATTCGAGAGAAGTCAAGCCGCGACGCGTGCGGGCCGCTCGAAGAGAAATTCCGCCGAAGTCCACAAGGCCGGCTTCGTCATGGAATCAGAGCCACGCAATGGCTTAGTGGTTTGGGGCAGACTGGAACCGGATGGGCGCGCGATATTCCCAGTCGGACGTTGCCGCGGCTTTGTAGCGTAACAGCTTGCAGAAGTCGCACACCTCGGAAATCAGAAAAGCGCTTTTCTGTTTTCGCCAGCGGTGATGGCAGTTTCCTGCGAGCGGTTTTTCGGCGCCCTCAGGCTCGAAGGTCATAGAGAGGGTCTGAAACGCCAAAGGAATGCAATAAAGTGAAGGTTAGCGCTGAACATCTTCAATTCAGGCACGGCGCTTTGCCGGCAGTCGAATACCCTCGCGATACGGAGAGACGGTCAGGGTTTCTTTTCGTCCGCGCTCTTGTCGGCCGATGAACCCAGACCGCCGCGCAAAGCGTCCTTGAACTCGCGAATTCCCTTTCCCAGTCCCTTGCCGAGCTCCGGCAGTTTGCCGGGGCCGAAAAGGATCAGCACGATCACCAAAATGATCAGCAGATGCATCGGCTCAAATAAGCCATCCATAGCGAACTCCTCCCGGCGCAATCCTCACCGCGCCCTACATCGCAATTATAGCGCAAACGCGCTGCCCCACCATAATCAAGATTTTCGAAAGACCATATTTCGCGGCTGCCCGCGGCGCTTCCGCCGCCACGCGAGGTATAGGGCCGCGTAACTGCCCGTGATATAGTCGCGGCGGCCATAGCCGAGGGCCCGCGCCACGCGGTTGATCCACGCCGCAGGGCCTTCGAGCTCGATAAAATCGCCGATCGGAGTCTCATCGAAAACCAGCAAGGGCGAGCCTGCCCTTCGGGAACCGCGACGCGGCGCAAAACCGGTCCGGTATTTCTCATACCGAAACGTTTCCCGCAAGCCGAGCCGCTCGAAAATGGCGCGCAGAGCGCCGCAATCTTCAATCGTAATCTCGATCTCCGGCCGGACCTTGTAACGGCTCGATCTCCTGGAGGCGCCCTTGAATGTCACAAGGCCCCTCGATCCCTCAAAACGCAGGCGAATCAGCGAACCCGCCTTGCGAAGCGGCGATCCCTTGAAATCGAACAGGATGTTTCGTTCAAAATGCCGCGCCGACACGGGCGCCAAGCCAAGCTCGCTGAGTTTTCGGCCAAGGCGGCGCGGCGACTCCACCCGCAGCTTGACTTCGGTTTCATGACGGGGCTTCATGAGGGCGGGGATTCCGCGAAGGCGTCAGGACTCTCGCTCGATGATAAAATCCGGCAGCGCCATCAAGGAGTCTTTATAAATCGAGTCGGGAAAGACGGCGAGCGCCTGCTTCGCCTGTTCGGCGAAATTTGCCGCTTTCCGCCGGGCCTCATCGAGCGCACCGCAGCGGCGCATCAGATCGAAGATCGGTTCGAGATGCTCGGTTGTAAAACTCCTTTTGCCGTAGGCGCGCTCGATTTCGAGCGCCTCTTCGGGCGCGCATTTTTGAAGCAGGTAAATCATCGGCAAAGTGACTTTGCCTTCGCGAAAGTCATTGCCCACCGGCTTCCCAAGCTTTTGCTCCGTGGAAGTAAAATCGAGGATGTCGTCCGTGAGCTGGAACGCCAACCCCAGGTTGATGCCGTAAGCGCCGAGCTTCTCTTCAATCTCGGGCGGCTTGCCCGCGAGGATCGCGCCCAGCTTCAAACAAACCGAGAACAAGCAGGCCGTTTTCCGGTAAGCGAGCTCGAGATAGTCCTCCTCCGTCGCGTCGAGCTTGTTGAGCGCCATCAATTGGAGCAGCTCGCCTTCGACCATCACCTGGGTCAAGCTGATCAGCAAGTCGAGAATTGGAAAACTGCGTTCGTCGAGCGCGGCGTTGAACGCCTGCATATAGAGCCAGTCGCCCGCCAGCACGCTCAGATGATTGCCCCAGCGCGAGTTGATCGAAGGGCGCCCGCGCCGCGTGTCCGCTCTGTCAATCACATCGTCGTGAACGAGCGTCGCCGTATGAATCAGCTCGACGACGGCGCCGAGCCTTGCGCTCGCGGGGCCTTCGTAACCGCACAATTTCGCGGAGAGCAGCAACAGCGACGGCCGCAGCCGCTTACCGCCGCTCGCCTGAAGATATTGGCCGATTTCCGCAATCGGACGAGTGGCTGCGGAAGTCTGGCGGGAAAGCTCTTCTTCAACCTTCTGCAGGTCGGATCGGAGCAGATCGAAAACTTCTTTGGTGCTGAGACGGTTTGTTATGGCCACGCTTTGGTCCCTGCCGGCTGAAACCCGCACTCTCACTACGGCGGCCAGCCGCGACGCGCAACGTTACGATATTCCCATAAAAACAACTCGAAGGGAAGCATTAACGCGCCGACGCGCCCCGCGCCGCGCGTTTGCGCCCGGAGGAATCGGCTTGCCCCGGAGCGAATCAATCGCCCAGCTTAAAAAACTGAGTGAAATTCTGAATGAGCCGTGCGCCGGTTTCTTCCTCGGTCAGGCCATGCAGCAACGCGATTTCCCCGGTCACGTGGCGCACCCAGGCCGGCTCGTTGCGCTTGCCGCGGTTCGGCTGCGGCGCGAGATACGGGCAATCTGTTTCCGTGAGCAGCCGATCGAGGGGGAGCTCTCGGGCGATGGCGCGCATTCCTTCGGCTTTTTTAAAAGTCAGATTTCCAGCAAAGGAAACAAGGAATCCGACATCGAGGAAATGCAATGCGTCCTCACGCGATCCTGAAAAACAATGCAGAATTCCGCGAACGTCCGTAAATTCCCGTCTGGCCGCGAAAATCTCGCGCAGGTCCGCCCATGCATCCCGGCAATGGATAACGACGGGCCGCTCGACCGCGCGAGCAAGCTCCAACTGGCGAATGAGCACGCGCTGCTGGACGTCTCGCGGCGAGCTCTCGTGGAAATAATCGAGCCCGATTTCACCAATCGCCAGAAACTTCGGCCGGCCAGCCAGACGCTCGAGCGCCTGAAAATGGCCCTCTCCAGCTTCAGCGGCGTTTTGGGGATGAATCCCCGCGGCGGCGTAGATCGAATCGTGCGATTCGGCAATGCGCAGGCCGGCCTCAAAATCTTCGGGAGCGCCGCCGCTTGCGATCGTCATCATCAAGCGAACGCCCGCAGCGCGCGCCCGCTCGATCACAGCTTCGCGGTCGGCATCGAAGCTCGAATCGTCCAGATGACAATGGGAATCGAGAAGCACGGGCGACTACTTCAACCTCGCGCCATTCGGAACATCTTCGGCGAACGTTGCGAGCACCGGTCGGCCTTCCTCGCCGACGGATGCGGCCACGATCATGCCGTTCGATTCGACGCCGCGAAGCTTTCGAGGCTGAAGATTCGTTACGACCACAACTTTCATTCCAATCAGCTTTTCCGGCTCATAATACTCGGCAATGCCGGCGCACACTTGCCGCACTTCCCCGCCGACGTCCACCTGGAGCTTCAGCAGCCTATCGGCCTTCGGAATGCGCTCCGCGGCGACGACTTGACCCACGCGCATCTCGACTTTGGCGAAATCCTCAATGGAGATTTTTTGGTCGGCCGAAGCTTGCGCTTGCGGCACGGCCGTCTTGGTCGTGTCTTCTTTCGCAGGCTGGAAGCCCGTGCCGCCCGTTGGCTGCTGCTCCGCCCGCGTGCTTTCTCCCTCTGGTTGTTGTTCCACTGTTGTTCCTTTCTCGATTGATGTCTCCGCGCCAAGATTTTTCTCGGCAAACTCCTTCAGCCTCGCCAAGGACGCCGCTTTGTCAAGCCGTGGAAAAACAGCGCCGGGCACGCCGATGCTCTTGCCGGGAATAAGCCCTCTCCATTTCCAATCCGGGAATCGTTGATCCTCGATATTGCCGAGATAGGGCTCGCGCCCAAGCTGCGCCCATATCCTCCGCGTAGCCTCCGGCATTACGGGGTGAGCAAACACTGCTGCGGCTCGCACCGGCTCAAGCGTAAGGTATAGGACACCATTAACGAGCCAATGTTGAGCGGGATCGGCGGCCTTCGCCCAAGGCTGGAACGCAGAAAGAAATCCGTCCGCGTCCGCCGACTCCACGCCAGGCGAACCCTGCCCGCCGTAGAAAATGACGAACGTCCAAATCAATTCCAAGGCGGCCGAAAACTGAAAGTTTTCGTACGCCGAGGAAATCCGGTCCGCATATTGCTTGCGGCTGGCGTCGACTCTCGGGTCGAACCACGCTCCTCCCGTCTTCTGGTTCAGGTCTGACGCATCTGGAATCACGCCGCCGCAGTATCTTTTGGTCATGTCAAGCGTTCGCTTGGCAAGGTTGCCGAGGCCATTCGCTAGGTCGGAGTTGTACCGATCAACCAACCCGTCGTACGAAAAACTGGCGTCGTGCCCGAGCGTCGTATCGCGCAAGAGGTAATACCGCAGCGCATCGTTGCCGGGGGCGCCGAAAGAGTTCAGCGCTTCGACAATCGGCTCAGGATAGACGACGTTGCCTTTCGATTTACTCATCTTGTCCTGCTCGTAATAAATCCAGCCGTGGGCAAAAATCGTTTTAGGCAGCGGCAGCTTTTTGTCCGCGGGCAAAGCATCGTTGGCGGCCATCAAAAACGCGGGCCAATAGACGGCGTGGAAGCGCAAAATGTCTTTGCCAATCATGTGGACGCGCTCGGAATCGGGGTCCATCCAATATTTCTCGAAGTCGGGCTCAGGCTTATCGCCGCCGCGAAAGCCGATGCCGGTCAAATAACTCGTCAGCGCGTCGTACCAGACGTAAACGACTTGCTCCGGGTCGTCCGGCCAGGGAATGCCCCACTTGAGGCGCCTGCGGCTGATGGAAATATCGCGCAGACCACTTTTGACGAAGCTTTTCACTTCGTTCATGCGGAAATCCGGCAAGACGAATTTCGGCTGCTTCTCGTAAAGCTCGAGCAGGCGGTCGGCGAAAGCCGATAATTTGAAGAAGTGATTTTCTTCGCTGATCAATTCCGCCGGCCGGCCGCAGATATCGCAGTTCGCAGGCTCGACGGAATCTGAAACGTATCGCTCGTCGTAAATGCAGTAGCGGCCCTCGTACTTCTTCTTTTCGATGTAGCCGGCTTTGCGCGCCTGCTCGATCATCCACTGAACGGACTTGATGTGGTCGGGGTTTTGCGACGTGTGGACGAAGCGATATCCCGCGGGATTCTCTGCGCTGTACGGCGGGATTCCCAGCGTGTCCCACAGCTTCGTAAACAGCTTTCGCTTTTCGGCGACGAATTTCTCGACGGGCACACCTGCCGCGTCCGCCGCCCGCTGAAGTTTTTCACCGTGCTCGTCCGTTCCGGTCAAAAAGGCCACGTCGTAACCGCACATGCGCTTGTAGCGCGCAAGGGCGTCGCACACGATCGTGGTGTACGCCGAGCCCACGTGCGGGCGCGCGTTCGGGTAGTAGATGGGCGTCGTTAAGAAGAATTTCTTCATCGTGGAATTGTTTCAATCACTCAATGGCTCAGTGTTTCGATCGTCTTTTCCCGAAAGGCGGCGATGGCGGCGGCCATCACTTCCTTGAGCGGCACTTTGTTTTCCGCCGCGATCCGCTCGCAATCGGAAAATTCGGGAGCAGCGTTCAGGATTCGGCCGTTTTGCCGTGCGACTTTCACGCGCACGGCGCCGTAGCCGGTCGAAACGCTCACCCATTCGCGCTCGAGCGTTTTGCGGCGCGCTTCGTAAATGCGAACGCCGAGCGTGGTCGTTTCCTCAAAGAGAAGATTTGCGAGCGCATCCGCCTGCTCGGGCTTCGCGATGACGGTGACGCGGAATCCCGGCCGGCCCTTTTTCATCTGCAGCGGGGCGCAGGCGACATCGAGCGCGCCCGCGGCGAGCGCGCGCTCGGCGAAATAGGCGTAGAGTTGCGGGCTCAGGTCGTCGAGATGAGTTTCGATGACGGCGACGTTTTCTTCGGGCGACGCACCCGCGGCGCTTTCCCGATCCGCGACGCGCTTGCCGAGAAAGAGCCGCGCGATGTTCGGATGGCCGGCAAATTCCTTCGCGCCCGCGCCATAGCCGATGCGATCAATCGTCATCGGCGGCATGGGGCCGAAGGCCGAGGCGAGCGTCGCGACCAAAGCCGCGCCCGTCGGCGTCACCAGTTCGCCCGCAACGTCGGACGAATAAACGGGAATCCCTTTCAGCAATTCCGCCGTGGCCGGGGCGGGAACGGGCAGTGAGCCGTGCGCCGCCTGAACGCGCCCGCTGCCGAGATTGAGCGGCGAGCAAATCACCTCCGGCGCGCCCAACATTTCAAATCCCAGGCACGTTCCGACGATATCGAGAATCGCGTCCACGGCGCCGACTTCATGAAAATGAATGTGTTCGGCCGGCTTCGCGTGGAGCTTGCCTTCCGCTTCCGCGATTTTGCGGAAGGCCGCGAGCGCGTTCGCTTTCGCTGATTCCGAAATATCCGCTTTCCCGATCAGATCTTCGATGTGGCGGAGATGGCGATGCGGCTGATCCGCGGTCACCGAAATTTCAACCCGCGCCCCGGAAATCCCGGCGCGCATCACGCGGCCCACTTTGATTTCGTAATGCTCGACGGGCAGCTTCTTCAATTCCGCCCGCAACCGGTCCGCGTCCACACCGGCGTCCATCAACGCGCCGAGAAACATATCGCCGCTGATGCCCGACGATCCATCCAGATATGCAATGCTCATAGAACCTTTGCGAGCGCTCGCACTCCCTCATCGCTCGCGAAGCACGCCGAATGAAGCGTATATAACGATACTATGGCCTGGCCGCAAAGGTGTCAATTCGTAAGGCCACCGAACTTTGCGGTTTACGGAAAGCGGAGGGATGATGTAAGTTTAATTTGTGGCCGGGCCGGTAGCTCAATGGTGGAGCACTGCCCTTTTAAGGCAGGGGTTCTGGGTTCGAGTCCCAGCCGGCTCACTTGCGATCGCCCGAATACGGACGCGCCGTGCCAGCAGAAACAATCACCTTCGATCCTGCCGTTAAGCCGATGGGACGCCCTCCGGGGCCGCGCTACGGATTTCCAAGAAAATATCTCCCCACGATGCGGCGCGATCCGCTGGGCTTCCTGACGAGGCTCGCCCGCCAATACGGAGACGTCGCCTGCTTCGAGCAGATGGGCCTTGAAATGTACGCGCTGAACCATCCCGACCTGGCGAAGAGCGTGCTCGTGACGCAGGCGGACAAATTCAAGAAGAGCCGCGCGCTGCAGCGGGCGCGGATCGTTCTCGGCAACGGTCTGCTGACGAGCGAAGGGGAATATCATTTGCGGCAGAGGAGGCTCGCGCTTGGAGCGTTTCACAAGCAGCGGGTCGCGGTTTACGCGCAAGTGATGGCGGATTACGCAGCACGGGCGCGCAAGCGATGGAAAGATGGCGCCACGCTGAACGTTTCGGCGGAAATGCATCGTCTGACGATGGCCATCGTCGCAAAAGTTCTTTTCGATGCGGACGTCGAATCGGAGTCCCAGGAAATCCGCGAGGGCCTCAGCGTGTTCCTGCGGATCTTTCCCCGGATGATGCTGCCGCGCTCAGACTGGCTGCTCAAAGTGCCCTTGCCGATGCACCGGAAATTTCATCGGTCGCGCGAGCGACTCGATGCGACGATCTACCGGATCATCGAGGATCGGCGGAAGCGGAACGTCGAATCGGACGACTTGCTTTCGATGCTCCTCGAAGCCCGCGACAGCGAAGGTGACGGCGGAGGAATGACCGACGAGCAATTGCGCGATGAAGTGATGACGCTTTTCCTGGCCGGCCATGAGACCACCGCGAACGCGCTCACCTGGACCTGGATGTTGCTTTCCGAAAATCGCGACGTTGAAGTGAAACTCCACGCCGAACTCGACCGCGCGCTCGGCGGGCGGCTGCCGGGAGCGAATGATATCGCCGACCTCGCCTATTGCGAAGCCGTGTTTGCGGAAGCGATGCGGCTTTACCCCCCCGCCTGGCTGATCGGACGGGAAGCGCTTGAAGACGTTGAAATCGGCGGATACACGATTCCCAAGGGCTCGGTGGTTTTCGTCAGCCCGTTCGTGATGCACCGCGACGCGCGATTTTTCCCGGAGCCCCAACGCTTCAACCCCGAGCGGTGGCTCGAGGACGGCAAGCGCGCCAAGCCCGGCGCCTGGCCCGCGAAAACCGCCTTTTTCCCTTTCGGGGGAGGACCGCGGCGATGCATCGGCGAAGCGTTCGCCTGGATGGAAGGCGTGCTGCTGATTGCGACGATCGCACAGAAGTGGCGAATGCAGCTCGTGCCGGGGCAGCGGATTGAATTGCAGCCGATCATCACGCTGCGTCCCAGGCGCGGAATCCGAATGACTCTCGAAGCGCGCAGCGGGCGTGGCTGAAGAACTTCGGCGGGCGCGCCGGAAACCCGCGAGCGCCGCAGCACGTCTTTAACCTTGGTGAGGGGAATGTTTGGCGAATTGTGATGGTTTTGCAATCCGAACGGAGAAAGTGTCCCGGCATTTTAGGATGGGCGAGGCGCTGATCCGCGCCGTGGATGACGTGACGCTTTCAATTCATCGCGGTGAATTTCTGGCATTGCTCGGAGCGTCTGGTTCGGGAAAGTCCACGCTGCTGAACCTGATGGCCGGCCTCGACCGTCCGACCTCGGGCGCGATCTTCGCCGAAGGACGGGATCTGGCGGCGCTCGACGGGCGCGAGCTGGCACGATATCGAAGCCAAACGGCCGGCATCGTTTTCCAGGCGTTCAACCTGTTGCCGCGCATGACGCTCGAAGAAAACGTGGAGCTGCCGCTGCGCCTGGCGGAAGTCGAGCGCAGGGAGCGCGCCCAACGAGTGCGGGAAGCGCTCGAGCGAGTACATCTTGAAAAGCGACGGGAGCACCGCCCGGCGGAACTTTCGGGCGGCGAACAGCAGCGAGGCGCCATCGCACGCGCGCTGGTCAATCGCCCGGCCATCCTCTTCGCCGACGAACCGACGGGCAATCTCGACAGCGCAACGGGCGTCGAAATCCTAGAGCTTCTGAGAGAAATCAACCAAACCCTCGGCGCAACCATCGTGCTGGTGACGCACGAGCGCCCGCTGGCCGAGCAATTCGCCGGGCGGCTCGCCACGATGCAGGACGGGAGGCTCGCCGCAGCGTGAAAATTCGCGACCTGACAGAACTCGCGGCGCGCAACCTGCGGGAAGCAGTTTTGCGAAATGCGCTGACGACGCTCGGCATTGGCGTCGGCGTGGCGTCGCTCGTCGCCATGCTATCGCTTGGCGTCGGCTTGCAGCGCCTGGTGGCGCAGCACCTGGCGCGCACGGGACTTTTCAACGCCATTTTCGTAATGCCGCATTCGGGATTTCGCCGGTTCGAAAGCAGGCCGAATCCCGCGCCGCCGAAGAAATCGCCGCCGCTCGACGAGGATGCGATGCAGGCGATGGCGCGCCTTCGAAATGTCATCGAGGTTTACCCGCAGATTCGCTTTCTCACC
Source organism: Acidobacteriota bacterium (assembly GCA_021828285.1). Taxonomy (GTDB): domain Bacteria; phylum Acidobacteriota; class Terriglobia; order UBA7540; family UBA7540; genus JAKASG01. The sequence continues at coordinate 4,687 of JAKASG010000025.1, read as the reverse complement.
GAAGCTCGCTACGGCGGAAATTCCTTCCCGGCCATCGTCGGAGGCATTCCTTTGTCCGACCGCTCGGGCGGCGCGTTCGACGGGATGGAAGGACGGTTTTTCTCGAGTCCAACGGCGGATGAAGCGATCCTGCAAATCGGATTCGCGCGCAGGATTGCAAAGAATCCGGCTTCGCTCGTCGGAAAAGAAATGGCGGTCCGCTATGCGGAGCGCGAGCCTCTGGCCGCGGCGGGCGGAAAAAAGAGTTCGTCCGCCGCAGACGCCTCGACGAAGGGGGCTTCGCCGGGATTTTCGATTGTGCTGCGGGAAACGCAGCTCAAAATCGTCGGTATTGTGAAGACGGACCCCGAAGGCTTCGGCCATTTCGGCCGCGGCCAGCTTTTCGTGCCGCTGCGCGTGTCCGAAAAACTGCACGCGACTCAAATCAGCGATCTCCGGCAATTCCTGCACGGGCCGACTCCCCAGCCGACATATTCGACCGTGACCGTGCGCGTCACCGATCCTTCGAAAGTGGCCGCGGTCGAAGCGGCCATCAAGAAAATGGGGTTCGCAACGTTTTCCCTGCTCGATACGACGCGCAACCTCCGCCTGTTCTTCGCGGTGTTCGATCTTCTACTGGGAATCTTCGGCGGGCTCGCGCTGGTGGTTGCAACGCTTGGGATCGTGAACACGCTGGTGATGGCCATTCTCGAGCGGCGGCGTGAAATCGGCGTGCTGAAAGCGCTCGGCGCCGCCGACCGGGACGTTCGGGAGCTATTTTTCTCTGAAGCGGGAGTCATGGGGTTTGTGGGAGGGATTTTCGGTGTGGCGCTCGGATGGGCCATCGGGCGCGCGCTCACTTTCGGTACGGACGTTTACCTGCATCACCGCAACCTGCCGCCGGTGGATATTTCGTTCGTGCCGTGGTGGCTTGCGGTCGGCGCGATTCTCTTTGCGGTCGCCGTCAGTCTGGCGGCGGGAATTTATCCCGCATCGCGCGCGGCCCGGCTCGATCCGGTTGAGGCGCTGCGCTATGAGTAGGCGCGGAAGCATCTTCCGGGCAGCGGGATTGCTTCTGCTCTTCTCCGCTCTCGCCGAATTCCCCTGTCGCGCGGCGACCGCGAGCGCGCAATGCCAATCGGCGCCCAGCCGCATTCTCCATCGCGCCGTCGGATATTGCATCATCTTTCCGCCGGGCTACGCGTCCGGCAAAACGCGCCGCTACCCGGTGCTTTATCTGCTCCACGGCCTCGGCGAAAACCGGCAGTTTCTGATCGGCAACGGCGGCCTCAACTTGATCGAAGATTTGTGGTCGTCCCGCCGCATGGGCAAGTTCCTGATCGTGACGCCGGATGCCGATTCGAGCTTCTACATCAACTCGCAGAACGGCCGCGAGCGTTACGAGGATTTTTTCATCAGGGAATTTTTGCCGTACATTGAGCGGCATTACCGCACGCTTCCCGGCCGCAAATATCGAGGCATCGCGGGCGTTTCCATGGGCGGATACGGGGCGCTGCACCTGGCCTTCCGCCATCCCTGGTTGTTTGGCTCCGCAGGCGCGGAGAGCGCGGCGCTGATCGCGCATTTCCGCGCCGAAACCCTAGCGGGACCCGTTGCACGGGCGCTCGGCCTGATGCTCGGCGGAGCGTTCGGAACACCGCCCGACGCGGCATATTGGAAAGAGAATAGTCCGCTCACTTTGGCGCGGACGGCGCGGCTCGCCGGCATGAAGATTTATTTCGATTGCGGCGCCCAGGACGGCTACGGATTCGAACACGGCGCGCGAGCGCTTGACCGCATCCTGACCGCCCGTGGAATTCCGCACGATTTTCACCTTTATCCCGGCGGACATAACTGGGAGTATTTCGCCGCGCATCTGCCCGAAATGCTGGAATTCGAATCTCGCGCTTTCGGCCAAAGTCCAGGCTTCCGCGCGCGTCGCAGCTCTACGCGGCGCTGAGCGGCCAGATGCGGGAAAGACTTCCATGGTTTCCAGCAAGCACGAGATTCGGTATGATGTCGTGCCGCGGCCGGAAGGGCCGCACTGAAACGCCCATCCGTTAAGGAGCCTTTTTGGCTGAAAAAAAGACCAAGCCGATTTCTGTTCCGGAGCTTTCCTACTTGAACCCGCAGTTCATCCAAAGTCCCGATGCGCGCGCCTTGCGCATTGCGGCGGAATATCTGGAGCCGCAGGCCCGCTTCCGCCGAGCGGGCATCCAGAACACCGTCGTCTTTTTCGGCTCAGCGCGAATCCTGCCGCGGCAAGCGGCGCTTGAAAAGCTGCGCGACCTCGAGGCGCGCAAGAAAGGCGTCCGCCCGGCCCCGAGCAGCGCCGAACTGCACGCGGCGGAAATGGCGGTGCGAATGTCGCGCTATTACGAGGAGGCGCGCGACCTCGCGAAGCGCATTACGCAGTGGTCGCTTTCTCTCCACCAGAGCCGGCATTTTCTCGTCGTTTGCTCGGGCGGCGGACCGGGCATCATGGAAGCGGCCAACCGCGGGGCATCGGAAGCGGGGGGGATTTCCATCGGGTTGAATATCAGGCTGCCGGAAGAGCAGGCGCCGAATCCGTATATCACGCCGGAGCTCAGCTTGCTTTTCAAATACTTTTTTATGCGCAAGCTGTGGTTCGCACAGCCGGCCCGCGCGCTGGTCGTCTTCCCCGGGGGGTTTGGAACCATGGACGAGCTTTGGGAATTTCTGACGCTCATCCAAACGGGCAAGTTTGGACATCGCGCTGTGATCCTGCTCTACGGATCGCATTACTGGAAGAAAGCGATCAACTTTGATTGGCTTCGCCAGTCCGGCACGATTGACGCTGAAGACTTAAACCTGATCCGCTTCGCTGACAACACAAGCGAGGCTTTTAGCTATTTGAAGCATGAGCTTCGATCCCTGCTCAACATTCGCCGCCTCCGCGAACCTTTCATGTAGCGCCACCGGACAGGCGGCGACGAGACTGGAACCCGAGCATTTGCCGGCGCCAGCGGCCCGGCCGCGCATTACTTGAGATTTTCGGGAATGGTGTATTCGACGAGCACCAGGTCGTGCCACTCCGCGCCAAGCTTGCCGTGTTTCTCGTGCACACCCACCTCATGCCAGCCAGTGACCTGGCACAGTTTACGCGCCGGCTCGTTATCGGCGACGATCCGGCCGATCAGCTTGTGGAAGCCTTTCTCACGCGCGGCGTTCTGCATGGCCTTCATCAGGTCGAGCGCCACGCCGTGGCCTCGCAGGCTTCGCTCGATATAAATTGAAAGCTCGGCGATTCCGTCATAGCAGTGGCGGGGACTGTAAGGCGCCAGCGACGCCCAGCCCATCAGCGTGTGCTTCACTTCCCCGACGAGCACGGGATATTTCTCCGGCCGCGCCGCAAGCCACAGGTAGCGCTCCTCGGGCGTGACGTAGGAATTCTCAAACGTCGCCATGCGGTCCTGCACGCCCTGATTGTAGATGCGGGCGATTTCCCGCGCGTCATCGGGGCGCGCCGGACGAATTTTGAGGGGTTCAGTCCACTCCGTCATCGAGGCTCTCCAAAACTTCGCAATGAGTTTGTGATTCTACCCTGAGCTTTCCACCGAGTAAATGGAATTTCGCGTTGGCGGCGCTACGCGCGGCCAATCAGGATTCCGGAAAGGAAAACGAGCGCGCCGCCGAGCATGACTTGAAGGGCGGCGGAGACCAACGGCGTATCCATGTAACGGTGCCGAATGTAGCTCATGGCGGAAAGCTCCACGACGACCACGATGACGGCAAGCGTGAGGGCAAGATGGAAGTTCGCAATCAGAAAAGGGAGGGTATGGCCTAAGCCGCCGGCCATGGTCATCAGGCCGCAAATCACACCGCGCGCCAGAGGAAGTCCTCGCCCCGTGAGCGAACCGTCATCGGATAGCGCCTCGGCGAAGCCCATGGAAATTCCCGCGCCAATCGAGGCGGCGAGACCGACGAGCAGCGCGTCCGAGCTCGTGCGCGTCAGAAAAGCGGCCGCGAACAACGGAGCCAGCGTCGAAACGGAACCATCCATCAAGCCTAAGAGTCCCGGCTGGACGACCTGGAGCAGAAACTTCCGGCGCTCGGCGGCTGCTTCCGCGGTGCGCGAGTCAGGCGTGAGATGCTGCTCCGCGAGTGATTCCGCCATCGCGGAATGCTTGCGTTCGGTTTCCGCAAGGTTATCGAGAAGCGCGCGAGTCGAAGCGTCGGCGACTTTTTCGCCCGCACGCTCGTAGAAGCGGCGCGTCTCAAGTTCCATGATTTCCACCTGCTTGCGGACTTGCTCGACGCTCAGCGGCCGAAGCAGCCAGATCGGTCGCCGCTTGATGAAGCCCTTCACTTCCGTCCGGCGGATGAGCGGAATGTGGTCTCCGAATCGCTGCCGGTACATTTGAATCAGGTTGTTGCGATGCTCGGATTCTTCCGCACGCATTTCATCGAGAATCTTTGCCGTCGCCGGATAATCCTGGCGCAGACCCTCCGCGAAATCCGCGTAGATGCGCCCATCGTCTTCTTCGAGTGAAATGGCGAGCGCCAGAATTTCCTGCTCGGTCAGGTCTTTGAAATTTTTCGCCATGGTGCATCCCTCGCTTTTCTCCGCCACGCGGAAGGAGCAGCATAACCCGTCCAGCGCAAATCTGTGAAGTCCGGCGCGCGGCGGGTGCAAATTTTCGGTCTCAGCGCCTGAAGTCGCGCAGCAAACCGCATCTTCCCGCCT
>JAKASG010000024.1 GCA_021828285.1 Acidobacteriota bacterium | reverse complement strand
GCCGTGCGCGAATACGTGGATCACCACAACCAAAATCCCAAGCCCTTCGTTTGGACTGCAAAGATTGAAAAGATCATGGAAAAGATCGCCCGCTGTAAAGCTGCCTATGAGACGCTACACTAGCGGCGTGTAGCCCATCGCCGACGTCACGTTGACCGGAACGGTAACGCTTTGCTCCCCAGGTGAGAGGACAGTGACGACGGGAGAGACCTGCATCGCCGCCGACCGCATGACGGCTCGATATTTCCCGTCAGAGGTCAGCCAGACCTTTACTTGCGTGTTCGCAATCGGAATCTGCACGCCCATCCCGGCGAGCGGGGAACCCGCGGTGATCACAATATTGTCCGATTTGTAATAGATGGAGTGGATTTTGTTGATGTTCGAAGCTCCGCCAAGCGCCTCGGCCATTTGCTTTAGAAGCATTGAAGTTGTCATTTTGCCGCCCGCGAACGCGAACGGCCCAAAGAGCAGAAGGGAAAAGGACAACGCAGAGATTCTTTTCATGAGAATTCTCACCCCTTGCCGAAAGCCGGCAACGCACCTCGTGTGCTGTTGCTTGTACCATTTAGCTTACGCCAAAGCAAGGCCAAAAGAGCGCCTTCGCAGAAGTTTCGCCCTCTTCGTGATGATGGCAGGGCTGGGCCGGGGTTATTGTTCCACTCGGATTCGCCCCCCGCCTGGTATTCCACTCCTCCCCACTGAACGCATTCCCCAGTTCAATCTCCATTCCGAACGCAGGGAGAGAACGCAGGGAGAGGTTGACGCCGCCGGGACCATGGGTTATCGTAACTTCCGCTGGGAAAGGGTTGGTTCCGATTCTATTAAGTTTGCGGGAAAGTGTTTTCGATTCCTATTTCATTTGAAGTTGATGGCTCGGAAGCTTGGCGACGGAGCGCGCTCGAAAGCCAGCCCGCCAGGCGACCAGCATCCGCCGGAGGTTTGGAAAAACCCGGGCAAACTCATTTTACGGCCTAATCTGCTCGTTATTGCTCGCTTTTCCAAAATCTGAAGAGCGGAGGGTGAATTACGGAGGATTAACATGCGGTGGAAAATAGCTACCATTCTTTCGGTGTTGATTGCGAGCACGGCAATGCCCTCGCTTTGGGCGCAGGGCCATTGGTGGGATCATCCAAACCCGAAGGTGGGATCGGGCGGCGTTTACCGGATCACCACAAAAGATGGCCATCAATCGGAAATGACCTGGGCCATCGTGGGCAAGGACACGCTTGGAGGGCAAGAGGGCTATTGGTTTGAGGAGCGAATGACCATCCCGGGACACGGAACCAACATAACAAAGTTGCTGATGGTCTTCACAAACGGCAAGCCCGATATCAAGGAAATGATTATGCAACCCCCCGGGCGACCGCCGATGGAAATGCCGCTGATGATGATGGGAATGATGAAGAAATCCATGCAAAGTGCAATAGCGAACAGTTCGTCCACGACCGTTGGAATAGAGACCATTACGGTTCCCGGCGGGACGTTTCTTTGCGATCACCTGCGCAGCTCCGCCAATGGGGTGACGAGCGATGAATGGGTCTCAAAAAGCGGGCCCGCGTTTGGGTTGATTAAAACGGCCTCTGCGCAGGGAACCATCGAGTTGGAAAAGGTCCTGACGGGTCAGACATCCGAGATAACCGGCACGCCCAAGCAGATGAACATGCCGATGTACGGCCACTGATTCAAGCGCAAGAGGAAAGGCGCAGTGGCCGCGAGGCAGGGCGGAGGACGCTGCGCCGGCGATCGCTGCTGCGTTGACACGGCCTCCGGGCGGGCTATAATTAAGATTTTGGGCCGTCGAGGGGCCGATGCTGATTACGCCCGAGGAGCTTGCGCTTCATCGCATCGAGGTCTCGGAGACATATGCCCCGGGTAAGCTTGATTACCACGGAGCGGAATTTCGGCAGTCTGCGCCATTGAAGGTGCAAGCTTCGGCGGGCCTGGCCGGCGCCGAAATTCGAATTCAAGGCAGCCTCAAGACCCGCATTGAGGCCTGGTGCGACCGGTGCCTCGCGCCGGTTGAGATCGCCGTTGACCCGGAATTCGACTTGTTCTATCGGCCCGTGACGGATATCGCGCGCGAAGAGGAGATTGAAATCTCGCGCGACGACCTGGAGATCGGGTTTTACTCGGGCAGGGGAATCGAATTCACGGACGTTGTAACCGAACAGGTCATCCTTTCGGTGCCGATGAAGGTCGTCTGCAAAGAAGATTGCCGCGGCCTGTGCCCCGTTTGTGGAGTCAACAGGAACGTGGAAGCGTGTCAGTGCGCGCCCGTGACTGGAACCTCGCCCTTTGCCTCTCTCAAGGAGCGCTGAGGGCGCGCTTTGTGGCCTCTGACCCAGCGGAGAAAGTTTTTGCCGGTCAAGGAGCGGCTTCAGGCCGTTCGTGAAAGGGCCACAGAGAGTTTCATTACAAAGAGAGAGTTTATATGCCAAATCCGAAGCGTAGGCATTCCAAGGCGCGACGCAATCGTCGCCGCGCCCACGACCATCTGTCCGCGGCGTCACTCGCTGAGTGCCCGCATTGCCATGAGGCCAAGCTGCCTCACCGGGTCTGTCCCCATTGCGGCTATTATCGGGGGCGTGAGGCGGTCCTGGTGAAAGAAACAGCATAGCGTGGAAGAACGCGTTTCCCCTTTTGAACGGGACGCGAAGGCAGCGTGCCGTCGAAGGTGAATCGTCTATCTATCCCGATGACCTTGCGATGCATTGCGTTGGATGCGATGGGCACGGACGCAGCGCCTTTGCCTGAAATCGAAGGCGCCATCCATGCGGCCCGTGCCGGCTACGCGCGCGTGCTTCTGGTGGGCGACGAGGGTAAGCTCCGGCGGGAAATCGCCCGCCACGCCTCCCGTGATTTGCCGATTGAAGTCGTTCACGCGTCGGAAGTGATCACCATGGAAGACGCGGCGGCCAAGTCCTTCCGCCGCAAACGGGATTCTTCCATGCGGGTGGCGGCTCGGCTGGTCCGGGACGGGAAAGCGGACGGCATGATCAGCGCGGGAAACACGGGCGCGGTCATGACGACCGCCAAGATCGTTCTCGGCCCGCTTGAAGGCGTGGACCGGCCCGCGCTCGCGGCGGTCTTCCCGACTTCCCGGGGGCGCGCCGCGGTCATGCTCGACGTCGGCGCCAATGTGGACTGCAAGCCGCGCCATCTTGAGCAATTCGCGGTGATGGGGGAAATCTACTACCGCGTGATTTTCAACGCCTCGCGGCCGCGCGTCGGCCTGCTTTCGAACGGCGAGGAAGAACACAAAGGGAACGACCTGACGCGCGAAGCCTACGGCCTGCTCAAGCAATTGCCTCTCGATTTTGTCGGCTACGTCGAGGGGCGCGACCTTTATAACGGCCGGGTTGAGGTCGTCGTGGCGGACGGCTTCATCGGGAACGTGGCGCTCAAGATCAGCGAGGGACTCATCGAAGCAATTTCGTCGCTGCTGAAAGAGGCGCTCTCCGCCACACTTTCCTCGAAGGTCGGTTACGTGCTTTCGCGGAAAGCGTTCCAGAACTTCAAGAAGCGCGTGGACTATTCCGAGTACGGCGGAGCGCCGCTCCTCGGCGTGCGCGGCGTGTGTATGATCTGCCACGGACGCTCGAATGCGAACGCCATCAAGAACGCGATTCGCGCGGCGGCCGAGTTTTCCGCCGGGCGAGTCAATGAAAAGATTGAGAGCGAGCTGAGCGCGGCGGCCTTGAGCCGCGCATCAACCTGAATCACGGGGGCCAAGCATGGAAATTGCAGCGGGGATTCTGGGCACCGGAACAGCCCTGCCCGGCAAAGTCATCACCAATCACGATCTCGAAAAGCTCGTGGATACTTCCGATCAATGGATCACGGAGCGCACCGGAATCAAAGAACGCCGCCAGGCCGCGCCCGAGGAAACCACTTCCCTGCTCTCGGCGGAAGCTTCGCGGAAGGCGCTCGCCATGGCGGGCCTCGAACCGCAGGACCTCGACCTGATTATCTGCTCGACGATTTCACCGGACATGCCTCTGCCTTCGACGGCGGCATTCATCCAGACGCAGCTCGGGGCGCACCCCTGCTGTTCGTTCGATCTTGCCGCGGCATGCTCAGGTTTCCTTTTCGGCGCGACCGTGGCCGAGCAATACATCAAGACGCAGAAAGCAAAATATGCGCTCGTCATCGGCGCAGAATTGCTCTCCCGGTACGTGGACTATCACGACCGGGCCACGTGCGTGATTTTCGGCGACGGCGTGGCTGCCGCCGTCTTCGGCCCTGTCGAGCCGCCGAGCGGCATTCTCGCCTCGGAAATGCACACGAACGGCGCTTTTGCCGACCATCTCTATATCCCCGCCGGCGGTGCGCGCAAGCCCGCGAGCTGCGAAACGGTCACCGCTCGCGATCATTACATCAAAATGCGCGGCAATGAGCTTTTCAAAGTGGCCGTTCGCAGCATGGAAGACGTATCGCGGCGGGTCCTCGAACAGGCGAACGTCTGCCCCGACCAGCTCGCTTTGTTCATCCCTCACCAGGCAAACCAGCGCATCACCAATGCGGTTCGCGACAGGCTAGGCATCGGCGCGGAAAAGGTTTACTCCAACATCAGCCGGACGGGGAACACATCTTCCGCTTCCATTCCCATTTGTCTCGACGAATGCGTGCGCAGCGGGCGGATTAAAAAGGGCGATTTGATTCTGATGTCGGCGTTCGGCGCGGGCGTGACCTGGGGCGGATTGCTGGTCAGATGGTAAGCTGAGACCGGCGTCGCATTGGGGCCGGTGAGCATTCTCACTTCCTCCAGGCGGTGAGGCAATTTCAGACGGTCCCGCACTTACCCAAGGAAAGGCATTCTTGCCAAAAACAGCGTTTCTTTTTCCAGGCCAGGGTTCGCAATATGCGGGAATGGGGCGCGAGCTTGCCGAGGGATTTCCGGAAGCACGCAGGGTCTTTGAGGCAGCGGACGAAGCCGTTGGTTTTTCTCTTTCCCGAATGTGCTTTGACGGGCCTGAGGAGGCGTTGCAGCTAACGGCGAATACGCAACCGGCCATCCTGATGGTTTCAGTGGCGGCGGCCGAAGCGCTCAAGGCCAAAGGGGTTCGGCCCGATTACGTGGCGGGACACAGCTTGGGCGAGTATTCAGCGCTCGTCGTCGCCGGAGCGCTCGACTTCAAGGACGCCGTGCGACTGGTCCGAAAACGCGGAGAGTATATGCAAAGCGCCGTCCCCGTGGGACAAGGAGCGATGGCGGCCCTGCTCGGACTCTCGATGGAAGCAGTTGACGCGGTCTGCCGCGAGGCGGCGCAAGGCGAAGTCCTTTCACCGGCGAATCTCAATTCGCCCGCGCAGATCGTGATTGCCGGCCATCGCGGCGCGGTCGAGCGCGCGGTGGAACTCGCGAAGGCGCGCGGCGCAAAGCGCGCGATTCTGCTGAATGTGAGCGCGCCTTTCCATTGCGCTTTGATGCAGCCCGCCGCCGAACGCCTGGGGCGCGACCTGGACGAAGTTCGAATCAGCGACCCTCATCCGCCGCTCGTCAACAATGTTGACGCCCAGGCCGTGCATGACGCAAGAACCGTGCGCGAAGGATTGAAGCGGCAGGTGACCGCGCCCGTCCGCTGGACGGAGACGGTCCAAAAATTGCAGTCGGAAGGCGTGTCGCTCTTCATCGAAGCCGGACCCGGAAAAGTGCTTTCCGGTCTCGTGCGCCAGATTGATCGTGCGGCGGAAACACTGCGCGCCGAGGATTCTGCCACGCTCAATGAAACACTTGAGCGGCTGGCACATCTATAAGGGAAGCTCATGAATCTCGAAGGACGAATTGCGGTGGTCACGGGCGCGTCGCAAGGCATCGGGCGCGCGTGCGCTTTGACGCTTGCCGAAGCGGGAGCGAACGTGGCGCTGGCCAGCCGGAACGTCGAAAAACTGAATTCCGTCGCGAAAGAAGTCGAAGCGCTTGGCCGAAAAGCCCTCGTCGTGGGCATGGACGTAGGCGAACTCGAATCGGTGAAGGCGGGCATGGCGAAAGCGCTTGCCGATTTCGGAAAAATAGACATCCTGGTCAACAATGCGGCGCACACTCGCGACAACCTCTTGCTGCGGATGAAGCCGGAAGATTGGCAATCGGTTTTGCGCACGAATCTGGATGGCGCCTATTATTGCATTCGGGAAGTCCTGCCCGGCATGGTGCGGCAGCGCTACGGAAGGATCATCAACATTTCCTCCGTCGTCGCCGAGATCGGAAATCCGGGCCAGGCTAATTACATCGCTTCCAAGGCCGGCCTGATTGGACTCACCAAGGCGGTTGCGGCGGAGGTTGCGAAGCGGAACATCACGGTGAACGCCGTGGCGCCCGGTTTTATTGACACGGCCATGACCGCGGGCTTGCCCCAGGAGATTCACCGCCGTATTCTGGAGATGGTCCCCTTGGGGCGCATGGGAACGGATCGGGAGGTCGCACTCGGAGTCCGTTTCCTTGCTTCCGAAGAGGCAGGCTACATTACAGGACACGTGCTCAACATCAACGGCGGAATGTACATGGCATAATGGCGTAGCGACGGTTTGAAGAGCGGGCGGTATTTGTTTCACTTGACGGTCTGGGGGCGGGCGGTTAGAATGGCGAACCCACCTCAGGCAAGGAGGAAGACTGGATGGCATCTATCGAAGAAAAGGTCAAGCAGATCATTGTTGAACAGCTCGGTGTGGACGAAGCGGAAGTAACGCCGAACGCCCATTTTGTAGACGACCTCGGTGCGGACTCGCTCGACATCGTCGAGCTGGTGATGGCGTTCGAAGAGACCTTCGAAATCGAAATCCCGGACGAGGATGCAGAAAAGATCCAGACCGTGAAGGACGCCATTGATTACATCCAGTCCCACGGAAAGCCCGCCAAAAACTGACTGACCATCGCACGGCCGTTCCGAGGAGGGATCCGCATTGACCCGCAGGGTTGTCGTCACAGGCGTGGGGCTTGTCAGCGCGCTCGGCGTCGGTACGGAAGAAACGTGGCAAAATCTTCTGGCCGGCCGCAGCGGTGCTGCGCCCATCACCCATTTCGATACCACCGGTTTTCCCGTTACCTTTGCGGCGGAAGTCAAAGGGTTCGATCCGCTCCGCTTCATCGAAAAAAAAGAAATCAAGAAGATGGGCCTGTTCATCCAGTTCGCGATAGCGGCGTCGGGGTTCGCGCTCGAGCAGGCGGGCCTGAAGGTGACGCCGGAAATCGCGCCGCGAACGGGCGTCTACATTGGCTCGGGCATCGGGGGATTCGACGTCATCGAGCGCGAGCACACGGCGCTCATGCAGGGCGGCCCGCGGCGCATTTCGCCTTTCTTCATTCCCGCATCGATTGTGAACCTCGCATCCGGATTCGTTTCCATCCGCCATGGCGCGAAAGGGCCGAATTCGGCAACCTGCACGGCCTGCTCTTCGAGCGCGCATGCGGTGGGCGATTCGTTCCGGCTGATTGCGCGCTCGGATGCCGATGTCATGATCTGCGGCGGCGCGGAAGCCGCGATCACGCCGATGGGCGTGGGCGGGTTCGCCGCCATGCGGGCGCTTTCCACGCGCAATGACGCTCCGGAGAAAGCCAGCCGGCCGTTCGACCGCGATCGCGACGGCTTCGTGATCGGAGAAGGCGCCGGCATGCTGATTCTTGAGGAACTGGAGTTCGCGCGGCGGCGGGGCGCAAAAATTCTGGCCGAGTTGACCGGATACGGAATGTCCGGCGACGCCTACCACATCACGCAGCCCTCGGAAGACGCCGATGGAGCGGTGCGCGTGATGCAGAACGCTCTGGGCGACGCGCAGGTCCGGCCGGAGCAAGTGGAATATATCAACGCGCACGGCACTTCGACGGCCATCAACGATCGCCTGGAGACGCTCGCGATCAAAAAGGTTTTCGGGGAACATGCGCGCAAGCTTCCGGTGAGCTCGACCAAATCCATGACCGGACACCTGCTCGGCGGCGCGGGCGGGCTCGAAGCCGGCATTTGCGTGCTGGCGCTTCGCGACAAAATCATTCCGCCGACGATCAATTACGAAAATCCGGACCCGGACTGCGACCTCGACTACGTGCCGAACCAGTCGCGCAAGAGCGAAATCAACGTGGTGCTTTCCAATTCGTTCGGCTTCGGCGGGACGAACGCCGCATTGGTCCTGAAGCGCTATACCGAATAGACTCGCGCAACAGAAAAATGCACCGCGGCCAATGAAATGAAAATCATCATTTGCTTGAAACAGGTTCCGGCGCGAGACGCGGTGCTACGGCTCAACTCGGCTTCCTGTTGGATCGAAGAAAGCGACCTAACCTTCGAGGTGAATGAGCCGGACCTCTACGCGCTCGAAGAGGCGCTGCGGCTGAAGGAAAAACACGGCGGCGAAGTGGTCGTTTGCACGCTCGGTCCGGCGCGGGCGCAACAGGCGATCAAGGAAGCGCTCGCGAAGGGCGCCGACCGAGCGCTCCATCTCGACGACAACGTTTTCATTTCTCTTGACGCCTTCGGAATCGCGCAGGCGCTCGCCGCAGCGATTCGCAAGGAAGATCCCGACCTCGTGCTCACCGGCCTGCAATCAGACGACAGCGGGTTCGCGCAAACCGGCGTGATCCTGGCGGAATTGCTCGGCCTTCCCCACGCGACGATCATCATGGAAATTCAGGCTCAGGAGAAAAGCCTCAAGGTCAAGCGCGAGCTCGAAGCGGGTTGGTTCGAGTGGATGGAATTGCCGCTGCCGGCTCTGCTGACGATTCAGTCCGGCATCAACAAGCCGCGCTACGCAACGCTCAAAGGCATCATGGGAGCGAAATCGAAACCGATTCAAAAACTCGGCGCGGGCGAGCTTGCGCTCACCGCCGAAGCGCTCGAGCCGCGGCAAAAGATCACCAGGGTTTACACGCCCGTGAAGGCGGCGAAAACGCAGTTTTTTGAGGGAAGCCCCAAAGAGATCGCCGAGACGCTGCTCGACAAGCTGAAGAACGAGGCGCGGGTTCTTTGACGCCGGGCGGAGAGAATCCCCTGCGGCGCGACGGACAAAGCCGATCATGTCTGAAACGATTCTGGTCTTCGCCGAGCATCACGCGGGAAAGCTCGCCCGGCCGGCTTGGGAAGCGATTGCAGCCGCGCAGCATCTTGCCGGCGACTTGAAAGCGGGCGTCGTCGCCGCCGTCCTGGGTGAAAATCCGGGGGCGATGGCGAATGAGCTTGCGCAGGCAGACGTGCAGCAGGTGCTTGCTGTCGCATCACCCTTGCTCCGGGAATATACGTCGGACGGATACGCGGCGGCCGCGGCGCAATTGATCCGCGAACGAAAGCCGCAATATGTCGTTTTCAGCCATACGTATCAGGTGCGTGATTTCGCTCCGAAGCTCGCGGCGCGGCTCGGCGGCGGGCTCGCGAGCGACTGCCTCGGCTACCGGTGCGAGGGCAGGAAAGTCATTTTCGTGAGGCAAGTGTTCCAGGGAAAATTTTATGCGGACGTTGAGTTTGTGGGCGCGCCGCCCTACAGCGTGAGTTTCCAAGCATCGGCTTTCAGGGAAGACGCCGTGCAGCGCGGACCGGCACCGGCGCCGGTCGAAAACGTCGCGGCCTCACTCGATGCTTCCACGATTCGCGTCAAACCCGGCGAGAGATTCCGCGAAGCGAAGCAGGCGGTGGACTTGGCCCAGGCGGAAATCATCGTCGCCGTCGGGCGCGGAATCAAAGCGCCGGAGAATCTTGAGATGGCGAAGCAACTCGCGGAAGCGCTGGGCGGAGAGCTCGGGGCATCGCGGCCGATCTGCGACAGCGGCTGGCTGCCGATGGACCGACAAATCGGCAGCTCCGGCCAGACCGTCGCGCCGAAACTTTATCTGGCGCTCGGGATTTCCGGAGCCATCCAGCACCAGGTGGGCATGAAGGGCTCGAAAACCATTGTCGCCGTGAACAAAGACAAGGAAGCGCCGATCTTCGAGGTCGCCACCTACGGCATCGTCGGCGATCTTTTCGAAATCGTTCCCCCGCTCACCGACGCCGTCAGGAAAATGAAGTCCCGCTGACGCGCGGCGCCTGCAGACGACGGGCGACGCGCCCCTCCCTTGAATTCAGCGCCGCAATACCCGAATCAATTCGCGCCGAGCGGCTTCATATCCTCGCCGAGCCAGTTCTTCGTGCCCGGGACCCGGACCAAATGGGGATAGCGCAAGCCGCCGTGGTAGTCCATCGAGACCGTCTTGAAATAATCGTCGTTCAAGACGAGCAATCGCAGCGGCCGGGTGCTCGTGACCGAGGCGCGAAGGGCGTCATTGAGTACATGCATAGTGAACTTGCGGCCGTTCACGGCGACGATCTTCATGCCCGGCGAAATTCCGCCTTTGAAAGCCGGCATCGTAACCACCGAATCCATCACCACGCCTTTGTTATTAAGGACCAAGCCAATCGAATACTCCGCGTCAATGAACTTCCGGACGTGCTCCTGCGCGGCGAGCAACTGCGGCATCCGATCGTTGTAAACCAGCTTCCAGCCTCCGTTGACAATTCCGCCCATGGGCGGATCCGGCGAAAGCGAGCGAAGGTGCTTGAGGAAAAACGCGCGCCAGTTATAGGGGGCGACCTGGTTGAGCGCATTTACGATGTCGTCGAAGGTATAAGTCTTGAGCTGCGGGCCAAGATTCGGTCCGCCGTAGAACAAGTGGCAGAAATCGGTGAGCGATTTCTTGCCGTCCGTCAATCGGCGAATGTGGTTGTCCACATCGAGCCAGAGCAGGTCGCCTTCGCCGTAAAAGTCAGTTCCCCGGCGCCAGTTGATCCACTCGTGCGGCGCGAAATAGAGGATGACCGCGGCGTCCGCCGTATCCTGAAGCGGCCGCCAGGTTCTTCCCGGGCGTCCCGGGCCGAGCTGAGCGGCGTCGAGGGCAAGATATTGGCGATACACCGCCGGCGTCCACAAGCCAGTGCGCTCGGCCAGAAGGTCACCGAAATAATCGGTCAAGCCTTCGTAGACCCAAAGCAGGTCGTCTTGCATGGGCGCTTCGTAATAGGGCGGGCTCAAATCTTTGGGCCGGCGAAATTTCCCGTTCCAGGAGTGCGTGAATTCATGCGGCAGGAGGCTTGCCATGATGAGACGGCGGTTCGCATCAATCAACGAGCGCTCGTCCACCCGGCTGTCGTCCGATTCGTGATGTTCGAGGCCGAAGTGCGCGACGTGATTGCTCAAGGTCAGCAAAAAATTGTAATGACGGTAATGGCGCGCTCCGAACAGCAAACCGGTTTGAACGACCAGGTTGGTATAGTCCTGACGCAACTTCGGACTGAGATCGAGCGCCGCTTCGCTGTCGGCGGCAAGGTCGAGCTCGTGGTGGATTGGCTCTCCGGGCGGCGTGATATTGACCTTCAGCATGTACTGGCCGGCCTGGACGGGTGAGTCCACGAGACGGTTGAGCGATATGGGGTCGAAAGTGATCGTGTTGCCGGACTGGCTCTTGACCGTGAGCGCCGTGGCGAAGTTCCAGCCCTGCGGCAGAATCAGCGTCGGCTCATAGGTGATGTGCTGCGCGAGAATCCCCGCCGGATAAAGCAGATTCTGGTTCCAACTGATCACCACCAGCTTCGCCGAAGCCGAAGCAGCGGAGGTAAAGCCGGCCGTTCCCTCCGGCTCGATGTAATCGAACCGCACATGCATCTCTGAAACGCCCTGCGGAACGTGAACGTGGTAGGTGAACATATCGAGCAAATCGCGCCGCCAGTAAAGCGTCTTCCCGTTGCCAGTGATCTTGAGGCCCACCATGTTGATGATGGGCCCGTCTGGAGCGTGCTCGCCCGGAATCCACTTGGGATAATAGAGTGTGTCCAGCCCCGGCTGGGCCGGGATGACCATGCGCGTGGTGATGATTTTTTCAGGCGCTCGCGAAGCGTCCACCGTCAGTTTGACGGTCACGCCGGTTTGAGCGCACAGGCTCACCGGCGCAATAAAAGCCAGCAAAGCAACCCACCGAGACCAGCGAATTCGTGATTTGAACATTTGAAGACTCCTTTGTGAAATGAAACCTCCCGCTTCCTGGGCAGCACATCCGCCGCGCGAGGCCAGCCTTCCGGGCAAATGACGCGCTTTCCATTGCGCGGGTCGAACAGCGCGAACGCGGCGTAAAACTGCGCCAAAGGACGGAATCATAAGCGGTTTTTAGCATGCTTTCAAATGTTTTACGACCGGTCCGGGAGATTCGCGGGGCGAACCATCTGGCTAAAGACGGGCGACTCGTGATACACCATTCGAGAATGGCCTCAGGGTCGGTCAACCGCCGCATCGCGGAATCCGCCGGCATTGTGATGGTGACGATTCTGGCGAGCCGCTTCCTCGGCTTCGCCCGTGAATGGACCGTCGCGCATCAAATCGGCTCGAATGCGAGCACCGACGCCTATTACGCCGCCTTCACGCTGCCGGACTTTTTGAATTACCTGGTCGCGGGCGGAGCGCTGACCGTCACTTTCATTCCCCTCTTCGCGCGCTACGCCGCCGAGGGAAACGAAGACGAAGCGTGGGGCGTGTTTTCAACCGTCATCACGACGATGGGCGTCCTGCTGCTCGCGCTCGTGGCGCTCGGAGAAGTCTTCGCGCCCGCGCTCGCTCGCATCATCGCGCCGGGATTCAATCCTGCGGAGCGGTCGCACGTGATCTTCCTGACGCGCGTGATGATGCCGGCGCAATGCTTTTTTTACCTGGGCGGAATTTTGAGCGCCGTCCAATACGCCAAGGCGCGCTTCCTGATTCCTTCGCTCGCCCCGGTGATTTACAACCTGGGCGTCATCGCCGGCGGTTTTTTTCTCTCCGCGCGGATTGGGGTCGCGGGGTTCGCCGTCGGAGTGCTTGGGGGAGCGTTTGTGGGAAATTTCCTGCTGCAGATTTACGGCGCGCGCCGCCTGGGCGCCCGCTTCCGCCCTCGCCTCGACTGGCGTCATCCCGGCTTCCGGCATTTCGTCAAGCTCACGCTGCCCATCATGCTCGCGCTCTCGATCGTTTACACGGACGATTGGATCCTTCGCTGGTTCGCTTCCTATTTGCCCGCCGCTTCGATCACCTGGCTGAGCTACGCCAAGACGCTGATGCGCGTGCCGCAGGGCGTAGTCGGGCAGGCCGTGGGCGTCGCCTCATTTCCATTTCTCGCGCAATTGTTTGCCGAAAAAAAATTTGACGCGCTCAACCAGACGATCAACTCGACGGTCAAAGCGCTGCTTTTCATGCTGCTGCCGATCTCCGCGCTCTCCATCGTCGAAAGCCGGCCGGTGGTTTATCTGGTGTTTTCCCACACACGGCTGCGCGGCGCGGACTTCGGCTCGACGGCGGCCGCGCTGGGCCTTTTTTCCGCCGCCATGTTCGCCTGGGGCGTGCAGGGAATTCTTGCACGCAGCTTTTACGCCTCTCACGACACGCTGACGCCGGCGATCGCCGGAACCTCTCTCACGTTTCTGGCTCTGCCCGTCTATTGGCTTCTCGCGAGGCACTGGCAATTCCGCGGACTCGCCGCCGCGAGCTCGATTGCCGTGATCGCTTATGCCGCAACGCTGTTTTTCCTGCTCAATCGCCGCACGCACAATCGTGAAGCGGGCCGGCTGCTGGTGTTTTTCCTGAAGGTGCTGATCGCGTCAGGGGCGGCGGCGGGCGCGGCGCTTGCAGCGCTAAGGCCTTTGGAGTCTCATATCGCGTGGACGACAACGGGCGGGGCTTTTATCGTTCTTGTTCCCGCAACCCTCGCCGGCCTATTGGCTTTTGTCGCGGCGGCGAAGTTGTTGCGCGTCCGGGAACTCGGCGGCTACGTTCGGTCTCTCGGATCGGTGCTGCGCCGGGCCGGCTGAACGGCGTTCTTCACTTGCCCACGCAGAATTTTGAAAAAATCACGCCGAGAACGTCTTCGACGTCGGTCGCGCCGGTGAGCGCGTCGAGCAGCCGGAGCGCTTCATAAAGATCGAGCAAAAGCATTTCATGGTGCACTCCGGCGCCGGAGGCCTCGCGGGCGCGGTCGAGAGCGTCGAGCGATTGCTTCAGCAATTGTTGATGACGCGCGTGGGTAATCAGCTCCCCCTCCGAACCGAGCCCGGCCGAGCCCATCGCCGACTTCACAATTGCGTTTTTCAGTTCCGCAATCCCTGCACCGGTGAGCGCAGAAGTGTCGAGCATCGCGAGGACGGGGCATCCGCCCTCGCCAGCGAGCGCCTTTTTCACGTCCTCGGCGGAACAGCGAAGGGGCAGATCGGATTTATTGAGCACGACGATCGTCGCACCTGCGGCGCAGGCTTTCCTGACCCACGCGGCGTCTTCTTCACGCCAGTCCGCCGATGCGTCGAGCACCCAAAGGCGAAGGTCCGCCTCCGCCAGGGATTCGAGCGATTTTTCGACGCCGATCTTTTCCGCCTCGTCGGCGGCCTCACGGATTCCGGCGGTATCCACGAAGCGCAAAGGAATCCCTCCGAGATTCGCGTTTTCCGCGACCAGATCCCGGGTCGTTCCCGGCGTCGCCGTAACGATGGCGCGATTCTCTTCGAGCAGGCGGTTGAATAAACTCGATTTGCCGACGTTCGGCCGTCCTGCGATTACCAGGCTCAGGCCTTCGTGAACGATTCGCCCGAAGGCATAGCCGCGCACGAGCTTCCCGAGGTCGCAACGGATCGCCTCGATCCGTGTGACAATCTCGGCGCGCGGCAAGACGGGCACATCGTCATCGGCGAAATCAATGCCGGCTTCGAGCGCCGCAATCAGCTCGAGCAGAACCTGCTTGTGCGGCTTCAGCCGCGCGGAGACCGCGCCTTCGAGCTGCGCGGCCGCGACGCGCGCCTGGTAGAGCGTGCGCGATTCGATGAGGTCGCGAACAGCTTCAGCCTGCGTCAAATCGATGCGGCCGTTCAGGAATGCGCGGAGCGTGAACTCGCCGGGCTCGGCGGCCCGCGCGCCTTCGGCGAGACAGCATTCCACGAGGGCGCCGAGAATCACCGGCGCGCCATGGCAGGAAATTTCCGCCACGTCTTCACCCGTGTAGGAATGCGGCCGGTGGTAACAAGTGACGACCACTTGATCGAGCGGACGGCCGGTCTCCGGGTCAATGAAAGCTGCGACCGTTGCGCGTTGCGTTTCGAGCGGCTCGCGGTGAACGAGCTTCGCCGCAATCTCGCAAGCGCGATTTCCTGAAAGCCGCACCACACCGATGCCACCCCGGCCGGGGGGCGTCGCGATGGCGACAATGGTTTCTTCGTCCACGCGAAGCTTCCGGTTAACGGGGCGGTGCGCCGGAGGAATCCGGTTCAGCGGGAAAGATGACGACGCGCCGGTCGCGCCCGGCGCCTTCGCTCAGCGTGCGGACGGCCGGACGATCCTTGAGGGCGAGGTGCGCGATGCGCCGCTCGCGGGGCGTCATCGGGTTGAGTGTGTACGGCTGGCCCGTCTCGATCACGTGTTGAGCGGCCATTTGAGCTGTCAGCCGGATTTCTTCCGCACGCACCCGGCGCCAGTCATTGCAATCGAGCCCCACCATCCCTGCGGCGCCTTCCGGAAGGCGCGCGCCTTTCAAGAGAATGTCCTCGATAGCATTGAGCAGTTGGGCGTTCTTCTCAAGCAAAAGGTCGCTATCCCCTCCCGAAAGCTCGACGATAATTTCGGGAGAATCTGAATCCTCTGCCGGGCGGCCGGAGGGACGAATCCTATATTCGAGTTCGAAACCGCCGTGACGGATGATTTTGTCGAGAAGGCTGGTGAGCGGAGCGAGCTCGGGCGAGTTCGAAGTGGATGAAGCGATTGAAGGTTGCAGTGAATGATCCATGATCTCCTAAGCTTTGCCCACAGCGGCAGCGGGCTTGGGCGGTCCGCAGGGCGGAGCGGTGATGGGCCAAAACCGGTTGATGAGCAGCTGCTGTGTGATGCTGACCACGCTGAACGTCAGATAATAGAGCACCAGGCCGCTCGCCCAGTGAATGAACAGGAACCCGATGAACAGCGGCATGATCATCATCATCGTCCTCTGCTGGCGGTCAGGGGTGGGCATCGGCGTGATCACGGTCATCACGAACGAGGCCGCCATCATCGCCGCCCACATGATCGGGATTGGCAATCCGAAAAGGCGCGAATGGTCCGGCTGGGACAGGTCATTGAACCACAGAATCCAGCGCGCATGGCGGAATTCGATCGGCAGCTCGAGCATCCGATAAAAGGCGTAGATGACCGGCAACTGCAGCAGCGTCGGAAGGCACCCGCCGATGGGATTGACGCCATGCTCCTGATAGAGCTTCATCATCTCCTGGTTCATTCGTTGCTTGCG
The DNA here is from genome assembly GCA_021828285.1 of Acidobacteriota bacterium. Lineage (GTDB taxonomy): Bacteria > Acidobacteriota > Terriglobia > UBA7540 > UBA7540 > JAKASG01. Next base: position 23,085 of record JAKASG010000024.1, on the reverse strand, counting down.
CGGATCATTGAATTTATATTGCTTATAGCGGTCCTGAATGGCCTTGACATGGGGAGCAAGGCGCTGCATTTCCTGAGCCGCGCGGATGCTCTTGAGCCGCAGCGGGAAAACGGCCACACTAATCAGCACCGTAAGGATGACAATCGCCCAGCCGTAATTGTGGATCCAATGGTGCACCATGTACTGCATAGCATAGAAGAACGGCTTGGCAATGAATCCGAACCAGCCCCAGTCGAGCAATCCGCTGAGAGGCGGATCCGTGGTCCTCAGGACGTCAACCGCTTTCGGCGCGACAAAAAGGCGGAACTTGAGCGGAGCGGCCTGAGGGTTTTGGATTCCGGCGGTGAGCGCTTGTAAAGATGCCGCCTTCTTCCCCTTCGAGTCTTTCCAAAGTTGCGGCTCGAAATCGAAGCCCTCGCTCGTAGATCCGGGGAAGAAAATCCCGGCGAAATACCGGTCCTGCAGTCCTGCAAACTGGAGCGGGCCGGGAACGGTACGGGCTTTATTCTCCGTGTGCTGGTTCGCGCTTCCGCCGGCCCCGAGTAACCGGTCGAAAAGGCTTGGACCGAAGCTCGCAAGCGAGTCCACTTTCAGGTTCTGTCCATTATCATAAACAGCCGAACTCGCGGCTTCTTCCTGCTTCGCGCCAACCGATTGATCGCCGAAGCCTCCCGGCCATTCCACGCCGATGGGAAAGTATTTCTTTCCGTCGAATACGCTCATCCGGGCGGAGACTTGATAGTTGTCACCAAAGACGAATTTCTTGCGCGCCTCGATCTTCCCGTTGCTGTACACGAACTCGAGCGTCACGGGCGCCTTGAGCATGGTTCCCGCGGGTTTCGCGACGAAATCGGCTTCATTCAGCTCGCCGTCGAGCTTGGGATCACCGGTGGAGAGCTTCATCGGAAAACCGAGTTGGCGACAAGCCGCCGTATTCACAACGTTGAGCGGCTTGCCGTGCTCATCCTGGTACTTCGTCAAGACCCAGCTCTTCACGATCGCGCCTTCGGTCGAAAAGGTGACGCGGTAGAGCGGTCCGTTCACAACGATATCTTCCGTCGCTGTTCCTTGCTCGACGGCAAGGGAAGCGGGCGGCGACGCAGGCCTTGGGGCTGCTGCATGGGCGGGACTCTCCGTGATGGGCTTCGACTTCTGCGCTGCCGGCGGAACGGCTGGCTTCACCGGCGGGTGCGGCGGCTTGCCGAAAAAGGCGCCCCACAGGAGGAGAACGCCCATCGAGAGCGCGAACGCGACAAGCAACCTCTTTTCGGTGTTCATGAGTTGAACAAAGCGCCCGTTTCGAGAGCGCATGCCGCGGCGATTCAGCGTCTGTTCCCGTTACTTGGGAACCGGCGGCACAGGATCCACTCCATTTCCGCCGAAAGGGCGGCAGCGTAAAATGCGCCGCACCGCCAGGGCTGTTCCTTTCCATACGCCCCAAGTGCTCACCGCTTCGTACGCATAAACGGAGCAGGACGGATAATATCGGCAAGAGGGAACGAGAATTGGCGAAACGAAGCTTTGATAAGCGCGAATCAGCGCAAGCGCCAGAAACTTCACGCCTCGGGCGATTGACCCGCTCTCCCGGCGCCGGGTGTCTTCGGCATGAGGCGCAGGAATTCCGCGCGCAGCCTCGCGAACGGAATTTTCGCAGTCGCAGGCCGCGGATTCACCACAATGTCCCAGCCTGGAGCCAGTGTCGTGCGCACTTGGCGAAAGGCTTCTCTCACTCGCCGCCTCAACCGGTTGCGAAGGACCGCTTTCCCGAGCTGCCGCGGCGTTGTGACTCCCAGCCGCGAGTGCTCCAGGCCGTTGGCGAGAAAGAAAATCGTGCATAATGGCGCGCTCCGGCGTTGCCCCCGTTCATACACCCGGCGGAATTCCGCACGGCGCAGGAGTCGAAATGCTTTGGGGAAGGCTTGCGGCTTCAATCGAGCCTTCAGGGGGTCAGCCGGTGACGGCCCTTCTGCCGCCGGCGCTTGAGCGTGCGCTTGCCCCCGGGAGTCCTCATGCGAACACGGAACCCGTGGGTCTTTGCGCGCCGCCGCCGGTTCGGTTGATAAGTTCGTTTCAAAGAGCTTCACCCCTCTATCGGCATTTGCCCTCAGATTCCAGCCTAAAATGCTTGAAATTCAGGGGAAAACCGCAGTGATATGATCCAGCCCTTGCCCAAAATCTTGATTCGCCTTGCAAAGTCCCCAACGCCCTGAGTATTTAAGATAACGCGGCGCTTCCGCTTCCGTCAAGCCTTCGCAGCCGGTCACGGCCGGAGGAGCGAGCGGAATTTCAGCTCGCCGCGCACGGGGCACTCGTTGGCGTAAGCCTTGATTTTTTCCGCAATACCGTCCGCGTCGAGCCCGTACTTGGCGTGGAGGAGATTCGGCGGGCCGTGAGGAATGATTCGGTCGGGAACGGCGATGCGAAGAATGCTCGCGGGAATTTTGCGGTCGTTCAAGAGCGCTCCAACGTTGGCGCCGAAGCCGCCCGCCTCCGTGCCTTCTTCGACGGTCACGAGAAATTGTTTTTCCGCCGCAAGGCAACTGATCAGTTCCTCATCGAGCGGCTTCATGAAGCGCGCGTTCATCACGGTGGCGAAAAGGCCGGCGGCTTCGAGTTTCGCGGCGGCTTCAAGGCTCGGATAAACCATGCTGCCGATGGCGAGGATGGCGAAGTCGCTTCCTTCCCTCAGAATTTCACCCTTTCCGATTTCAAGCGGCCGGAAGTCCCGATCGAGAGGCACGCCCATGCCGTTGCCGCGCGGATAGCGTACCGCCGCGGGACCGTTCGACTGAAGCGCCGTATACAGCATGTGGCGCAATTCGTTTTCGTCTTTCGGCGCCATCACCACCATGCCCGGCAGCGCGGAAAGATAAACGAGGTCGTAAAGGCCGTGGTGGGTGGGACCGTCCTGGCCGACGATGCCGGCGCGGTCGAGTGCAAAGGTCACAGGCAACCGCATCAGGCAAGCGTCGTGAATCACCTGGTCGTATGCGCGCTGGAGAAACGTCGAGTAAATCGCCGCCACCGGCCGCATCCCTTCGCACGCGAGCCCGCAGGCGAAAGTGATGGCGTGCTGCTCGGCGATGCCCACGTCAAAAAAGCGGTTCGGAAAGCGCTTGGAAAATTCCACGAGTCCCGTTCCATCCGCCATCGCCGCCGTGATGGCGACGACGCGCGAATCGCGCTCGGCAAGCTCGCACATCGCTTCGCCGAACACGGCGGTGTATGCCGGCGCCTTGGCCGGCGCTTTCTGGAATGCACCCGTCGAAACGTCGAACTGCGTCACCCCGTGATACTTCACCGGAAGTTTTTCGGCGTGGCGATAGCCCTTGCCCTTTTGCGTTACGACGTGGAGGAGCGTCGGCTTGGCGCAATCTTTCAGCCGCCCGAGCACGCCGACCAGCTCCGTCAGATCGTGGCCGTTGACCGGCCCGACGTAATCGAACCCCAACTCCTCGAAGACCAGGCCCGGGATGAGCACGGCCTTCGCCGAATCAACAATGTCTTTCGATATTCTCAGCAGCCGCGGGCCGAGGTGCGGCACCGCGAGCATCATCTTTTCCACTTCTTCTTTCAACCGATGGTACGCCTGTCCATGCACGATGCGGTTCAGATAACCCGCAATCGCTCCCACGTTCGCGGAGATGGACATTTCGTTGTCGTTCAGAATCACCAGGACCTTTTTCTGCAGATTGCCGAGGTTATTGATGCCTTCGAGTTCAAGGCCGGACGTGAGTCCCGCATCGCCGACCACCGCGACGACCCGGTAATTTTCGCCGTTCAAATCGCGCGCCGCCGCCATGCCGAGCGCCGCGGAAATCGCCGTACCCGCGTGAGCGACGTTGAAAGTGTCGTAAGGGCTTTCATTCCGGACGGGAAAGCCCGATAGGCCGCCGTATTGCCGGATCGTCGGGAAGCGGTCGCGCCGGCCCGTCAGAATCTTGTGGCCGTAGGCCTGATGGCCCACGTCCCAGACGATGCGGTCCCGAGGCGTTTCAAAAACGTAGTGCAGCGCCAGAGTCAGCTCGACGGCGCCCAAGCTCGACGCCAGATGTCCGCCGATTTTTGAGACGACAGTAATCAGATAATCGCGCAGCTCGGCTGCAACTGCCGGCAGTTCCTCGCGCGGAATTCGCTTGAGGTCGGCCGGAGAATCAATGCCGGGAAGATAGCGGTATTCCATGATTTGTTGGCGATTTCCGGTTTCTGATTGACGGTTGCCTCTTGGCCTTCAGCGATCAACCCTCAGCAAACGCTCAAGCCTGATGGCTCGGAGCTGACGGCTGGCCGCTTCTCTTTCAATCGGCATTCATCAATCGTCCCTTGGCAATCAAGCCGTCCTTTCAATCAAATACTGGGCCATTTCGCGCAGGCGCTGAGCGCGTGCTCCGAAGCGCTCGAGCGCGGCCGTGGCTTCGCGCACGAGTGATTCCGCCCTCCGGCGCGAAGTCTCTATCCCGTAGCGTCCGGGATAAGTCGCTTTCCTTTGCCGGTCGTCCTTGCCGGGCGTTTTCCCCAATTCCGCGCTGGTTCCGGAAACGTCCAGCAGGTCGTCGGCAATCTGGAAGGCGAGGCCGATTTTTTCGCCGTAGACGGCGAGCGCGTCGAGGTCCGCTTCCGCAGCGCCGGCCACAAGCGCGCCGGCGCGAAGGCTCGCGGCGATGAACGCTCCCGTTTTCGCCCGGTGGATAAATTCGAGCGCTTCTGCATCCGCGGCGCCATTCGCCGCTTCAAGGTCCGCCACTTGCCCCGCCACCATCCCGCCCGGCGTGCCGATAGCACGCGTGAGATCGGAAATCATTCTCAGTTGCCGCTCGGCGAGGCAAAGACCCGGCTCGGCAAGCGCGTGCAGCGCGAGCGTCAGCAGCGCATCTCCGGCGAGAATCGCCATCGCTTCCCCGAAAACGCGGTGGCAAGTCGGCTGGCCGCGCCGCAAATCGTCGTTATCGAGCGCCGGGAGGTCGTCGTGAATCAGCGAGTAAGTGTGAATCAACTCGAGCGCCGCCGCCACGCGCCGCAACGGTTTTTCCTCGCCGCTCGCAAGCCGTCCCGCTTCCAGGCAAAGGACCGGACGCAGGCGTTTCCCTCCGGCGAACACCGAATGCCGCATCGCCCGATGAATCGTCACCGGATACTCGTCAGCGCGCGGCAGCAGGCGTTCCAGTTCCTGATCCACGAGCGCGCGTTGCTCCTGGAGAAATTGCGCGAGAGTGACTTCGACGGCGGGGCTCACGCTGTTTCCGGCTCCTCCGGCTCGAAGGGCTCGGCGGCGGCTTTGCCTCCGGCTTTCTTCATCAGGATTTGGACTCGCCCTTCAGCCTCTTCGAGTTGCTGGCGGCACACTTCGGAAAGCTTCATGCCCTCCTCATAAAGTTGCAAAGCTTTTTCGAGCGCCAGATCCGCTTCCTCAAGCTGGCGCACGATGGCGTCGAGGCGCTCAAGATTTTTCTCGAACGAATCGGGTTTTGCGGGTTTTGCCGGCTGATTCATGCTACACCGTTCGGGCCATTATACGCTCGAAGCCGTCACTCGTCGTCCGCCGAGCGCTTCCGCGACTTCCATCGCCAGGCTCACGCGGCCAAAGGGAGCTGCAATCTGCACGCCTTGCACAAGCTCTCGAACGCTTCCCAGAATTTCCTGCGCGATCCGCACGCCTTCCGCGCGCGCTGCGTCGCCGGTCTCAACCTTTCTCATCCGCTCCAGTATCTCTGCCGGAATGGCGACGCCCGGAACTTCATTGTTCATGAACTCGGCGTTGCGGAAGCTGACAAGCGGCGAAATGCCTGCCAGCACGGGAATCCGCCGAATGCCCTCTCGATCGAGCCGGGCAAGCACGCCGGCGAGACGGTCAACGTCAAACACGGGCCTGGTAACGGCGAAGTCCGCGCCAGCCTCCACTTTGTAGCGAAACCGCCGCACCTCTTCATCAAGATTCACGGCCTGCGGATTCAGGTTCACGCCAATCAAAAAGCTCGTCGGCATCCCCAGCGGATTTCCGCCCACGTCGAGCCCGCGGTTCAGATTGTTCAGAACGTTCACGAGACCGATCGAGTCAACGTCGTAAACGGGCGTGGCCGGATAGTTCGCAATGGAGGGAGGATTCCCCGTGATCGCCAGGATATTCCTGATTCCGAGAGCGTAGTCGCCGAGCAAATCCGATTGGATCGTCAGCACGTTCCGTCCGCGGCAACTGTAATGAAGCACGGGCTCAATCCCGGCCCGCTGCTGGAGCATCACCGCGAGCGTTTGCGCGCTCATCCGAGCCGTGCCTGCCGAGCCGTCAGGAATGTTGACCGCATCCGCGCCATGCTGGGCCAGGTACTGCGCGGCCTCGATTTCCCGCGTGGGATCGGGCCCCTTCGGCGGAACGATCTCGACGAGCACTGGAAATTCGCTGTGCGCCAGTTTTGCGCCCAGACCCGACCGCGCCTCGGCCGGCTTCGGTGGAAAAGCCGTCGCCGGCGGCGCCGGGCCTTCCGCGGAAATTTTTGCCGTTTTCAATCGCAGCGAGCGCGCCGCGGCTTTGATGGCGCGAATGTGGTCGGGCGTGGTTCCGCAGCATCCGCCCACGAGCCGCGCTCCCGCTTCGATGAACCGGCGCGCGTAGCCGGCCATATACTCCGGCGAGCAAACGTAAATCGTGCGCCCGCCAATCGTTTGCGGCAAGCCGGCGTTCGGCTGCGCGGAGAGCTTCTTCGCCGTCACCGCCGCCATGCGTTCGAGCGCGTCGAGCACAATCGCCGGCCCGACGCTGCAATTGATCCCGATCACGTCCGCGCCCCAGGCGTCAAGCTGCCGCGTGAAATCTTCGGGCGAATTTCCCTCGGGCGTGTTGCCGTCCTCGGCCACGGTCATCTGGACGATCACCGGAAGCTTGCAAATCTCCCGCGCCGCGGCGAGCGCCTGGCGAGCTTCGCGGATATCCATCATTGTTTCAACGATGATCACGTCCGCTCCGCCTTCCGCGAGCGCGGCAATCTGTTCGCGAAACGCTTCTCGCGCGTCTTCTAGCGACGTCGGCCCGAGCGGCTCAATCGGCACGCCGAGCGGCCCGACGGATCCCGCAACGTACAGCTCGTCGCCGGCCACTTCGCGCGCCAGGCGCGCCCCGGCCAGATTGATTTCCCGGACCTTCTCCGCCAGGTCGAATTGCGCCAATCGAAACCGGTTGCCGCCGAACGTGTTCGTCTCAAGGACTTCCGCACCGGCTTTCACATATGCGAGGTGCACTTCCTTCACCAACTGCGGCCGCGAAAGGTTCAAATCTTCAAAGCTGTGGCTGTAGGGGACGCCCTTGGCATAGAGCATCGTTCCCATCGCCCCGTCGCACACGATGGGCCCCAGATCGAGTTTCTTGAGGAAAGGCTCTCGCACGTTGGAATCAGTTTAGCACGCTTTTCCACACCCCGAAATGCGTCCGCTGGGCGGCGTGCGGCTCGGAACGGGAGTCTCTATATTTCACAAGATTCGGAGAATCCGGCAACAAGTTTGGAGAATCAGGCAAGCGCCTCCAACGCGAACGGACTATACTGCTCGCTGGAAGGAGAAATCATGCAAAAGCGCAAACTTGGAAAAAGCAACTTGGAGGTTTCAGCTCTCGGCCTCGGCTGCATGGGCATGAGCTTTTCCTACGGCCCGCCCAAAGACAAGCAGGAGATGATCGCGCTGATCCGGGCAGCCGTTGAACGCGGCGTCACGTTTTTTGATACGGCGGAAGTCTATGGCCCGTACATCAACGAAGAACTGGTGGGCGAAGCGCTCGAACCGTTCCACGGACAAGTGGTGATCGCCACCAAGTTCGGGTGGAAAATTGACCCTAAGGCGGAGCGAGGTTTGGCAGGTCTCGACAGTCGGCCAGAACAAATCAAGCGGGTGGCCGACGCCTCGCTCAGTCGGCTCAAGGTTGATGCCATAGACCTTTTCTATCAGCACCGCGTTGACCCAAACGTGCCCATCGAAGACGTGGCGGGAGCGGTGAAGGACTTGATTCAGGCTGGCAAGGTGAAGCATTTCGGCCTTTCTGAAGCCGCCGCCAAGACCATTCGCCGCGCGCACGCCGTCCAGCCAGTCACGGCGGTTCAAAGTGAATACTCGCTGTGGTGGCGGCGGCCGGAAGAGGATGTGCTGCCTACTTGCGAGGAGCTGGGCATCGGGTTTGTGCCATACAGTCCGCTCGGCAAAGGATTCCTGACGGGCAAGATTGATGCCGGCGCCACATTCGAGAAAAACGACTTCCGCAGCCTGCTACCGCGCTTTACGCCAGACGCTCTCAAAGCGAATCAAGCCATGGTGGATGTGCTCCGCAGAATCGCAGAAGAGAAGAAAGCGACGCAGGCTCAGATTGCGCTCGCCTGGATCCTGGCCCAGAAGCCGTGGATCGTTCCCATTCCGGGCACGACGAAGTTGAGCCGTCTGGAAGAAAACATCGGCGCCGTGAACGTCGAGCTGACGCCGCACGATCTCCGCATAATCGAAACCGCCGCGTCAAAGATCATAGTGCAAGGAGCTCGATACCCCGAGCAGATCGAGCGGATGACGTATCGCTGAACAGAGGCAGGCGCGCTGATGGCCACATGGCCAAAAGACGAACTGCGCAGGATTGCTGAAACCGACGACCTGCACATCTCGCCGTTCCGCGAGGGTGGAAAATCTTACGGCACTCCGACGTGGATCTGGTCTGTCGTGGCCGGGGACGGCCTCTACGTGCGCGCCTACAACGGGCAGAAATCGAGCTGGTACCAGGCGGCTCTGCGCCAGAAAGCGGGACGCATCACGGCGGCCGGCATGACCAAAGATGTTGCGTTTGAGCCGGTCGCCGGTTCGATCAACGACCTCATTGATGACGCCTACCGGAAGAAATACAAGGGCAGCCCGTATCTTAAGCCAATGAATGGCGCCCGTGCTCGCTCAGCAACCATCAAAATCGTGCCGCGAGCCACCGGCGCACCTTCGGATTAGGCAAATGGGAGGGTGAGGACATGGAAATCAAGCGAGTGGGTTCGCAAGCTTCCGCCAGAGGGCCCTCGGAATGGTTCACGGGGAACGTGCGGATTGATTCGCTCATGCAGGCGCCCGATCCGGCGAGCGTCTCCTGCGCGAGCGTCACGTTCGAGCCGGGCGCGCGCACGGCCTGGCACACGCATCCGCTCGGCCAGACGCTCCTCGTGACGGCAGGCTGCGGATGGGCACAGCGCTGGGGAGGCCCGATTGAGGAGATTCGGCCCGGTGATGTCGTGTGGTTCGCGCCCGGCGAGAAGCACTGGCATGGCGCCACGCCCACGACTGCAATAACCCACATCGCCATTCAGGAAAAGAAGGACGGCAAGGCCGTGGATTGGATGGAAAAGGTGAGCGACGAACAATACAGGCGCTGACTCGCAGGTTGTCGGTTCGCGTACAATCAAAGCCATGGCACTCGTTGCTTTCTTGAGGGGCGTGAACGTGGGCGGGCATAGGACCTTTCGCCCCAGCATCCTCGCAAATCAACTGAAAGACTTCGGTGTGGTAAACATTGGCGCGGCAGGGACGTTCGTCGTCTGCAGGGCAGTGAGCAAATCGCGGTTTCGGTCCGAATTGCTCCGGCGCTTGCCATTCGAGCCCCAAGTGATGATTTGCACGCATCAGGAGCTGATCGCGGCTGCCTCGGATAGTCCTTTTGCCGGGGAACCCCACCGGCCCGAAATCGTCCATTTCGTGAGCGTGTTGGCGAAACGACCCCGGGTCTCGCCTTCGATTCCGCTTTGTATTCCAGAGCAAGGCAAGTGGCTCCTGCGGGTACGCTCAAGGCGCGGCAGGTTTCTTTTTGGCGAATACCGGCGCGAAATGAGGGCCATCTCTTGCCTCGGGAGAATTGACAAGCTCTTCGGAGTCCCCGCCACAACCCGCAATTGGAATACGATCAGGGCGATTCTCAAGGTGCTGGAGAAAGGTTGCGATGGGCGCGACCGGGGCTGACTTGCCGGGAAAGACTTCAAGAAGCCGCCCTCAGGAACCCGGGGTCTATCTTAGCGTTGAGGGCCATGACCATCGCAAAGGAGGTATTCTCGAAGGCGTGAAGACTCATGGCAAAATTGCTTCTCCGCGGCGGGAAAACAAGCATGCAAGGACCGGCGAGCCGCCCCTTGCTGAATTATCCCGCTTGATTGCCGCCTATGCTCCTCACGACGGCACTTTCGATTTGCGCATCCCGGGATTGCATGCAAGCCGCTACTCGAGAATCAATTCAGAATGTGTGCATGCCCTTCAGTCGCCGTCGCTGTGCATTGTCGCGCAAGGGGCGAAAACCGTCATCGTGGGCCAGGAAGCCTATGAATACGACACGTCGCGCATGCTGGTGTTTTCCATCCCACTTCCTGTTGCCGCCCTGATCACGCAGGCGAGCTTCGCTGTGCCTTACTTGGCTTTGAGGCTCGACCTCAGCCCGCCGAAGGTTACTGAGCTGGCCTTGAAGGTTTTTCCAGGCGGTCTGCCGGCGGTTCAAGAGCGGCGCGCCGTTTATGTCGTTTCGGCCGATCCGCGCGTTGTAAAAGCCGCGACCCGGCTCATGGAGTGCCTGCCGCATGACGGCGACGTCGAACTGCTCGCCCCGCTCGTCATGGATGAGATTTTGATCCGCGTCCTTCGCGGCCCCATCGGGGCTCGGGTCGCCCAAATGGGTTTTGCCGAATCGAGCGTGCACCGGCTCGCCAAGGCGATTGTCTGGCTGCGCGAGAACTTCGCGCAGCCCATGAAAGTCGAAGAGTTGGCTGAGCTGGTCCACATGAGCGTTTCCTCTTTCCACCAGCACTTCAAATCCGTCACTTCGATGAGCCCGCTGCACTATCAAAAGGCGCTGCGCCTCCAGGAAGCCAGGCGTCTCATGCTGTCAGCAATGATGGATGCGGGCGCCGCGAGCGAGCGCGTGGGCTACCTCAGCGCCTCGCACTTCAGCAGAGACTACAGCCGCTTCTTCGGCAGCGCGCCGGCCAGGGACATCGCCCGTTTGCGCGCGAGCGCTTAACTGCGCCGGGCCGCTGAAGCCGAGGCAAACGCGCTGATCGCCTGCAAGCGCGCCTCGCGCAACGTTCGGACGGGATCGCGGCGCGGCAGGAATTCCATGGCGATCAGGTGAGCGTAATTGAGCTCGGCGAGTTTCCTGTAAATGTTGGTGTAATCAATTTCGCCCGTCCCCGGTTCGTGACGGCCAGGTACGTCCGCGATGTGGCAGAGGCCCACGAGGTTGAAATTCTTGACGAGCTTCTCAATCAGGTTTCCCTCGGCAACCTGCTCGTGGTAGAAATCGTAGAGAAATTGGACTTGCGGATGGTTGACCGCCCGGATGATTTCAAATCCTTCGGACGCTCGAGTAAGAAAACAGTGCGGGTTTTCTTCGGGATCAATGCTTTCGAGCAGCAGGCGCATGTTCTTGCCTTCGATGAGTTGCGCGCCGCGCTTCAATCCCTCGATGCAGCTTTGATGCTGTTGCGCGCGCCTCATGCCCGGAACTTCGTTGCCCGAAAGCAAAATGACCGCCGGGCAATTGAGCCTTTCCGCAATCGCAACCAAGTTCTTCAGATCGTCCAGCATCGCATCGCGTTCCGCAGGATCGGCGAGCGAATGCCGAACGCCTGAAGTGGCGTCGAAGGTGATGCCGAGTTCGCGCGCCTTCCCAAGAGCCCGGCGATAATCTTCTTCGGACCATTTCTCAAATTCACCGACCAGCTCGACGTGCCGGTAGCCCGCCTCCGCCACTTTTTCAAGCCGAGCCTCGAAGGGCAGTTTCGTAAACACGGTCCACAACATGATCGAAACGGGCAGCGGGTCGTCGCCTTGCTGACCGCGAAGCGCAATCGGGCCTTGAGGTGAGGCCTTCGCCGCGCCCGCGGTGCCCGCAAGCGCCGCTCCCGCTAACCTTCGATGGAATTCACGGCGATTCATCGGTTTTCCTTGCGCCAGGAAATCATATCAGCGGAGAGGATCAAACGAAACCCCAAGCCTTCGCGTTTCGAGACTCCGCAGGTCACCGTTCGAGAGCAACGCGGCGCTTACTGAATATCCGCTAAGGGTAGGAGAGCGCGAGAATTTACGGCGGATTCAGTTGTTTCAAGCAGGCAATTCCATTAGGATAGGCCTATGAACGAGCTGGTTTTTGAGGTGACCGAGGAAGCCGACGGCGGATTAGTCGCCGAATGTTTGAGCGAGGCGATTTTCACGGAGGCCGACAACTGGCAGGAGTTGAGCCTGAACGTGAGAGAAGCCGTGAGCGCGTTTTACTTCGATCGCCGCGAACGCCCTGCATCTATCCGCCTTCACCTCACCCGCGACGAAGTATTGACAGCTCAATGAAAATTCCGCGTGATCTAAGCGGCGCGGACCTCGTCACCCTGCTTCCGAAAAATTGGGATTATCAGGTCGTCCATCAGGAGGGCGGCCATGTTGTTCTTGAAACCGAAACTCCCTCCCATCCGCGCATCGCTGTGCCGGCTCATAAGACCCTCCGCATCGGAACGCTGAATGCCGTCCTTCGCTCCGTGGCGCGTCACAAAGGTGTGGCAGAGCAAGACTTGCTCGGCGAGTCCTGATGCAGCGGGCGAGCTCTCGGCAGCAATCGAAACCTTGGTCGCGGCGCGGAATTCCGCCCCGACGGGCAACGGTCTATTTGCCGGGCCATCCTTTGCGGATGCGGATCTCGGCGCATGACCGCGGGATGGATGTTAATCAGGTATCCCGCCGCCGCTACTCGGGGCTGTAATCTGCGACTGCGAGATGTCCGGACTTGCTTTCGCGCGCGAACAGAATATCGCCCCCGTTCGTCATGCAGGCGGGGACACCGGCCCTAGGCGGCGCATTGTAGGTCGAAACGACCTTTCCCGATTGCGGGTCAACTAGGGCGAGCACCGATTTCTCGCCAGCGCCTTCTACTGTGTAGTAAATGAAAAGGTCACCTTGGCCGGTCAGGCTCACACCAAAGGGCGAAAGTCCGCGCCCGGGAGGCGTTATGGTCTGCTCCCGCAGAATCGTGCCAATGGAAGAGATGGTGTAGAGCGTCTCGGGCGAGCCGTCGCGCAGCAGGTAAATCGTGCCGTCGAGCGCCCCGACGATCCGCGCTCCTCCAACGGCCGCAAACAGGCGGCGGGCGGCATCGCGCCTCGCCTTGGCGGTGCGGCCCGACGCCGGCAACCTGCCGGGAGAACTCCGCTTTGCCTTCGTCCGGGCGGGCGCCGGGGCAACATCGTCCGGCAGCGTGAGATTCCCCTGGAAGTTACCGCCCGCATCAAAGATGCCGGTGAATGGTCGCGCTCCGCCATGCCGACCCACTGAAAAGCCCGCCACCAGGAGGCTGCCGTCATGAAAGGCGGCAAATCTGGATGGTTGAAGGTTCACGCCGCGGGGCGGGCGAAGTTTGACGGTGGAGTCCACCGATGCATCGTGATTGTATTTCGTCACCAGCCATGCGCAGTACCCCTTGGGTTCGGAGCCCGAACCGAGCCCGCACGCGAGGCTATAAACGGTGCCGCTCGGCGTCACGTAATAACCGAGACCGCTCGCTTCCTTGTAGCCCTGGAACGGCCCTACCGGGAACTCCAACGTACTGCGGGGGCCCACCTTTATCTCAGTGAGCGGCGGACCCTCCACGCTGTGGTGGAGCTGCATCATCTGGCCGATTGCCTCGACCGAAGGGTAGTACTGAAGGTAAATGTTCCCATTCGTGTCGCACTGCGTTCCGCCCGCCACGGCGACAGGTGGCGGCGCGGAGAACTCAGCGGTTTCGGACGGATAAAGATTCGTTACGGGCGGGGGTCCGGTCCGACTGGCCGAGGCCGTCTTGCCCGGCGTCTTCGCGCTGGCGCCAAAGCCCAGCGTCGCGACCGCCAAGCCTGTCGCCAGGACACCGATGGGCTTGCAATGGAGCGCGTAATGCATGGGTGCTCGCCCCTTTCTGGATGGCTAGCTTGACGCGCCGAACCTCACCACAGAGTACCTGCCGTCGCATCCCCGAACAAGGAAAATCTGCGAATTTGCAAGAAGTGGAGACCCTGCTTCGAAGCTCCTGTTCCCGGAGGGCCCGGATTCACACTCTAGCGACGTAAGGTAGTAACTGTCCTCCGGCTCATCGCAGCAGCCGAGAACGCAGGTTGTGTCCCACCTCCAGTAGGTGGGACTCGTGTACCCGTACGGTATGTCGAAGCTGTACGAGCCGCATGAGCCGCCGCAAATGACCTCGACAGTTTGGGACTCTGTGGTCTGCGCACAGGCGTAATCCGTACCGCAAGCGGCGCTTGCGCGCCCGGCCCCAGCCGCCGCAGAGATAAGAAGCGCCGCGACCGCGACCAGGAATCGCTCTCCACATCTGTCAATGCCCGCCTTCGCCATTACGCCTCCTTTCTATTCAATCTGACTACCGTTACCGCCGAAGACACAAAACCGCTTCATCCGTAGCATACCCCCCCCCCACGCCTGTCAAGAGAGATTTTTGTTGGTTAGGAAAGATTAATCAATGACTGACGGGCTGTCGCGCGCGCGAACCTATTGGCTGAGCCAGCCTTTGCGGATGGCGATTTGGGCGGGCGTCGCGGCGGGAGCGTCTTGAATCTCGTAATCGTTCGGGCGGGGTGGGCCGAGCGTCACGAAAATCATTTTGCGTTGCAGATGGCGCTCGACTTCAAACGGCACTTTTGCGCCGGGCGGGTAAATTCCCAGGCGGTCGGACAAGGTATCGGTCGCGAGCGAGCGTTGGTCCACGGAAATCAACTGATCGTCGCGGCTGAGGCCGGCGCGGTCGGCGGGACCGCCCGGACGAACGGCGGTGATTTCGAGGCCGAGATCGGTGGGACGAGTCATCACGCCCAGGCTCGGCGGCGTTCCCGGCTGGACGGAGACGGCGAGCTTCAATCCGGCGCCCGCGAAGGCCTCGGCATAGGGCAGCGACGCGGTTCCCGCGACGTATTGTTTGAAGAAATCGCTGAAATCCGCGCCCGAAACCTCGTTCACCGCGTTCAGAATGTCGCGCTCGGTATAGCCGCGCCCGGGCCCGTAATAGGTGGTTGCAGGCGATTCATAGAATTTCCTGTACATCAGCCGCATCACGCTGTCGAGCGATTTCCGGCCGCCGGTACGTTCGCGGATTTCAAGGTCGAGGAGCATCCCGAGGAGCGCGCCCTTGTTGTAATAGGAAATCGTCGAGTTCGCGAAGTTCGTTTCCTGCATTTGCGGCGAGCGGTCGTAAAACCACGCGTGGAAACTCGAACTCTCGGCCGACATCAGCCTCCGCCCTGGCTCATTGCGCAGCGTGCGGATTTCCTCGGCCAATTGCGCGAGAAATTGCGCGCGAGTCCAGAGCCGCGAACGGTAGAGATTGACGTAAGTGTAATATTGCGTCACGCCTTCAACAAACCACAGCGACGGCGTGTAAACTTCCCGCTCGTAGTTGAACGGGCCGAGGCCCGCAGGCCGCAGCCGCTTCAGATTCCAGACGTGGAAAAATTCGTGCGCGGCGATTTCGAGCGCCTCTTCGACCCCGTCGGCGTCGAAAGGATGGCTCACGATGATGTCCGTCGAATTCAAATGCTCCATCCCGTCGCCGAGCACGAGCTCGGGATCGAAGTGAAAGAGAAACGTGTACGCCTTGAAGCCGGGCGCGGGCATCATCGCCATCTCCACGGCGACGATTTTTTTCAGCCCTGCGACGAGCGCCTCTCGGCTTGGATCGCTCGAACCGGTGTAACTGTGAACGGCCACTCGGAACGTTTTTCCATCTTCCTTGAACTCATCCACCGTGCAGTCGGGTGAAATTTCAAGCGGCGTATCCACGAGGATGTCGTAATCGCGCACGTGGAAGGTTTGCTGATCGGGATCGAGCGAATACCCGCTGTAGATTTTCCAGTCGGGCGGCGGGTGAACCGTCAGCGTCAGCGGATCAGGCTTGTGCCCCGCGACATACATAAAGACGGACGCGCCGTTGAGCGCGGCGTGAGTCGTATCGAATTGAGTAAACGACCCGGTCAAATCATTGCCAAAAACTCGGTAGTCCACTTCAACTTTCCCGCCCGCGCCTTGGGTGATGACTTTCCAGGTTTCCTTGTCCGTTTCGCTCCAGGAAAGCGTCTGCCCCCGGGCGCCGCGCGCCGAGAACTGCTGCACGTTTTTCGCGAAATCGTAAATGGCGTAGCGGCCCGGAGCCCACGCGGGCATCACAAAATCGAGCGACGGCTCATCCACGTTGCGGACTGTGATCTCAACCTTCATCAGATGAGTGGTCGGCCGCTTGAGAAACAATTGGTAATTCAGCCCGAGCGGCGGCCCGGGTTTGCGATTTCCTTGCGCGCCGAAAACCATTGCGCTGGTCGAAGCGCAGAAGCAGACGGCGGCAATTATTTTGATATTGCCGAGGATGCGAGTTTTGCGCCCAAACCACCGAGCCATTCTTGCTACCCTGCGCCCGCGCCGCGCGAGAGGCGGTGCTATTCGCATAGGGAAACTGAGCATCGTAATGGAAAATTGCGGGATGCGCAAGAAACGGACACAGAAAACCGGCTGTCAATGCTTTCTCGGAATGGGCTGCACGCGGACGTCGTGGCGTTCTCCGCGGGACGATCAAGTAAGCTTGACGAAGGCCTGGAAAAATTGATTGACGATTTGCTTCGCGGCGGTTTGCATCATGCGCTGCCCGACGGAAGCGATCAATCCTCCAACCTGCACTTCGCCTGAATACTTCAGCAATGTCCCGTCACCCTCAGGGCTGAGATGAACGGCTCCATCGCCTTTCACGAATCCGCCGGAGCCTTTTCCCTCGACGGTCATTCGGTAATGCTCGGGAGGGACTCGATCCAGAATCTCAACCCGCGCTTCGTAAGTCCCTTTGATCGGACCGACGCCCACTTTGATCCGCGCGGTATAAGCGCCGTCGCCGCGTTCTTCAAAGCTGTCGCAGCCGGGCATGGCTTTCGCGAGGGATTCGGGATCGAGTAAGCGTTCGAAAACCCGCTCGCGGACTGCGGCCAGCTTGTAAACGCCTTCGATCTTCATAGCGGATTATTCTGCGCGAGGGCTTGAGGCCGTTCTCGCGAGGATTAGCGGCCGGCGGCTCTCTCGGCGGCGCGCTGGATGGCTCGTCGAGCGTAAACCGCTGCGAGGTGCTTGCGGTAATCGCCTGAAGCGTAAAGATCGGAATTGGCGTCCACCCCATCGGCCGCGTGCGCTGCGGCTTCCTCAAGGCGCTTCGCGGTGGGAGATTTTCCGGCCAGGAGTCTTTCCGTTTCCTCAGCACGATAAGGCTTCGCGCCCACGCCCGTAACCCCCACGCGCGCCTCGCCGATGGAACCCGATTCGGCAAGCGTCAGGCGGACAGCCACGCCGACCACAGCGAAGCCTGAAGCCGGATGATGCAGCTTCAAGTAAGCGTCGCCCGTGCGCGCGGGTAAAGGTGAAACACGGATCGCCGTCAGCAACTCGTCCGATTGAAGCGCGGTCGCCATCAAATCCACAAAAAAGTCCCGCGCTCGGATCTTCCGCTCGCCGTGGGGGCCGCGAGCGACCATCTCTGCTTCGACCGCCAGCATGGCCGCAGGCCAGTCAGCGGCCGGATCGGCGTGGACCAGACTTCCGCCGAGGGTCCCGCGGTTGCACACTTGCACGTCGCCGATTTCGCGCGCAGTTTCAGGGAGTAACGGGCATTTCGATTTGAGGAGCGACGAAGATTCGATTTCGAAGTGCGTGGTGAGCGCCCCTAATTCCAGTTGACCCTCGCTTTCGCGAATGTAACGGAGAGCGCCGATGCGGCCGATATCAATCAGATGTTTCGGTGAGGCGAGGCGCAACTTCATCATGGGAAGCAGGCTGTGCCCGCCGGCCAGGACTTTGCTCTCATCGCCGAACTCGCCGATCATTCCGAGAGCCTCTTCGATGGTCTTCGGAACGTGATACTCGAAAGATTCAGAGATCATCCTGCGCTCCAATAAAAGCTGAATTCAGTTAAATTCGAACGGCCATTGGCAGAAGCAAAACCAGCGCTCGCTTCATCCGGCTTACCGGCCGCCGTCTCCTGCGTTGCCTTTCATCAGCTTCCAAATTTTCTCAGGCTTGAGGGGCATATCAACGTGGCGAACGCCCAGCGGACGCAGCGCGTCCACAACCGCGTTGACCACGGCGGGCGTCGAGCCGATAGTTCCGGCTTCGCCCACGCCCTTGACGCCGAGCGGATTCACGGGTGTCCTGGTTTCTGTATTCGCCGTGTGGAACCATGGGAAGCAACCGGCCTTCGGCAGCGCGTAATCCATGAACGTGCCGGTCAGGAGCTGGCCGCTTTCGTCGTAAACATGCTCTTCCCAAAGCGCCTGGCCGATGCCCTGCGCGAGACCGCCGTGAATTTGCCCGTCCACGAGCAGAGGATTCAGAATGCGCCCGCAATCGTCTACGGCAAAATAATCTCTCAGCCGGACCTCGCCGGTTTCCTCGTCAATTTCAACCACCGCAATGTGCGCGCCGAAAGGATAAGTGTAATTCGGCGGCTCGAAGACGAATTGCTCGAAAAGACCCGGCTCCACGCCGGCGGGCAACGTCTTGGCGGAGTAAGCATCAACGACAATCGAACCGAACGGCACGGATTTCGCTCCGTCGCTTGTTTCGATTTTGCCGTCGCGGAAGAGGAGCTCGCCAGGCTTTACTCCGAGCCGTGCGGCGGCGAATTTAGCCATCTTTTTCTTGATGCGCTCCGAGGCGTAGTAAATCGCCGATCCGCCCACAGCCGTCGTGCGGCTGCCGAACGTTCCGATGCCCATCGGCACCACCGACGTATCGCCGTGATAGACCGTAACGTCGTCGAAAGACACGCCGAGCTGCTCTGCGACGATTTGCGCGAACGTGGTTTCTTCGCCCTGGCCGTGCGGCGAGGTGCCGCTCAGCACCGTGACTTTGCCCGTGGGCTCAACGCGCACCGTGCCGCTTTCCCATCCGCCGCCCGGCATCCGGCTCGAAGGGCCCATCGCGCAGATCTCGACGTAGGTCGAAACACCGATGCCCAGGTATTTTCCCTTTTTGCGGAGCCTTTCTTGTTCTTTACGGAGGCGATTGTAGCCGGCAAGGCGCAATGCTTTTTTGAGGGGCTTTTCATAATTTGCCGTGTCGTAAACCACTCCCGTCGCCATCGAAATATCCTTGCCGGAAGACGGGAAGTTCTTCCTGCGGACTTCCACGGGATCCATCTTCAATTCGAAGGCGACCAAATCCATGGCGCGCTCGATGATGTACGTTGCTTCCGGCCGCCCCGCCCCACGGTAAGCGTCCGTAGACATCTCGTTGGTAAACACGCCGACGGTTTCGACAAACACGTTCTTAATATCGTAGGCGCCCAAAATCATGAGGGCGGTCAGCGTGGGAATCGCCGGCGTCAGGAGCTGATGGTAAGCGCCCATGCTTGCCAGGATGCGGCATCGAAAGCCGGCCACCTTGCCATCGGGTTTGGCGTAAATTTCGAGGTCATTGATTTGATCGCGGCCGTGGATAGTCGCGAGCATATTTTCACGCCGGCCTTCAATCCATTTCACCGGCCTGCCGAGCTTGCGCGAGGCGAAGCAGGCGACGCCTTCTTCGCCGTAGACGTTCAGCTTGCTGCCGAAGCCCCCGCCCACTTCGGGCGTAATCACGCGGCATCGCGCTTCATCGAGCTTTGACATAATGGCGAGCTGGGTTTTGAGGATGTGCGGAATCTGGGTGGAAGACCAGACGGTGAGCGTGTCTTCGCCCGGAGAATAGCTCGCGACCACGCCGCGCGTTTCCATCGAAGCGGGAGCGAGACGCTGATTGATGAGCCGCTGCTTGATGACTTTGAGCGACGCATCCTGCCGCACCGCATTCCAATCTCCCGCTTCGAGCTTCGCAACGAACGCAGTGTTGTCAGTGAGATGCTCGTGTACTCGCGGGGAACCTTTTACGAGCGCCTTTTCCATGTCCAGCACGGCCGGCAACGGCTCATAATCCACTTCAATCTTCTCCGCAGCGTCTCGAGCGCCGTAGCGGCTCGTCGCCACAACCGCCGCAACCGGTTCGCCCAAATAATGCACCGTGCCCGTCGCAAGGCAGGGATGATCCGGAATTTTCAATCCTTCAAGCCCGGCCGCGCAGGGAACAAAGCCGACTTGTCCTTTGAGTTCCTCTCCCGTGTAAACGGCCAGAACGCCGGGCGTCGCAACCGCCGCGCCCGCGTCGATGCTCTTGATTCTCGCGTGCGCGTGCGGGCTGCGCGCGAAAGCGAGATGCGCCATCCCTCCGAGCTTGAGGTCGTCCACGTAATGGCCGCGCCCCTGAATGAGCCGCGGGTCTTCCTTTCGCTTGATGCGTTCGCCCAAGTATTTGGTCGCCATCATTCAACCTCGAAGACATTGACGAGCGGCAAGCCCGCTGGAGCGCGCGTT
This sequence comes from Acidobacteriota bacterium, assembly GCA_021828285.1. Taxonomy (GTDB): domain Bacteria; phylum Acidobacteriota; class Terriglobia; order UBA7540; family UBA7540; genus JAKASG01. The sequence goes on along the minus strand of JAKASG010000024.1, from coordinate 2,698 downwards.
CCGCGCCGCTCACGGCTCACTGGCCGCCGGTCGCCGCCTTTTCCGCCGCGTATTGCACCGCTTTCACAATGTGCTGGTAGCCGGTGCAGCGGCAAAGATTTCCTTCGAGCCCCTTGCGAATTTCAGCTTCCGTCGGATGCGGATTGCGGGAAAGCAACTGGTGTGCGGCCAGAATCATTCCCGGCGTGCAGAAGCCGCACTGCAATCCGTGTTCTTCCCAAAATCCCTGCTGGAGCGGATGAAGCTTCCCATCGCTCGCCAGTCCTTCGATGGTCGTGATTTCGGCGCCGTTCGCCTGGACAGCCAGCAATGTGCACGATTTCACGGCATGTCCATTCACGAGCACCGTGCAGGCGCCGCAGAGCGAGGTCTCGCAGCCGATGTGCGTTCCTGTGAGGTCAAGCACATCGCGCAAATAATGAACCAGCAAAAGGCGCGGCTCGACGTCGCTTTCGAATGCCGTTCCGTTGACTTTAACTTGGATTCGCACGGCGGAACTCCTTTGATCTTTGCGAGTGGAGAGGCAAAATCGCTCTCGGGCCGCGTGGGCGCTCGCGAATAACGAGAAATCCTAAAGAAATTCAGGTATACGACTCGTTACAGGTAAAGTCAAGCCGTTCAGGAAATCTTTCAATCTTTCTTTGTCATCGCCGCTATCCGCTCGCGCCAGTTCTCGAGCGCTCCGGGCGCACGCTTCTTCATCCATTTGGCGTATTCGGCGGCGAGCGATTCCAGGTTTTCCCACATGTGCGGGTTCTTCCGCGTCTCGCGCAACGCGGGGACGACCGCCTTGATCTTTTCCCAGACCATGAAGAATTCGGAGGTGCTTTCAAAGAAGAACTCGCTTTGGATCAGCCCATGATTGACGATGTTCGCGGCCATTTCCCAATAGGTGACCACCATGCGAAACCATGCATTCGCGTCCGACCCGGGCGGACAAGCTTTGTTGAATTCCTCGAGGTTCTTCGCGCGAAGTTCCTGCGAAAACCACTGCCGCGCCCGCCGCAGCACTTCCTCGCGTCGAAGGTCGTAAAGTTTCAGCAGCAATTCTGCATCATGATGGTCCACTGCCTCACGCATGGAATCTGTTCCTCCAATAGTTCGATTTCAATCCCACCGGCTTCGAGAAGCAGCGGGCGGCATTCACCGCTGAAGCAGGAAATAGCGGTGTATCGTTTCATCATCCGTCAATTCAGGATGGAACGTGGACGCGATGACGTTGCCCTTCTGCACCAACACCGGCAAGCCGTCGGCGCGCCCTAGCACGCGTACTCCTTCGCCCACGCGGCGGATTATCGGCGCGCGGATAAAGACCATTTGGATCGGATGATCGGAAAGTTCCGGGCATTCGCCGCGCCGCACGGAGCTGTCCACCTGCCGGCCATAAGCGTTCCGTTCGATGGTGATGTCGAGCAGACCCAGACTTTCCTGAGGCGGATTCGTCGCCTCCGTCGCGAGCAGAATCGCTCCCGCGCAGGTTCCAAACACCGGCTGCCCTCGCCCAACGAAATCCTTGACGGGTTGGCCGAGACCTTCTTCGGCGAAGAATTTCAGCATCGTGGTGCTTTCGCCGCCCGGCATAATCAAGCCCGCGATTCCATCGAAGTCCGCGGCGCGCTTCACCAGTTTCCACGGCGCTCCGATGCGGCTGAGCATCCGGGCGTGCATCTCGAAATCGCCTTGCACGGCCAGGATGCCAAAGGGATGAGCATTGGGCGGGGCCATTCGAATCAATTCGCGGCGGTTTTCACCAATCGCGCCTTCAGAGTGATGGGCGTCGCGGCCAGGGCCTTCGAAACCGGGCAGCCCTTCTTCGCGCCCTCGGCGATCTCGAGGAATTTGGCTTCATCAATGCCGGGAACTTCAGCTTCCATTTCAAGGTCAATGCTGGTGATCGTGAAACCGGCTTCGAGCTTTTCGAAATGCACGCTCGCCGAGGTATGGACGCGCTGGGCCGTGAATCCTGCCTTGCCGAGGCTCGCCGAAAACGCCATTGAATAGCATCCGGCGTGGGCAGCGGCGATCAATTCCTCGGGATTCGTTCCCGCACCGTTTTCCATGCGTGATTTGAAGGTGAAAGGCCCATCGTAGGCGCCCGTGCCCAGCTTCATGTGCCCGCTGCCTTCCATCAAATTTCCTTTCCATTCTGCTTCAGACTTTCGAATCGGCATTGTTTCCTCCCTTTTTGATTCGGGCTTCTACCACCCCTTTGATTTTCGCAACTCCGTAATGTGCGCCACGTGATGCCGGCCGTGCCAGGCATAGAGCGCGACGTATCTTTCGAGCACCACCAGGCCGAGTTCGGGATGCTTCAGCGTGCGTGAAAAATCCCCTGGCTGCATCGCGCGAAGCACCGTCACCCAGCGCTTGTGCAGCGAATCCCTCAGAGCAAGCGACGGCTCAATGGGCAGTTTCGAATCCGCAAGCTCCGCCCAGCGCGCCTGGTCGTACGGCTTGATTGTCGGCTCGGTCTCCGTCAGCGCCAGCTTGAAGCGGATGTAAGCGTTCATGTGGCTGTCCGGCAAATGATGCACTACCTGCCGCACCGTCCATCCGCCCTCGCGATAGGGCGTGTCAAGCTGCGCGTCGGTCAAGCCCTTCACCGCCTCGCGCAGCTTCGCCGGCGCTTCGCCAATCTGTTCGATATACGCCCGCCGGTCTTGTTCCGTGATTTTCTCCGGCCACGTGAATTTGCCAA
>JAKASG010000023.1 GCA_021828285.1 Acidobacteriota bacterium | reverse complement strand
AGTGCTACCTTGCTCTTGCTCATGAGGGTGTCTCCTTTCTCCCACCCCGTCAGGCGGGAGATCTTCTATCGGAGATACCCTCTTTCCTTCTCTAACTCAATTTTCAACACGAAATGTTACAGCCTACAAGGTTCTGCATCGCGCTCCTGTGCTGACGTCGAAGGATTCGATTCTTGTCACGGATTTCGTGAACACGACGGGCGACTCGGTTTTTGACGGCACGCTCAAGACCGGGCTGAGCGTGGACTTGGAGCAGTCGCCCTTCCTGAACGTCGTTCCCGCCGCGGAAATCGAGCGCACGCTCAAGTTCATGGGCCAGCCGCAGGATGCGCGCATTACGAGCGAAATCGGCCGCGAAATTTGCCAGCGCGACGGCATCAAAGCGATGATCACTGGCTCGATTGCGAGCCTGGGCAGCGACTACGTGATTACGCTCGACGCGGTCAATGGCGCGACGGGCGACACGCTCGCGGAAACGCAGGTTCAGGCGGCGAGCGAAAATCAAGTGCTGAACGCCCTCGGCAAAGCGACGACCGCGCTGCGCTCGAAACTCGGCGAATCGCTCGCTTCGATCAAGAAATTCGATACGCCACTCGCACACGCGACCACTTCATCGCTCGAAGCACTGAAGGCCTTCACGCTGGGCGAAGCAGCATTCGATGCAGGCAACGAACTGCGCGCGCTCCCTTTTTACCAGCAAGCCGTTCAACTCGACCCAAACTTCGCCTTGGCCTATGCTCGCCTCGGCACCTATTACAGCAATGTCGGCCAGGAACAGCTCATGGCGCAGTTCGAGCAGAAGGCATTCGATTTGAGGGACCGGGTGAGCGAGCACGAGCGGTTGTACATCACGGCGCACTATTATTCGGATGCGACCGGCCAGATCGAGAAAGGAATCCAGGCTTACGAGCTTTACAAGCAAACCTATCCGCAGGACATGATTCCGTGGAACAATCTGGCGGTTTCGTACGGTCAACTGGGCGAATTCAATAAGGCGCTCCAGAACGCGCTTGAGGCGATCCGCCTCAGCCCCGACACCGCGAACGGTTATTGGGCGGCGTCAGCGGCCTATCGCGCCCTCGGCCGCTTCGACGAAGCGAAGGCCGTGTTGAACGAAGCGCTTCAGCACAAACTTTACGCGCCCGATACGTACCTTCAGCTCGCGCAGGTGGCTCTTGCGGACGGCGACGAGGCAGCCTATCAACGCGAAAGCGCCTTGGCTGCGGCTGCGCCGGACGCGAAGGCGAGCGTGGAACTCCGCGACGCGAGTCTTGCGGTGTCGCGAGGCGAACTCACGAAGGCCAGCGGTTTATTCAAAAGCGCCGAGGACTTAGCAGCCCAAATCGGCCTGAAGGAGCTCGAGGCGGCCATGCAGGTGGAGCAAGCGACGTACGAAGCACTTTTCGGAGAAAAGCAGCGCGCTGCAAGCGATGCCCACGCTGCGCTTGCGGTTTCCTCAGGCCCGAGTGTGCAGATTGCAGCCGCCTGGGCGCTCGCGTGGTTGGGCGAAGATGCGAAGGCACAGGCGCTCGCCGATGGCGTGGCCAAGAGCCGTCCAAAGGATACTTTCGTGCAATCGGTTGAAGTTCCCGAAGTTGAAGCGGTGCTTGCGATGAATCATGGCGGTGCGGCGAAGGCCCTCAACTTGCTCGAAGCTGCCCGGCCTTATGATACCGCCCGAACCGACGTGCTTTACACGCGCGCCGAAGCCTACCTGAAAGCCAATCGCGCAAGCGATGCCGCGCAGGAATTTCAGAAAGTCGTTGGACTGACGAGCGCCTATCCTGCCGACCCTCTTATTTCGCTCGCGCAGTTAGGTCTTGCGCGCGCTTACACTCTCGAAGGCAACAAAAACCAGGCCCGCACCGCGTATCAGAATTTCCTCGCCCTATGGAAGAATGCCGATCCTGACATTCCTCTTCTTCAGCAAGCCAAAGCCGAATACGCCAAGTTGCAGTAATGCGCTCGTTGTTTGCCGGTGAATTGTTCAGGATGATTGCTACTGCAGGCGGCGCGGCGCCGGGGGCTCTTCGGGCGTTGCACCCTCAATCGGTTTGCGGCCGGCGAAGCCTTCTTCGATCCCGTGCCACCACGCGACGCGTTCTTCGCCGAGTTTCCAGCAGAGGAAAACCTCCTGGCCGTCGCGCAAGCTCGGAAAATCCACCAGCCCTTCGTCGAGGTCTTTCACCACGCAGCCGCTGCTCTGAATTTCCTCAACGACCTTCGTGATGCGCTCCAGCGTTTGTTCGCGCTGCGCCTTGACCTGGACGAGCTCGCTATAGGGCGGAATGGAGCCGCCGAGCGTCATGATGCGCGCCGCCGCTTTGGCGATCTGCCCGTCGAGCTGCTCCACGGACTGCTTGCTCGAGATCGCCTTCTTCAGTTCCCGGCGAAGGAAGGGAAGCAACTCCTCCGCCTCTTGCCGATTAAAGTATCGCTCTGTCATTGGAGGGTAGACTCTTTCGCGCCGATTTCGAGCAGGCTGTTCGCGCCGTTCGCGACGCCGGGGCCCGTACGTCTCATCTGCCCGCGGCTTTGCTCACCCGCCGAGCACGATCATTTCAATTTTTCGCCGTCCTTCGGGTTGATAGCCCTCAGGCGATTTCATCGCTTCGAATCGCTCTTCCGAAAAGCGGTCGGCGCGCTTCTTCCAGATCTCGCGAATCCGCCCGGTGATGGTTTCGTCGCTCGCGCCCGCCCGCATCAGGCCTTTCAGATCGTGCCCGCAGTCGCTGAAGAGGCACGTCACCAGATTCCCGTCCGCCGTCAGCCGCGCGCGCGTGCACGCCCGGCAAAAAGGCTCCGTCACCGAGGCCACGACGCCGAATTCACCCTTCCCGTCGAGGAACCGGAAATTATCCGCCGGAGCGCTCGCATCTTCGCGTCCCGCGGGCTCAACCGCATATCGCGCGCTGATCCGCTTTACGATCTCGCTCTTCGTCACCACGCGATCGAGCTTCCAGTGGTTTGCGTTTCCTACGTCCATATATTCGATGAACCGGACCGTGTAACCGTTTGCTCTCGCGAACTCCACCAGATCCGGAATTTCGTCGTCATTCACTCCGCGCTCGATGACGGAGTTGATTTTGATCGGTTTGAAGCCGGCGAGCCTCGCGGCCTCGATTCCGGCGAGCACCTTTTCAAGCTCGCCGCGCTGCGCGATTTGCCGGAAGCGTTCGGGCTTGAGCGTATCGAGGCTCACGTTGATTCGTTTCACTCCCGCCTCGCGCAGCGTCGTCGCGTGATCCGCGAGCAGAACGCCGTTCGTCGTGAGGGAAAGGTCGCCGAGGCCGGGGAGCCGCGCGAGCTTGCGGGCGAGAACTTCAATTTCGCGGCGAAGCAGCGGCTCGCCGCCCGTCAGGCAGATTTTTTGCGCGCCGAGGCTGATGAACAGCCGCGCCAGCCGCTCGATCTCTTCGAAGGTCAGGAGTTCCCGCCGCTCCACCCAGTCGTACTCGGCGAGCGGCATGCAGTAGAGGCATCGCAGATTGCAGCGGTCCGTCACCGAGATGCGGAGATCTTCGAGCGCCCTTTTGAAAGAATCGCGAATCGCCATGGCGGAGCCTGAATCTCGATACATTTTCATGCTAGCCTATCATCGCGCCTTCGGCAAGCACGCGGCCCTTCGCCGAGGCGGGCGCGAAAATCCACGGGCGCGAAAGCCTTGCGTATCGCCGGAATCGCCATTAGACTCAATGGACATGGAGCAGGACCAGAGGAGGCAAGTTCCGCGTTACATTTACGGAGGCTCAGGCGTGGTTGTGGGATTGTCGAGCGACGATATCATTCCGCTGACGATCGCCTCGATCAGCGTTCAAGGCTGCCGCACCGAAGGCGGCAAGCTCGCCAGGACCGGCACGAAGTGCGTGCTGAAGTTCGAATGGGAAGAGCGAAAGTTTGAGAGCGAAGCTGAAGTCGCCTGGCGCGGCCACAACGGCAGCGCCGGCCTGCGCTTCCTTTCCATTTCGGAGGAGAATCTCGCTTTGCTTCGTGACCTGTGCGAGACGCTTCGACTCGAGCCGCTGACCCGCAAAGGCCCTCGCTGAGAGGCTTGTGGAGGAGCGATTTTCGCCTTCACCGCTTGGGGTTGCCCCACGCCTCCGGCTGCGAAGCACGCACATGCGGCGCCTCCGCTCCGCCGGTTCCGGCGCGCGGCTCACACCCGATCATTTAACCGGGATTGAATGATGAAGTGATCGTCCTTCGTAGTGCCGGCATCCCGCCCGCAAAAAAAAGCGCCGCCGAGATGGCGGCGCTTCGATACCTGGTTTTCACGGCGCTTTGGATTCCTGAGGAGGGGTCTTCCGCGTCGCTTAAGCGTTCACCTTTTCCTCTTCGGCTTTGGCGCTTCCGATCTGAACCAGCTCCGCCTTCGGCTTCTTGAGGACCAGTTCCTCGTAAATCGCCCGCGCCTGCTGCGCTTCGTAAGCAGCCTTGCGGCGTGCGCGCTCTTCTTCCGCCGCGGTCATCGGAATGTCATGCTCGCGCGCGCGGACGCGGCTCGCGTCATTCGGATCCACGTAGAGAGAATGCTGGAAGTCGCCCAGCTTCACTTCTTTGCCGCGAGCGTAAATTTCGTGCTTGCCGTGCGACTTGTACCACTCCGCGACGCTCGCATTCTTGTGCATGTTCTCGATGATTTGCCGCCAGCCGATGCCGGTGTTGTAAGCGCAGAAGGAGATTTCGCCCTGCTGAGTTGCATAAGGAATGATGCACATCTCCGTCCGCCGGAAGTCGTAATTGAACAGATCCTGGAACCACATGCCTGCAATGAAAAGGAAGTTCCAGGGATCAGACCGGCGTTTGAGCGTGTCCTCAAGCTGCCGGTCCGGACTCGATTTGCCGTAGAGCTTGTCGGCGCGCTTTTCGCCGGTCAGCGCGAAGGATTTGTCGAACTTTTTCAGAAGGTCCCAAAGCGCCAGGCTCGGCGGAGCTTTGCGCGGATTGTAATTCTTGAGCAGCGCGAGCGCCATCATGAAATTCGAAAAAACCTTGCCGCGTCCGGCATCCGTAATCCGCTGCATGTCGCGGACGAGGCCCGGAATGTTCAAGAACTGCGGCACGGGCGCCCACTCCTTGTTTTCCTTGTTGATCATCAGCGCGGTTCCCACACCACAGTTCGGATGGCATCCGCAGCTGACCTGTCCCCATTGGGCTTCGGGTCCGTGGACCAGATCCGCGTAGTCGGCGAAGGCGCCCATCAGCGAAAGCGGGAACCAGTCGCGTGTGGGCTCCGTGATGCCGAGCTGCTTTTTGACGTCAAGCGCCATGTGTGAAAGCGTGTAGCGCTGCCGCAGGCGCCGCTCCGGCGTGATGTTTTCATCGCGCCCGGTGAAGGAAACCGGCTGGAAGGCGATGAACGCGACTTTCTTCGGGTTCTCGCGGGCGAAGGTGATGATCGGCCCGACCTGGTCGTTGTTGACCCCGTTGACGAGCGTTGTCACCAGAATGATTTCAATGCCCGCTTCGTGCATGTTGTCAATGGCCTTCAATTTGACGTCGAAGAGGTTGCCAACCTGCCGGTGGCTGTTCGCGTCGTTGCCGATGCCGTCGAACTGGAGATAAGCATAACGCAATCCGGCTTCGAAGGCGCGCCGGGCGTAGTCTTTGCTCTTCGCGAATTCGATCCCATTCGTCGCCGCCTGCACGCTGTTGTAGCCGAGCTTCCGCGCGTAACGCACGGCGTCAATGAAGTAAGGCGACATCGTCGGCTCGCCGCCCGAAAATTGCACGGACATTTGCCGCTTCGGCTTGATCTTCATCGCGTTGTCGAGGATTTCTTTGATGTCTTCCCACCTCAGCTCGTGCACGAACCCCACTTGGTTCGCGTCCATGAAGCACGGGTCGCACATCATGTTGCATCGGTTCGTGAGGTCCACCGTCAGCACGGAGCCTCGCCCGTGGCGAATCGTGCTCGACCCGTGGTTGTGAAGGTCCGCGTCGTTGTGCGCGCGGATGTCGCGGCCGGGAAAATTCTTCTCAATCCATTTGAGGAAGTTCGCATCCACTGCCATGATGTCTTCGAAGTGCCCGTGGATCGGGCAATCCTTGACCATCCAGACCTGGCCATCGCGCTCGATGATCTTGGCTTTGATTTCGCCGACCTTCTCGTGCAACAGATCGTGCCAATCCCTTTCGCCGCTGATAATCGCCTCGCGGGCTTCTTTCACGCATTGGGGACAAAGCGAGTCCGTTTCGCGCGGCCATCCGAGCATCGGCTTCGTTTTCTGCCACGACTTCAGCAGCGGCTTCTCCGACCAGCGCGGAGTGAAGGCGGGATTAGGACTGTACTTATTGAAAAATTGGATCGAATTGTAGAGTCCCGCGGCCGTGGCCGTTAGGCCCATATCCGCGATTTTCAAAATACTCTTACCCCATGTCCTTGGCATATCTTTTGTCCTCTCTCTCCGAACTTCGGTCCACCGTCTTGCCGCCTCTTACCGCAAGACTCCATGCGCGTGGATACAGTTTCCCCGCAGCGTCATCCTACGCCGCATGTTAGCGGAGATTAAGGCTTTTACATTGAATGGAAAGGAATTGGGGTTGGATGGGGCAATTTGCGAGTTCAATGGTTGCCGCTTCACCTGGGAATTTCTGCAATTCAGCTCATTCCGGGTGCAAAAAACTTTTCTCGCGCTATGATGGAGGACTTGTGAGACTCGAATTGGCCCTCAAGCAGGCGGTGATAGAGGCGGGCTTTGACCTGGCGGGCATCGCGCCGGTCGGGATCCGGGAAGACCTCGATTTTTCGCGCCGCTGGGTCGAACAGGGTTTCGGCGGAGAAATGTGGTACCTCGAAGACCCCAAGCGTGCCGATCCTCGAGCGCTGCTTCCTGAAGCGAAGTCGGTCATTTGCGTCGGTCTGGTTTACAACGCCCCGTTGCCCTATTCAACGGAAGCGGAACGGCGAGAATCGGAAACATGGAGCCCAGAGAAAGAACCGGCGCGCGGCGCGCGCCGAAATCCTGACTCCGAACTCCGAAGATCGAGCCCTGAGCCGCGCGCCTGGATTTCGCGGTATGCGTGGGGCCGCGATTATCATGAGGTGATGCGCTCAAAGCTGGAGGCTTTGCGGGCGCAGATCGAGCGAATTGCGCCCGGAACTGAAACCCGCGTCTACGTGGATACCGGCCCTATCGTCGAGCGGGCTTTCGCGCGCTATTCGGGAATCGGATGGATGGGCAAGAATACTTGTTTAATCAATGAGCGAAAAGGCTCGTGGTTTTTTCTCGGCGTCCTATTGACGACGCTTGCGCTCGAGCCCGATCTGCCTGCTCCGGATCGCTGCGGCTCCTGTACGCGCTGCATTGAGGCGTGCCCCACCGGCGCGCTCGACCCGCCTTACATCATGAACGCCTCGCGCTGCATCGCCTACTTCACGATCGAATTGAAAGGCGCCATACCCGCCGAATTCCGCGCCGCAATCGGAAACAACGTTTTCGGCTGTGATATTTGCCAGGACGTTTGCCCGTGGAACCGCGGGAGTCAGAATGTAGAAACGGCTTCGAGTCCCCGCGAAAATTCGTTAGGGCGTCAGCGACCGGCCTTCAGCCATCGCCTGAAATCGAGAGGCGCCGGCAAAGCAGGAGCGGCGATAACATCCCTCCCGGAATTCCGACCCCTCGAAATCTCATTGATAAATGGACCGCAGCCGGAACCTGAAACCCGGCATCTGAAAACCGAGGCGTTTTCCCTCTTCAATCCTCGGCTTGAAGATTTGGCCGCAATGTCCGAAGACGATTTCCGCCGCGTCTTTGCGCGCTCGCCCGTCAAGCGCGCGAAATACCGCGGCTGGCTGCGCAATTTGTGCGTCGCCATGGGAAACTCCGGCGATCAGCGCTTCGTTCCCCGGCTGCGCGAGCTCGCTGCCTGTCCCGACCCCATTCTCCGCGAACACGCCCATTGGGCGCTCGAACGCCTGCAGCTGAGCGCCGAGCAAGGATGACGGCCGATCCGCCGCATCGGGTGAATTCGACCTCGTTTGTTTGTCGGCTGCGTCGTACCCCTGCGCGTGGCGCGCGAAGGACTCCTGCCGGCAAAGTTTCCTGCGATGAAAAGCATCCATTCTGAAGAAGAAATGTTTCAATGCGGAGTAAAGAGGAGTCCAAAGGAAAATTGAAAAGTTTTATTTGAATTGTCGATTCAGGTATATCATATTGTGATATGATTTCCTCGTAAGACAAAAACGTCCGGGGCTTTGAACGTTCACGCTTGGTTAGCCGAATTGAAAGGAGGAACCAGCGATGCCAGACAAAGCCTTTGATCGAGTTGTTTGCAGGACAGCGAACACGTTATTTGATGCCGTCCAATTTTTCAACAAATACAATCCTTCCCCCTCATTCATTCCTCAATGGTCCGATAAGCCCTTGCTCAAGTCATGGCAAAAAACGAAGCCACAACTGGGCTGGCCGCGCGAAACCGATTCGCTTTGCCCCGGCTGCGTTAAGGAAGCGCGCGGAGCCATCCTCAGTGGCCGCACGGAGTGGAGGAATTTGCAATCCGATAAGATCGGAGAAATCAAAGCCAGGATTGTCGGGCGCGGGCGAGGCCGGAAAGGAAGAGGCTCTAACTATGTCCAGCCGGCACTGACGGACTCTTTCGAGTCCACAACCCGGACGTCAGTGAACGGTTGGCTGGAAGGAATAAGAGGGTGATCCAAGCAGGTCACCCTCTTATTATTTTCTGGAAGTCACTTCGCTTGGGCAAATCGCTTCTCTACTTCAGCCCAATTCACCGTGTTCCACCACGCGGTGATGTAGTCCGGGCGGCGGTTCTGGTATTTCAGGTAATAGGCGTGTTCCCAGACGTCGAGGCCCATGACGGGGAACTTGCCCTCCATGAGCGGACTGTCCTGGTTCGCCGTCGAGTAGATCTCGAGCTTTCCACCCGCGGTTACCAGCCAAGCCCATCCGGAGCCAAAGCGAGTCGTCGCGGCGGCGGTGAATTTCTCTTTGAACTGATCGAAGCCGCCGAACGTGCTCTTGAGGGCATCGGCCAGGTTGCCGGAAGGTGTGCCGCCGGCTTTCGGCGCCATGATCGTCCAGAACATTGAATGGTTTGCGTGCCCGCCGGCGTTGTTGCGGACGGCGGTGCGAATGTTCTCGGGAACAATGCTGCAATGGTTCGCCAATAATTCCTCGAGCTTCTTGCTCGCAAGTTCAGGCGCCGATTCGAGCGCCTTGTTCAGGTTGTTGACGTATCCTCCATGATGCTTTCCGTGGTGGATTTCCATCGTCTGTTTGTCAATATACGGTTCCAGTGCGTCGCTTGCGTAAGGAAGCGCGGGAAGTGAATAGGGCATTGCCCCTCCTTTCAGGGTTGCTGCTGTAGACATCTTAATACCTCCTTAAGGTGTGATTCAAGCGCGCCGGATGAAGAGGCGCGCGGTTTGTTGTCCGCTCCAGGAGTACTTTTGCGCATGAGCGGCGTCGTCGCCCGCGGCCCGCTCGGCGTTCGCCCGCTGCGGCGTGGCCTCAGGCGCCGATCAAGACGATTGCTTTCTTCGGCTCTTATAGATTAGCACAAGGCCGCCGGCCCGTGGCAGGCTCGCGCTCCGGGCCTTACGCGAACTTACTCGGCGGCGCATGCCAGAATCGGTCCGGCCGGTCGCCTTGGTCTTTTAACATGGCAATACCGTTCACCAGCCAGGTGACGCCGAAGGCCTCCACTGCGAATGTTTCCTTCCAGAAGCTAACCCCAAATATCATCCAGATTAGACAACCGAGCATCGTCAAACCGCAGACCCAATAGATCCAATTCGCCCAACTGTGTCTGCCGCGGTTCTTGAAAAGGAAGAGCGACATGCAGGTGATCGCCAGGAAGAAGATCGCGGCGGAAACATGGTGCACGTAGCTGTCGATGTTTTGCCAATGGGCGGAGACCACGGATCGAACGACGCAAGAGTTATGGGCGGCGTTACTGAGCGGCATGGTTGGAAATAGCGCCACCAGAATGGCGGACACTCCCGCCACCGTGCTAACGAAGTCATCCGCGGCCCGGGTCCCGCGGTAGCAAATCAAGAAGACACCGAGCGCCCATAGGATGCCGACAAAAATGTCGCGCGTCAGCGTGTAATAGTAAGCGCTGATCGTCGGCTGCCGTGCTGCGCCGGGGCAGAGCCCTGCTTCGCCAAGCCACATCGCCCACGGCAGGGCGATGCCGAGGATGCCGATCAGTTTCCGCAATGTCAGGTAGTTGCGCACCGCGGTCGAATTCGCCGGCTGCGTCCACTGAGCAAGCCGGCTCCTCAAATTGGAGGGCATGGATGCACCTCTTCCGACAGCGAGCAGCCGCGGCCAGTGGTCTTCTAACCGTGAGCGCCGATTCTGTCGTGAAATAATATCCCATCGGGATATATTCGTTCCTGGATTTCCCGGCACGTGGGCGCACCCTGAGTCCGCAGGCGAGCGGGGGAATGACAACCGACGATTCAGTTTGCTACGGGTCCCGATCAGTTGCCACTCTTGCCTTGTGCGTTGCCCAGCAGTTTGGCCGCTTTGAGGTACGCTGAGAACATTTCGGGCAGTCGCGAATAAGCGGCGGAACACTTGAGCCAAAGCGCGCGGTCTATGGCCGGCGAGCCGGCGATTACGCAGTTCGGCCGGACGTCGGAGGGAATGCCCGATTGTGCGATGGCGATCACGTTGTCTCCGATGGTGAGGTGGCCGGCAACGCCGGTTTGGCCGGCCAGGATCACGTTGCGCCCGACGCGGCTCGATCCGGCCAGGCCGGCCTGCGCGCAGACGAGCGTGTTTTCGCCCAGGCGGCAGCCGTGGCCGACGTGAACCAGATTGTCGAGCTTGACGCCGCGCTCAACGCGCGTCTCGCCGACCGTCGCCCGATCCACGCAAGCATGCGCCTGAACTTCCACTTTCTCCTCGAGCACCGCTGTTCCCGCCTGGACGATTTTATGATAGGAGCCGTCGGCCTGCCGCGCGAATCCGAAACCATCGCACCCGATAACCGCGCCGTTCTGAAGGACCACGTCGTCGCCGATGCGCACGTTTTCACGCACCACGGCGTGGGAGTGGGCGAAGAACCGATGGCCGATTTTCGCCCCGCGGTAGATGACGACGAAACTCTTCAAAACGCAATCGTCTCCGATCTCGGCGCCGGGCTCGATCACGGCGTAGGGCCCAATGGACGCGCCGCGGCCGATCCTTGCGCTGGGCGCGATCACGGCCGTCGGATGAATGCCGGCCGGCGGGCGCTCGGGAGGATGGAACAGCTCGAGCGCTCGGGCGAAGGCCAGATAGGGATTGCCCGAGCGTAGGGCGGGGCGATGGGGATCCGGCTCATCGAGCCCAAGGATGATGGCGGCGGCTCGCGTGCTTTCGACCTTCGGCCGGTATTTAGGATTTGCGAGGAAAGTCAGTTCCGTCGGTCCGGCTTCGTCGATCCCCGCGGCGCCGGTGATTTCAATCCCTGCCGGCCCCGCCAGTTTGCACTCGAGCCGTTCGGCGATTTCGCCCAGTTTCATGGTGCATTCTCCTCAGGCGCCGCGGAGCGGCGGCGTTGACCAGCGGTCCGTCATCCGTGCTGCTGAAAACGTTCCGCATGGGAAGAGTAGCAGCGCGCGCCAGCGGCGAGCAAGCCCCAGTACGAAAGTACTAGTACGCGCGTGCTCTTGTGGCGTTTCGCGGGTTCGGTCATGATACGAGCCAATTCGAGCACCTGAGTCGGTTGTGGTCCTCAGGGTTGGCCGGTAAAACGCGGACCCAGGTAGTCGGGTGGGTAACCTGGACTGTCGTCTGCCGTCGCTTGAAGACATTGCGAGCCTGCGGGAGCGGGGTTGCTCATCGTGGAAGCCGGAAATGAGAAGCTGGAGCGCAGAAAAGGGACATGGTTACCCCGCACCCGCCGCTCCGGCTCTCCTGCGGATTGCGCCTTTCACAGCGACGTAAGAGGCGTGCAAATTCATTTTATAATGTTCGCAATGGCCTTGCGGTTTCTCCGAAAAAGCAGTAGGCTATCGGGTGGCGGTCATGGGACACACTGTAGGAGGCGCATCTAGGCTCTTCATGAATGGCACGCGCACAGGATCACGGATTCCACTGGAACTGCCAGTCAGGATTCGATGGGAAAGTCCGGCGGGCGAACGGCACGTGCTAGATGCCGTGACGCGGAACATCAGCGGGAACGGGATGCTCATTGACGCTTCCATCCGGTTGCGTGAAGGCACTTCGTTTACCTTTACCGTGTCGCTGCCCTCGGACGTCACCCGGGTTCCCGTCGAGTTGGATGGGTCCGCGCGCGTGGTTCGGCAAAACGGAGCAAACTCTTCCGGCGGCGTCGGCGCCATTATTGACGATTACCAGATCCGTGGCGCCCGGATGTCAGTTTAGATGGGCCGCGCACGGCGCCTTCCCGGCCATCGTGATCCCGCATCGCTGATTTTCGCAGCATTCGAAATTCAATCGCTGACAGGATTGGCGCGGACCCCCGAATGAACCGCGGGCGCTCTACCAAGTCTCGAATCACCATTCTCATTGCGGATTCGGAGGGTGTTTTCCGTCTGGGCTTGCGAAAGCTCTTCAGCATTGAAGACAACCTTCGCGTCGTGGCACAAGCGGAAACCGCCGACCAGCTCCTCGCGATGGCGAAGTCCTTTCGGCCTAATCTCGCTTTCGTCCAAGCCGAGATGCTCGTACCCCATGCGGCCGGCTTGATGAAGCAAGTCGCCCGGCTGAATCCGGAGATCCGCGTGATCGTCGTGGTAGCGAACGGCAGGAATGATGCCGAAGAGTATATTCAATCGGGCGCCACAGCGACGATTGCGCGTGGCTCAAACCCTGAACTTTTTGTTCAATACGCGCGCCAGGTGATGGCGGGCGAGAGAAAGCCTTCGAAGCGCGATTTGGAAGTCTCCTATTCGGAACCCGCCTTGAAGCCGCAGCCAACCCGGCCCGTGGACTCGCTGACGCGCCGTGAAAAATCCATCATTAGCGGCTTGACGCAAGGCTGGCGGAATCGCGAGATCGCTGATTCTCTTTCGATCAGCGAGCAAACCGTCAAGAATCACCTTCGCTCGATTTTTGACAAGGTCGGCGTTTCCGATCGCCTCGAACTGGCGCTCTACGCGATTCATCAGCATTTGGATTTACCGCCGCTTTCTCCTCCCGCCAGCCCGGCTCACTGACCCTTTCCCATCGAACCGCCAGCCCTGTGCAATGCAAGGCAGAAAGGTCAAAATTTGGCTGGGCTTGACGGACTATGGTACGATAGGACTCGATTTGCTTGAGACGGTCGGCCAAGATACGCTGCGAATGGCTGCAACGCTTTGAAAGGCAATAGGATAACGGGTTTCTGAAGTGATGATTCCGATGTCTGAATCGAGCTCTTAATTGACGGTCCGAGGCGGGCGATGGCAGCCCGCCGTTCCAATCCATGTTCCCGCCGAGTTGAAGATGACTTCGAGCGGCCCAATATCCGGCTCAGGGGCATTCGAGAGGCCGAAAGCAAACGCTGAGAGCGTTGGGCGGACAGCTCTGCCTGATGGCGTGGCGGCGTTTCTCGAGTTTGTGAGGGTCGAAAAGGGTTTGGCGCAAAACAGCGTGGCGAGCTACGCGCGGGATTTGAGGGAATTCGCCCGTTACCTTGAAACCACCCATAAGCCGCCCGAGAAAATTTCTCCGGAAGACCTGCGGCGGTATCTGGCATCGCTTTATCGCCGAGGATTGAGCGCGCGGTCGGTGGCGCGCCATCTGGTTTCGGTGCGCAATTACCTGCGATTTTTGGTGCGGGAAGGAGCGCTCAAGCGCAGTCCCGCGGATGCGATTGACGCGCCGCGTATGGGGAGCACCCTTCCGAAGTTTCTGACGCCGCAGGAAGTCGACCGCTTGCTCGCTCAACCCAATACGGCGACGCCTGCCGGATTGCGGGATCATGCGCTGCTCCAGCTTCTCTACGCGACGGGAATGCGCGTTTCGGAATTGATCAATATTCGCATGGAGGACTTGGAGCCCAATCTGGGCGTTGTGCGGTGCCGCGGGAAGGGCGATAAGGAGCGGCTGATTCCAGTCGGGAAGCCGGCGCTCAAGGCGGTCGAGAGCTACCAGAGGGAAGGGCGCTCGCAACTCGTGAAACAGCCGGCGGCTGATTATCTTTTCCTGAATCATCACGGCCGCCGTCTCTCGCGGGTCGGATTCTGGAAGATTCTTGGAGCTTACGGCCGCAAGGCGGGTTTGCACGCGCCCTTGTCGCCTCACATGCTGCGGCATTCGTTCGCCACGCACATGCTCGAGCGCGGCGCCGACCTGCGATCCATCCAGTTGATGCTGGGGCATAGCGACATCTCGACCACGCAAATCTATACGCATGTGCTGAAGGAGCGAATACGCCAGGTGTACCAGGACTGCCATCCGCGCGCCTGAGTGATTACGGAGGCGGGCCCGAGCGCCGCAAAACTCCATGAGCGATTACAATTTCCTGATGGAAAGCCGGCTTTCGCCGGCGCAGCTTCAGGTGGTCAATCTGCTGAGCGGTTTCGCCCACACGGAAGGCCTGAACCTCTATTTGGCCGGAGGGGCCGTGCGTGATTTGAGCTACGGCCTTCAGGAGATTCACGACCTCGACTTCGCGGTGGAAGGCGACCCCCAGAAGATCCTGCGGCATCTGGAAAAGTTGAAGCCTGCCAGACGCGCGCTACATCTGAAGGTTCGCCCCGGCGCCGTCCCGAAGGTCCTGCTCGAGCGTCTGCGGTTCGACCGCCGCATGGAATCGGCGGCAATTCAGTTTGCCTCGGGAGTGCGTGCGGAAGTTGCGCGCTGCCGCAGTGAACGCCACCTGCGTCCGGACCGGCCTCCCCAAATTTCTCCAGCGACAATCTTTGAAGATTTGCGACGGCGGGATTTTGCCGCGAACGCCCTGGCGATTTCGCTTCATCCCTACTCGCGAGGCCTGCTGCTCGATCCGACGAACGGCGCGGGCGATATCGAGCGGCGTGAGCTTCGGGGCCTGCAAAGCCGGGTCTTTCTGGATGATCCTTCGCGCATTTATCGCGCCATCCGATTGGGATCCCGCCTGGGATTCAAGGTGGAGGAGAAAACGCAGCACTGGCTCGGCGCAGCGCTCGAAGCTCGGGTGTGGACGCAGGTTGACCCCGCACTCCAGGGCGCCGAGCTGGAGGCGATCCTGCGTGAAGAATCTCCGGCACGAATCTTGAAGGCCTTCGAGCAGCGCGGCTTGATGTCCGGGCTCGAAAAGAAACTCGACCGCATCGCCTATGATCGAATCCAAAAAGTTCAGGCGTTGGTGAAAAAGCTGCCTGCTATCGATCCATTCCTGGTTTACTTCCATTGCCTCACGAGCAGGGTTGGCCCGGGATATCGGAAGCGCCTGGCACAAAAAATTCTTCGCGATCCGGAATTGATCCGCATGGGACTGAACCTGGAACGCGAGGCGAAGAAAGTGGCGCGGCAACTTGCGAGCGGAAAAGCTGCTTTGCCGAGCAATGCCTACCGGCTGCTGGAATCCGTACCAAAGCCTGTTTTGCTGTTCATGCTCGCCTTTTTCCCGCAAGCGAAAGTTCAGTCGCGGCTCAAGAACTTTCTGTTCAAAGCGCCGCAGGTACGCGCGCGGCTGCCGCGAGCGGAGCTGGAAGCCTTGGGGGTTCAGCTGGGACCGGCGCACGAGAGAATCATCGAGCGAGTTTTTTTCCAACTGCTCGACGGCAAGATCAAAACGTCGCAGCAGTTGACGAGGATGCTGCGTGAGCTGGCGGGGATCAAAGAACCGCCCAAAGCGCCCGCCAAAGTGGAAAAAGTTCCCGCACCCGCGAAAATTGAGAGTTCTGCGACCCCTGCAAAAATTGAAAAGTATCCCGCAACGGCCAAAAAAGGGCCGGCCGTCGCCCCGAAACCCGCGGAAGAGCGGCGAATGGCGCCGCAAGGCCCCGCCGCCGCTTCGAAGCCGCAAAAAACCAAAGGCGCTGGGAAGAAAAAGGGCGGCGCACTTGAGAAGAAATCCAACCCGACGAAAAGGAGGAGGTAAAGACTTAAATGGGAAAATTCATTATCGGAGTTCTGATCGGAATCATCATTCTGCCCATGGGGGCGTACTTATATTTGCAATCCGGCTATGCGCCGGTCGCAACCTCGGCGCCGCCGATGCCTTTCGAGAGATTTCTCGCCAAGACCGCGCTGCACGCCGCTTTGCGGCGGGAGGCGCCGAAGACGCACACGACAACGGGAAGCCCCGCACTTCTTGCGGAAGGCGCTGAAGTCTTTACGCACAATTGCGCCGTGTGCCACGGATTGCCGGGGCAGCCGCCCACGGCGATTGCAAAGGGCGAGTTTCCGCCTCCGCCCCAGCTCTTCACCCAAAGGGGAATGGTGACCGACGATCCGGTCGGCGTGACTTACTGGAAAGTGAAGCACGGCATCCGGCTGACGGGCATGCCGGGATTTGACCCCTCGCTCACGGACGAGCAAATCTGGGCTGTGAGCCTGCTGATGCGCAATGCCGACCATCTGACGCCGGCGTTGCAGGCGATCCTTTCGCCTCAGCCGCCGAGCCCGCCGCAGGCAGTGCAGACCAAGAAGGCAGCGCCCAAGCGGAAGTAGAGCGGAACAGCTCCGTCGCGGACTCAAACTCTTCCGAAGCGGCATCGCCACTGCGATTGGCTGAATCCCTTTCTGGGGCCGGCGCTCGGCCCGGGAATTCTGTTACAATGGCAGGCGATGTCCCCCAAAAGTTTCGTTCATCTGCATCTTCACACCGACTATAGTTTGCTCGACGGCGCGTGCGACGTTCCGAAGCTGATGACGCGGGCGCGCGAGCTGAAGATGCCTGCCGTGGCCATCACCGACCACGGAAATCTATTCGGCGCGATAAAGTTTTACGAGGCCGCCGTCCGCCAGGGCATCAAGCCGATCATCGGCTGCGAAGTTTACGTCTCTTCGACGAACCGTTTTGACCGCTCGCCCGACTCCGAACGCCCGAACCATCTCGTCCTTCTGTGCGAAAACGAACGGGGGTATCGAAACCTCGTTAAGCTGGCCTCTTCGGCTTATATCGAGGGTTATTACTACCGTCCGCGAATTGACAAGGACTTGCTCGCGCGGCACTCGGATGGGCTCATCGGCCTTTCGGCTTGCCTGCGCGGCGAGGTGGCAGCGGCGCTCGCCGCCGGCCATTACGAGACCGCGCGTCAGTCGGCCTACGATCTCCGCGACATTTTCGGCAAAGGGAATTTCTATCTCGAAATGCAGGACCAGGGGATGGCCGAGGAGCAAAAGATCAATCCCGACCTGGCCCGAATGTCGCGCGAGACGGGCATTCCCCTTGTCGTCACCAACGATTGCCATTACATCACGCGAGAGGACGCCCGCGCCCAGGAAGTGCTGGTGTGCATTCAAACGGGAAAGACTCTTTCCGATACGAACCGCATGCGCTTCCCGACCGACCAGTTTTATTTCAAGTCGGCGGAGGAAATGCTCGCGGTGTTCGGGGAAATTCCGGAGGCGCTCGAACGCACGGCGGAAATTGCGGAGCGGTGCAACCTCCATCTCGATAAAAAAGAGCACGTCTTTCCTCACTTCGAAGTGCCGCCGGGCGAATCGCTCGACACCTTCTTCGAGAAAATCGCGCGCGAAGGATTCGCGGAGCGCCGTCCGCGCCTGGAGCAGCTCGCGAAGGATGGAAGACTGCGGTATCCGCTCGAAGCGTATGAGGAACGGCTCAATCAGGAGATCGAATTGATCCGGCAGATGCGCTTTGCCGGTTACTTCCTGATTGTCTGGGACTTCATCCGGTTTGCGCGGGAGCAGTGTATTCCCGTCGGGCCGGGCCGCGGCTCGGCGGCGGGAAGCCTGGTTTCCTATGCGCTCCACATCACGGATCTGGATCCGCTCCAGCACGGCCTGATTTTCGAGCGATTCCTGAACCCGGAGCGCATCAGCTTCCCCGACATTGACATTGATTTTTGCGTGCGGCGGCGAAGCGAAGTCATCAGCTACGTGACGGAGCGGTACGGCCGCGAGAACGTAAGCCAGATCATTACCTTCGGGACGATGGGCGCGAAGGCCGTGCTTCGCGACGCCGGCCGGGCGCTCGACCTGCCCTATGCCGACGTGGACCGGATCGCCAAGATGGTTCCGAACACGCTGAACATCACGCTCGATGAGGCGCTCAAGCAATCGGCCGAGCTGCGCGAAGCGCGCGAGCGCGATCCGCGCGTCGCTGAATTGCTGCGCATCGCCGAACGGCTCGAGGGTCTCGCCCGCCACGCTTCGACCCACGCGGCGGGGGTCGTCATTTCGCCCCAGCCGCTCCAGGAAAGCGTTCCGCTTTACAAGAGCAATAAAGATGAAATCACGACGCAGTATGCCATGGATGACCTGGAAAAAATCGGTCTTTTGAAAATGGATTTCCTCGGGCTCACGACGCTGACGGTGATTGACGATTGCGTCAAGCAAATCGAGGCGACGCGAGGTGAAAAGGTCAACCTGGAGGATCTGGGAACGGATGATGCGGAGACCTACGCACTGCTTGGCAAGGGGCTGACGGCGGGCGTTTTCCAGTTTGAAAGCCGGGGGATGACGGATATCCTCCGCCGCGTCAAGCCGAGCCGCCTGGCCGATTTGACGGCGCTCAATGCGCTTTACCGGCCAGGGCCTATTCAAGGCGGGATGATTGACGACTACATCGCGCGCAGGTCGGGCCGCAGGAAAGTGACCTACGACCTGCCTCAGCTGAAGGAAATCCTCGAAGAAACTTACGGCGTGATCGTTTATCAGGAACAGGTGATGCACATCGCGGCAAGCGTGGCGGGATTTTCGCTCGGCGAAGCGGACGTGCTGCGGCGCGCGATGGGCAAAAAGAAGTATGAAGCGATGGAAGCCATGCGGGAGAAATTTCTCACGGGCGCGCGGGCGCGCGGTGTTCCGCCCGCCAAGGCCCAAAAGCTCTTCGAGCTGATGGAGCAGTTTGCGGGTTACGGATTCAACAAATCGCACTCCGCCGCTTACGCGCTGGTCGCCTACCGCACGGCTTATCTGAAAACGCATTATCCGGTTGAATTCATGGCCTCGCTGCTGACGTCGGAAATCGGGAGCCCGGAAAAACTCACTCGCTATTTGAACGAGTGCCGAGACATGGGAATCGAAATCCTGCCGCCCGACGTCAACTCGAGCGACCGCTCGTTCACGCCTTCCGACGGGCGCATCCGCTTCGGGCTGACGGCCATCAAGAACGTGGGTGAAGCGGCGATCGTCTCCGTGCTCGAAGCTCGGGAGCGGCTCGGCCGGTTTGATAACCTCTTTCAGTTTTGCGAAAATGTGGATTTGCGCCTGCTTAACAAGCGCGTACTCGAAAGCATGATCCGCGCCGGGGCGTTCGATTCTTTTGGAGCGCGGCGCGCGCAGATGCTTGCCGCGCTCGATGGCGCGATCGAAGGCGCTCAGAAGCGGCAAAGGGAAGTGGCGAGCGGGCAAACGGGGCTTTTCCTCGAAACGAAGGACGCTGAGGGAATTGCGCCGGCGCTACCGCAGGTTGAAGAAATGCCGGTCGCGGAGCGGCTGGCGGGCGAACGGGAGGTGCTCGGTTTCTTCGTTACCGGCCATCCTCTTGAAAAGTATCGCAAGCAAATTGCGTCGCTGACGGAGCAGGATTCGGCCTCGGTTGAAGGACTGGCGAACGAGGCGCCGGTGAAGCTCGCCGGAATCCTTACGGCGTTGCGCGTGCGGCCGAGCCGTAAAGGGGATCTTTGGGCCGCAGGAACGCTTGAAGATTTGCGGGGCACGGTGGAACTGCTGGTTTTTCCGCAAGCCTACAAGCAACTTCAGGCGATGCTGAAGCCCGACGCGGCGCTCTTCATCAAAGGCAGAATTCGGCAGGAAGAAGACGCGGGAAGCAAAGTGGTGGTTTCCGAGGCCATGCCGCTCGAACAGGCCGCGAACGGCGGCCGGGCGGAATTCCGGATCCGGCTGAGCCTCAAAGACGGCGCGGAGAAGACGGCGGAGGCGTTGAGCGGGCTGCTCGCAGCTTTTCCGGGCGATCACCCGGTGGTGCTTGAGATTGAGCGAACGAACGATTTTCGCGCCGTGGTGCGGCCGCATCGCCGGTTTGCGGTCAGGCCGTCGGAGGAACTGATCGGACGGGTGCGCGAGCTCGGCGGAGAAGCTTCGCTCGAACAACCACCGCAGAAGGGCCATTAACGGACCGGAACGCGACCCATAATTCCTATGGCTGAAGATCTCGAAAAGCAAATTGCGGAACTCGAGGCAGCGGAAGACTCGGAGGCCGTGCGTGAAGAAATTGCGCGGCTGCGCGAGCAACTGGAAGGCGCGAGGGGCGATCAGAAGCTGGAGCGCGGCGAGGCGTGGGAGCGGGTGCTGCTCGCGCGCCATCCGCAGCGGCCGTACACTCTCGACTACATCCGCATGCTCCTTACCGAGTTTAGCGAGTTGCACGGCGACCGGCGATTCGGCGACGATCCGGCGCTGGTCGGAGGGTTGGCGCGGTTTGAAGGGCGAGCGGTGATGGTCGTCGGCCATCAGAAGGGGCGCGATACCAAGCAGAAATTGCAGCGTAACTTCGGGATGACGAATCCGGAGGGATATCGCAAAGCGTTGCGG
This sequence comes from Acidobacteriota bacterium, assembly GCA_021828285.1. Classification (GTDB taxonomy): domain Bacteria; phylum Acidobacteriota; class Terriglobia; order UBA7540; family UBA7540; genus JAKASG01. The sequence goes on along the minus strand of JAKASG010000023.1, from coordinate 19,149 downwards.
CTGATGCGCCTCGCGGCCAAGTTCAGCGTGCCGATTATCACGCTGGTGGATACGCCGGGCGCTTATCCCGGCATCGGCGCCGAAGAGCGCGGCCAGGCGGAGGCGATCGCCTACAACCTGAAGGAAATCGCGAAGCTGCGCGTTCCCATCATCGTCGTGATTCACGGCGAAGGCGGCAGCGGCGGCGCGCTTGCGATTGCCGTGGGCGACCGCGTCCTGATGCTCGAAAACGCGGTCTATTCGGTGATTTCTCCGGAGAGCTGCTCGTCAATTCTCTGGCGTGATTGGGATCATAAGGTGGAAGCCGCGCGCATCTTGAAACTGACGGCTCAGGACCTTCTCGGCTTTCATTTGGTGGACACGATCGTCCCGGAACCGCCCGGCGGAGGGCACACCGATCAGGAACAAGCGGCGGCGCTTCTGCGCGACGTTCTGCGGGCGGCGCTCGATGAGCTGCGCGCCCTGTCGGCGGACGAACTCGTGCGTCAGCGCCACCAGAGGCTGCGCAAATTGGCCCCCTTCGTTAAGGAAGCCTGACCGGAACCCCGTCCTCCCTTTGCCTGGCTTGCCGAAGATTTGAGATGGTCAGCGTCATCATTCCCACGTACAACGAAGAACGGCGGATTATGCGCATCCTGCGCTCGCTGAAGCTCGCGAGCGGAGATTTCGAAGTTCTCGTTGCGGATGGCGCGAGCAGCGACCGGACTCGGGAAGCCGTCGAGGAGGCCGCACTGGGTTTTCCACGCCGCTTGGAGTTTCTCGCGCTTGCCCGGCCGCGAGCGGCACAGTTGAACCGGGCGGCGAAGCAGGCGCGCGGCGAAGTGTTCTGCTTCCTGCACGCGGATTTGCGCGTTCCGGCGACCGGGATTGAGGCCATGGCCTCCGCGCTTAAGGACAGCCAGATCGTCGGAGGGAATTTCCGTATTCGCTTTGAAGGCGAGTCCGGATGGAACCGGTTCTTCACGTGGGCTTACAACGTGCGCCGTCATTTTGGAATTTATTACGGGGATTCCGGCGTCTTCATCCGCCGCGACGTTTTCTTTCAGATGGATGGGTTCAAGCCGATTCCGATTATGGATGATTATGAATTCATCCGGAGGCTCGAACGCGCGGGCAGGACGGTTTGCCTCGATCCGGAACTCGTGGTTTCCGACCGCCGATGGCGGCTGGACGGAGGTTTGCACACTCTGCTCACCTGGACGCGAATCCAAGCGCTTTACTCCCTGGGCGTTTCGCCGGAACGCCTCGACCGCTGGTACAACCCCGTGCGCGAACCCGCGCGGAGCCCTGACGCGCAGGAATGATTCCGCTATAATCGTGCGATGAGATTCAACGGGCGACGGAAGGAGGAGTAGAAAGCGAATGGCGCAGGAAACGCAACTCGCGCCGGAAGTGCGATCGCGCTATGAGGCGGTGATCGGGCTTGAAGTCCACGTGCAGTTGCTGACGCGGTCGAAGATTTTCTGTTCTTGTTCGACGCGTTTCGGTGATCCGCCGAATTCGCACGTTTGCGCTGTGTGTCTCGGCCTGCCGGGTGCGCTTCCCGTGCTCAACCGCGAGGCGGTGAGCATGGCCGTCAAGGCGGCGCTCGCGCTCAACTGCGCAGTCAACCCGCAGTCGCGCTTCGCCCGGAAGAACTATTTCTATCCCGACCTGCCGAAAGGCTATCAGATTTCGCAGTATGACGAGCCGCTCGCGGAACACGGGTGGCTCGAAATTGATTCGGGCGAGCAAATGAGGCGAATCCACATCACTCGCGTGCACCTCGAAGAGGACGCCGGGAAATCGCTGCATGAGGGTTTTGCGGACTCCGAAGAAAAATCCTACATTGACCTGAACCGCGCCGGAGTGCCGCTCATCGAGATTGTCAGCGAACCGGATCTGCGCTCACCGGAAGAAGCCTACGAATATCTGACGCAGCTCAAAACCGTCATCCTCTACCTCGGTGTGTCCGACTGCAACATGGAAGAAGGCAGCCTGCGCGTGGACGCAAACGTCAGCGTCCGTCCGTCCGGCGCGGAGAAGCTAGGAACCAAAACGGAAGTAAAGAATCTGAATTCCTTTCGCTACCTGCAAAAGGCGCTCGCCTATGAAGTGGAGCGGCAAATCGTCGTCCTTGAGGCGGGCGGGGGCATCGAGCAGGAAACTCGTCTGTGGGACAGCCGCGCGCAGAAGACGCTCGGAATGCGCTCGAAGGAATTCGCGCACGATTACCGCTATTTCCCGGAACCCGACCTTCTTCCGCTCGCGGTGCCGGAGGTTTGGCGTGAAGAAGTGCGGCGTACGATTCCCGAGCTGCCTCGGGCGAAGGAAGCGCGATTCGAGAGCGAGTGTGCGCTGCCGAAGCAGGACGCCAAGCTGCTCGCCGCCTCGCCGGCTACGGCCAATTTTTTTGAAGCGGCCGCGAAGCTCTCGGGCGAGCCGAAATCTTCGGCCAACTGGATTTTAAACGATTTGGCGTTTCTGCTTCAGGAGATGGGAAAGAGTCTCGAAGATTCTCCGGTTTCAGCCGATCAGCTCGCAGAGCTGATCGTTCTCTACCGCGACGGCAAAATTTCGAGCAAAATCGGCAAGGAAATTCTGCGGACGATGGCGCGCACCGGGAAGCGGGCGGCGGACATTATAGCGGAGCAGGGAATCGAGCAGATTTCCGACAGCGGCAAAATCGTCGCCGTCGTGCGGGACGTTATCACGGCGAACCCCCGCCAAGCGGAGCAATTCCGCAGCGGAAAGACGGCTACTCTCGGGTGGTTCGTCGGTCAGGTGATGAAAGCAACGAACGGCCAAGCTAACCCTCAAAAGGTTCGTGAAGTCCTCGAAAAAGAACTTGCTCCCCGGTGAACCACGGCTGCATCAGGCCCTTCCGGAGCGATTCCGACAGACCCTCGCCCCTTTTATAGGCCGTGATACATGATGACGCCGCTCAACGTGGCGATCGCGGCGGTGATACCCTCCTGGATTCCCTGGCGCGATCCGCTGGCCGGAATGTAAAGGATATCGTTCGCTTCAAGCTTCAAATCCGGCGACTGATCTTTGAGCAGCCGTTTGACGTTGACGGGGATTTCCGTGCGATGACCGTTCGCATCCACACGAACGATTCGGGCGCGCGTTTCCTTGGCGTAGCGCGCAATGCCGCCGGACATCGCCAGCGCCTGCATTACGGTGACGTTGTTGCGGTCTTGAAGCAAGTAGCCGCCGGGGTGGTTCACCCGGCCGAGAACGTATATGACGCCGGCTTTGCTGACCGTGATCACGTCGCCGGGCTTGATGGTGATATTTAGGCCTTCGTTCCCGGAATAGAGCAGCTTCTTGATGTTGATTTCGACCTTATCGGGCGAGAGAAACTGGAGGCCTTCCATCGGCACAAGATTGTCGAACCCGCTCTCCCGGGTGACGTAGAGCCAATTGCCCGCGACCTCGGTGTTCTTCTTTCCGAGCCCTCCGGCCATCGAAAGCACATCGAGGAGCCGGTGCGGCCCTTGCAGATAATAAAGACCCGGAACATTCACGGCCCCGATCACGGAAACCGGGTTTGATGCATATTGCTGGACGTAAACGGAAACCTGGGGTTTTTGAAGGTAGGTTTTCCCGTAATCGTGGTCAAGTTCTGCAGCCAACTGACCGGTTGTGAGTCCCGCGGCTCGCACCTGCCCGAGCAGTGGCACGGCAATCGTTCCGTCATCGGCGACGCGGACAGTCTGGTTGAGCTGGTTCACGTTGAACACCGAAATTTGCAGGACGTCCTCCGGCCCGATCACATAGTCGTGGCTTGCGGCCATCGGGGGGGTTGAGTCCGTATCCGGACGGACGGAGGTCACTTCCGCCGTGCCGGAAGTCGGTTTGATAGCGTTTTGCCGCACCATCTGAGCGTGCGCCACCCCGGCAAGCGCCATCGCACCGAGTACGCTTCCAATCTGTGTCCAGCGTTTAAGGCTTATTCTCATTGCTGCTCCATCACGGCCGAAGCCATAGATATTGCCTATTATCCATTGATTTTCACTGGAAAACAAGCGGGAGTTGCCCCGCTTTCGCAGCGCCCCGGCTGTTTCAACATTCTTACGAGCCTCGCTCAGGTGTGCTCGACATCGAGATTAATCCGGCCGGCGAGAATCGCCTGCCCGGGGGGACACGCATCGCAGCCGGTGAAAATGGGCGTTTCATGCCGGAGCCCTCCGCCTTCGCCGCTCGAGCAGCGAACCGCTACCCTCGCGGCGGTGACGGGAGTAAGATGGGATTCATAGGCGAGGGATACTTTGGAAGCCTGCCGGGCGAACAGCGCACCGGCTCAAACAGACGGCGAAGGAGGGTCTATGCCTTTCAAGCAAATCAAAAAGTTTTTCGCGGGACCGGCTCCCAGCATTTCGAGGGAGGATGCAATGAAGGTGTTCCGAAGGGACCACTTCAAGTGCCAGTATTGCGGTTTGGACGGCCTGCACAAGTTTGAGAACTGGATGATTCTGACCATTGATCACGTCCATCCCCACGCGCGCGGAGGCGGGCGTCACATCAATAACCTGATGACGTGCTGCCAGCCTTGCAACGTGATTAAAGGGCATCGTCTTTTCGCCGGCTTCGAAGAAGCGAAGAAATTCGTCCTCGAAAAACGCGAAGAGTGGCGGCAACAATATCTTCATCACACGAAAGTGCATGGGGCGTCAGCCGCGGGGCGCTGACCCACGCGTTTGCGGCTTTCGCGGCTCGCCCGCCGGCCGGGCGATCTCAGATCCATTGATCGCGGTTTGAATAGAACAACGGCGGCCCCGTGGGATGCTTTTTGCGGAAGGCGAGGTAGCGTTGAAGCATCCTTCGATAGCGGCGGTCTGATGTCTTGATTTTGCGGTGGGGCAGGCGGATTAAGGTTTGCTCGACCTTCCAGACGTTCCGCGGTGAAAACCTCCAATCGCAGCGAGTGAGCAGCCGGAGATCGAGCACGCCGAATGCAGTGATTCGCCCTGAACGGTCCACATAGGGATCGACGTAACTCATCACCAGGTCCCGCAGCGAGCGAAAAACGGGCTTTCGCCCCTGGAGGCCTGTTTCCCGCGAACGCCCGACGGAGCCCCATCGCCCGCGGCGACGGTAAATGAAGAGGACGTGGTCGAGATTGTCCTTCGATTCGAGGTCAAGCAGCAGTGGCGGATAACCGTGCTGCTCGAGAATCGCGGCTGCGGTGAGCGCGCCTTCAAGGCAGTGAACACTCCCGTATCGCACGACACTGCGAAAACTTCGCAAAGTCTCTCCGCCGCGTTCCCAATTGTAGGGCAGCTCGCGGAGATATCGCTGCACCTGACGCGGCGTCCGATACCGAGCGATAACGTCCCGCTCCTTCTTGCTGAAAACCGCGCGAGAAGGCGACTGGTTCCTGCTATGAGATTCCGCCGATCTTCCTATGCGCCGCACGGAACTCAACTCCTCGCAACCCACTGGCGGTGCCATAGCTCGAAGACGAATAATGTCCAGAGCGCGCGGCGATGATCCGCTTTGCCGGACCAGTGCTCGGCGAGCATTTGCCGGACGAATCGCGCATTGAAGATGCCCTGACAGCGGAGCTTTTCTTCCGCGAGCGTCTCATCGAGCATGGGCCGCAGTTCGTTTCTCATCCACTGCGCGATGGGAACGGAAAAGCCTCGTTTTTGCCGTTCAGTGATTTCGCGAGGCAGCCACGGCGCCACGGCTTTTTTGAACAGACTTTTCCCCTTGAAGCCTTTCAGTTTCGCCGAGGAGGGAAGGCCCGCCGCGAATTCGATAAGGCGGTGATCGAGAAGAGGGGTACGCAGCTCGAGAGAGCAAGCCATGCTCGCCCGGTCCACTTTCACGAGCAGATTGTCTTCGAGATAGAGGCGGAAGTCGAGGTAGAGCAGCTCAGCGATCGCATCTTCAAAACGCGCGCCCTCGAGTGCGCGGTGGAGCGGACCAAAAATCTCGCGGCTCGGCGGTTGCGGTCCTTTCCAATCCGGCGAGAACAATCGGTCGAGCTGCGTGGGGGAAAACATTCCGAACCAAATCAGGTGGCGCTCGGCAAGTTCGCGCTCCGCGTGCGCGAAAAATCGGCGCAGGAAAAGGCCGGCCGGCGCCGCCGAGGATGAAACGGGCAGCGCGCGTTCGACGGCGCCGCGAATGGCGCGGCGCGCGAATTGTGGAAGTTTGCAGTAATAGTCCGCCAGGCGCGCGCCCTGGTAGGTTGGATAACCGCCGAAAAGCTCGTCGCCGCCTTCACCGCTAAGGGCCACTTTAATCTCGCGTCTTGCAAACCGCGCGAGCAGCCAAGTGGGTAGCGAGGCAGGATCGGCGAGCGGTTCGTCGAGATACGCGGCAAGCGCCAGGAGCGCTTCGCGGAGCGATGGTTCATCCGCCCGGAGGACGTGATGCCGGGTGCGGAAATGGTGGGCGACGAGCGTGGCGTAATTTTCCTCATTGTAGCCCCGCTCGGGGAAGGCCACTGAAAAGCTGTTGATGTTGCCGGGCGAAAGCTCGCTCATCACCGCGACAATCGCTGAAGAATCCACGCCACCGCTCAGGAACACGCCGAGCGGAACGTCGCTGACGAGGCGCGAAACCGCCGCGGCTCGAATTTTCAGGCGTAATTCTTCAACTGCTTCATGTTCGTCGTTCTCCCTCCACGCGCCCGCGCCGGGCGGCCGGAGATGATCCTGCAGCCGCCAATACGGATCGATTTGCACCCGCCCGCCTTCAACCACCATCCGGTGCGCTGCGGGAAGCTTGCTGATTTCAGCAAAGACGCTCTGCGGCGCCGGGAAGTAGCCGTAGAAGAAATACTGCTCGATCGCTTTCGGGTCAAGCTCGCGGCTGATGGGCGGATATTCGAGAAGCGACTTGATTTCCGAGGCGAACGCCAGCGTCCCTCCGCGTTGCCAGTAGAAAAGCGGTTTTTCGCCGGCGCGGTCGCGTGCAAGCACCAGGCGCTTTGCTCGAGAATCCCACAGCGCAATCGCGAACATGCCGTTGAGCCGGCGCACGAAGTCCGGGCCCTCTTCTTCATAGAGGTGTGCGGTGACTTCGCCGTCGGAATGGGTTTTAAAATGATGGCCCTTCGCGAGCAACGTTTCGCGAAGCTCGCGATAGTTATAAATCTCGCCGTTGAAAACGACGACGACCTCGCCGGTCTCATTCGCGAGCGGCTGGTCACCGGTTTCAAGATCAATGATGCTTAGCCTTCGGATCGCAAGTGAGAGGTAAGGCAGCGCGAATTTCCCATGGCTGTCGGGCCCGCGATGAATCAGGCGCTCCGCCATGCGGCCGACCGCGTCGGGATCCGGCAGGGGATCGTGCGCGAGATTGTAAATTCCGCAAATACCGCACATAGATTTTCAGGCACTGGCGAACCGCTCATCCGGGGCCGGGGCGGCTCGCGGATTGCCGCTTCGAGCGAGCGGGAATTTCCCAGACGGAGTAATCCCAGGCGGACCACAGAGGCTGCATTTCGCCCGCGGCCGCGGTGAGCAGCGCAATTTGATCGTTTCTGACCAGCATGAGCATCGGCGATAGGCCGATGCGGCTGCGCCATTCGCGTGGGCTGATCAGAATCTCCCCCACTTTTTTCAGAAATGCGCGCGACGGCCTGGCGGCGGAGTGCGATCCGCTTCGAGGCGTGAGGCCGCGCTCTTCGCGCAGGAACTCGCCATAGCGATCGGAGATGTAATTGCTCGTTAACTCAACGCCGCTCCCGGTGACAACGGCCACCTTCCGGCGAAGGTAGAACGGGAGGCTCGTCCGGAAATAAAAATAGCCGTAGATCGGCAGATTCCGTTCGGGACTTTCGAGAATCGTACGCGCCAGCCGGCGGCTCGAATGATCGGCGGCGTCGCGAACGAGCAAAGGCGCCCAGCGCACGGCAATCAGCGGAACCGTCAGCGCGAGGATCGAAAACGCCGCCCGGGACGGCGCTTTCTGCCTTGCGCGAGCGGCGAAATCTCTTCCCAGCCAGCCGAGCGCCGTCAGGATCACGCCCGTCACGATGAGCGCGGGACCGATCAACGCGGCGACGTCGGGAGGCAGTTTCGCTTCCCAGCGCTGGGGCAGAACGCCGTAATGTGCGAGTTCAGCTAGCAGAATCGCACCGAGGCCGAGCAGCATGAGGGTTGCGAAGCCCGCGGTCAGCCAATCGGGAGCTCTCGTTGCCGGGTCGTCCGGCCGGCGTCGCCAGACGAGACCCATGAGAAGGCTCAACGGAACCAGCGCCGGCAGGAAATAGCCGGGCAGCTTCGAGCGCGAAATTGAAAAGAAAACGAAGATCGTTCCCGCCCAGGCGAGCAAATAGAGAGCGGCGGCATTCCGCTCGTCTCGCAGCGAGCGCCAGCTTCGCAGCCGGTTGAAACCGGCGTAGAGCAGAAAAAAGCTCCAGGGGAAGAAAGCGGCGAAATACACAGGGACATAATAATAAAATGCGCCTCCGCGGTCCGCGTGGCTTGTCGCAAAGCGCTCGAGGCTTTCAGTCCAAAGGGCATAATGAGGAAAATCCGGATGCCGCAGTGAAACAGCGATAAACCACGGCAGCACGAAAGCGAGCATCAGCGGAACGCCCCAAACCCATCGCAATTTTCGAAGCTCGCGAAAACGTCCGCGCGCAATCTCATACACGACGATCGAGAGGAGCGGAACGATAAAGCCCACCGGGCCTTTCATAAACGTCGCGAGTCCGAGCGCCGACCACATCAAGGCTTCGAGGGCGCGAGGCCTCACCCCTGACGTTCCAAGCTTCCAGTAACAGACCATCGCGAGCGTCACAAAAAACGTCAGAGGCATATCGAAGATGACGATGCGCGCAAAAGCGATCATCAGCGGCGCCGTTACGAGCGCCAGGCCCGCACGCAGCGCCGTAGGAGCACCGAACATGTCCCTCGCGAGCCACCACGCAAGGATGAGGACGCCCAGCGCAGCGAGCGCCGATGGCAAACGCCCAGCCGCTTCGTTGAGGCCGAACGCCTCGAAGGATCCGGCGACGAACCAGAAATAGAGGGAGGGTTTATCAAGGTACGGCAAACCTTCATAGTGCGGCGTGAGCCAGCGGTGCGTGACCAGCATTTCGCGGGCGACTTCCGCGTTGCGGCCTTCGTCGGGTTCGAAGAACGGCATTCGCCCGAGGTACAAAAAGAAAATGGGCAGCGCAATGACCAGAAGAAGCAGCAGCGGCCGCGCGGAGCGGGGAAGATGAAAGCGAGGGGAGATTTGAGTTTCGCTCAATCGAGAAGGCCAATCCGACATGAGGAAGCCCATCGGCGAAAGTGCATGGCGCGGCAGCGGCGCCGGCGGTGCAGATGCCTCTTCGAGCGGGAAGATCCCGGCTAACGCGCGCGGCTCGGCAGCGCTTTCGCGCTCTCCGCCACGTCGTGGCCGTCAAAGACCTCGAAGGCTCCCTCAAAATCAAGGCGGTTTTTCTGCATCCAGCGGACCGCCCAAACGTCCGCGAGCCCTTTCACCATCCGTCCCCAGGTGCCGTATTTTGTTTTTCCGGCGAGGCGGGCGTGGTGGCTCACGGGAACCTGAGTGACGCGATAACCGCGCATTTTGAGCAGCGTTGGAAGAAATCGGTGCATCCCCTGGTACAGCTCGATTCCTTCCAGGCATTCGCGGCGATAGGCCTTGAGCGTGCAGCCTGTGTCCACAATATCGTCCCGCGTCGCCCAATTCCGAAAAGCGTTTGCAACCCGCGAAGTGCTGCGCTTCCACCAGTTGTCCTTCCGTCCATGGCGGATTCCGCAGGCCACGTCCCAATCTCCGGTGAGGTTCGCCAGGCGCGGAATATCCGCCGGATCATTCTGTAAATCGCCGTCGAGCGTCACGACGATTTCTCCCTGCGCGAGGCGAAAGCCGGCGGCCATCGCAGCCGTTTGCCCGAAGTTCCGTTGGAAGCGCGCGATGCGAATGCGTGCGTCCTTGGCCTGAGCCGTTCGCAGCCTTTCAAACGTCCCATCCGCGCTGCCGTCATCCACAAACAGAATTTCCACGGGAGCCGGCCAGTCCGCGAGCGCCAGCGCAAGGCGATCCACCAGCGGCTCGACGTTCTCCGCCTCGTTAAAAACCGGAATGACCACCGAAAGGCTTTTCGGCATTGAATCCTGACCGCCGCAGCCGGAGGAGCAGCTCGGCCTCGGCTCCGCCCAATGATTCTATCATGCCCGCCGCAAGCGCCGGAATTCTCAAGCAGCACCCGTGCCACAAGCGGCGCTGGTCGAAACTCAATTCGGGAATCGCAACTTGTCAGGAATGCGGAGGGGTTTGAAACTTCCGCAGGTCTATCTTTTCGTACTTTCCTTCGATAATTTCTTTGCGGATTTTCGCGGCGGACTGGCCTGCCTTGACTTGCCGGTATGCGTAGAGCAGCTCCTTCAAGCAAATCTGGCAAACGGAGGCGTGCTTATCCGGCTTCGTAATGCAATCGAGGAGGCAAGTGTGGCCGATGGCGCGGTCGCAATAACAGTAGCAGGGAAGTTGGTAGAGGACGCGGCGAATGCGCTCGCCATAATAGTAGGCGTTTTCCGCCTCGGGATTCCCTGCAAACTCACGCCACGGCAAGGCGTGAGGCAAAGGCCCTTTTGGCGGGTGCTTGTGATAAGCCGGAATCCGCGCCTTCGGCACAGCGGCCGGCATGGCCCGTGAAGCGGCGTGAATTCCTTGCCCGGCAAGGGAAAGAGCGAAGCCCCAAATGACGGCAGCGGAGGTTAAGGCCCACAACCGCCTCTGACGGCATACAACCGCCCCTTTGCCGTTTTCTCCTACGGCGCGCATTATAAAACGAGGATATCATAACCCGTAGAGTGCAAGCGCGCGGTGGCGCTTCCTGTAGTAAACTATGGGGCCTTACACTGCGATGTGCAGCGGCGTGTTCGGCAAATCGAGCCGGCTTGCTGCACGAAGGAGGAACGATGTCTGACGACACATCCGACCAGATCATTTCCCATCCTGCGCCGGAGGAGGGAAAGGAATACAAGTTCATCCGCTGGGACGACTCGGGCATCGTCGCGCATCTCACGATGAACCGTCCCAAGCAGAACATCATGAATATTGAGATGCTGAAGGAGATGTCCCACGCGATTGACAGCCTCAACGCGCGCGACGACGTCAAGCTCATCCTCCTCGACGCCGCGCCTGAATGCGAGGGTTACTTTTCTCTCGGTGTAGGCGCAGAGGGCTACACGTCCCAGCTCGTCTTCCAGACCATGGACTCCTTCCACAATGTTTTCCGCACGATGATCGAGATTTCAAAGCCGGTGCTCGCCGTGGTGGATGGCATCGCTTCGGGAGCGGGCAGCGAACTTGCCGCGTTCTGCGACCTCGTCATCGCCACGGAAAACGCGCAGTTCCGTCAGCCTGAAATCAAGCTGGGTGTTTTTCCGCCCATGGGCGCGGTGGTCTATCCGCGCGTCATCGGCCCCAAGCGAGCGATGGAAATTCTGCTCACCGGCGACGCCATCAACGCGCAGCAGGCGCTCGACATGATGCTGGTCAACCGCGTCGTTCCGCGGACCCAGCTCAAACCGACCGTGGATGCGCTGGTCAAGCGCATTTCCGAGCAGAGCGGCCCCGTGCTGCAACTTCTGAAGCGCGTCGTTTTCGAAGGCACATGGCGGCCGTTCGACGAGGCGCTCAAACGCTCGCAGGACATTTACCTCAACCAGTTGTTCGAACTTGAAGATTCGCAGGAAGGCCTGCGTGCGCTCATCGAGAAACGCAAGCCGGTTTGGAAAAATCGCTGACCGCGCGTTCAATACCCGCCGGGAAACATGCGGTTGACCATCTCGTTCGCGTGGACGGGGTCGGCGCTCCGCTCCGCCCGGGCGGAACTTCGCAGTTCGTAGAGTGCCTTGTTGGCGGCCTGCAAATAGGCGCGCGCGGCGGCTTCCACGATGTTGTGCCCCGTTCGCTTCCCGGAAAATTCCAGCCGGTCAAACCTCGCCCTGATCGTCACTTCGGCTGTGCCGTCGGTTCCGGGGCCGACGGTGTGCACGGCGAAGTCCACAATGATTCCCGGCAGACCCGTGAGGCGGTCAATGGCGCGGAACGCGGCGTCGCAGGGTCCGTCCGCCGTCGCCGAGTCGCGGACCACTTCGCCGTCGCGCGAGAGCTCGACGGTCGCCGTTGAAGGTCCGCCGCTCCGCGTTACGTTCTGGAAATGCGTAAGATTATACGTTTCCGGCAAATCGTCGAACCCCTCATGGACGATGGCCAGCAAATCCTCGTCGTAAATGCTCTTCTTGCGGTCGGCAAGTTCCGTGAAGCGTGCGTAAGCGCGCTCGATCTCCGGTTTTGACAAGTGATAGCCCAAATCTTCGTATCGCTTCGCCAGCGCGTGCCGTCCCGAGTGCTTGCCAAGGACGATTTCATTCGAAGGCATTCCCACCGTTTTGGGCGAGATGATTTCGTAAGTGATGGCGTTCTTGAGCACGCCATCCTGATGGATGCCCGCCTCATGCGCGAAAGCGTTGCGCCCGACGATTGCTTTGTTGCGCTGGACGGCGACGCCGGTCATGCGCGTCAGCAGTTGGCTCGCCGCAAATAGTTCTTCGGTGCGGATGGAAGTCTCGAGCCCGAGCTTGTCCTGCCGGACGTGGAGCGCCATGATGATTTCCTCGAGCGCCGCATTGCCCGCCCGTTCCCCGATGCCGTTGATGGTGCATTCCACCTGGCGAGCGCCGCCGCGCAGTCCGGCCAGCGTGTTCGCCACAGCAAGCCCGAGATCGTCGTGCGTGTGCGTGCTGAGCGTGACGCGCTCGGCGCCTGGGACGCGCGCTTTCACGTCGGCAAACATCTTTTCGTATTCCGGCTCGAGGCAATAGCCGACGGTATCCGGCAGGTTGAGCGTCGTCGCGCCGGCTTCGACCGCCACGTGGCAGCACTCGACCAGATAATTCAGGTCCGTCCGTCCCGCGTCTTCAGGAGAAAATTCCACGTCCGCGCAAAGCGATCTCGCAAGCCCCACGGCTTCGCGAATCATCCGCAGAACTTCTTCGCGCGTTTTGCGCAGCTTGTATTGCAGGTGAATGTCCGAGGTGGCGAGGAAGGTGTGGATGCGCGGGCGCTCGGCGCCTTTGAGCGCTTCCCAGGCGCGCTTGATATCCGCTTCGTTCGCGCGCGCGAGCCCGGCAATCACCGGCCCGCGAATTTCCGCGGCCACCGCCGTCACCGCTTCAAAATCTCCCCGCGAAGCGATCGGGAAGCCGGCTTCCATTATGTCCACACCCAGCCGCTCGAGCTGGCGCGCCATTTGGAGCTTTTCGTCGGTCGTCATGCTGCATCCCGGCGATTGCTCGCCGTCGCGCAGCGTGGTGTCGAATACCAGGACTTTATCCATCGCGGCCATCCTCCCTCCTTCGGCGCTCCCGTGAATTTTCCAATTTTTCGCGCGACGGGCGACCGGTGCGCGCCCCACCGCCATTATCCGACCGGTCGGTAGGGCGTGTCAACACGAGATTCATCGCCCCGCGATTTCTTTGAAGTCATCGGCCGCGCGCGTCCACGGCCGGCGAGGACGCTCGCCGCATCAGTTTCTCCGGCAGAAAACGGTACTTTAGTTCTTTGACAACAGCGCTTACTTTCGCTAACCTTGCACAGCCAGGACGCTTCGTGGCCGTTCGGGGAAAAGAGAACTCGATCCTCGGAAGATTGTTGCACGCGCCTCCAAATCGTCCGGGATGAATCCTCATGGCCCGACTCGTTATCACGGAACCCGGTGGCGAAGTGAAGATTTTTGAGATCACGGGCGCCGGCGTCGAAATGGGGCGCGCGGAAACCAACCATCTGGTCCTCAACCATCCGAGCGTTTCCCGCCATCACACCCGGATCGTCATGCGTCCGAATGAACCCGACCTGCTCATGGATCTCGGCAGCCTGAACGGGACCTTCGTCAACGACCAGCGAATTCAGGACCACCCGCTCGCCGACCAGGACGTCGTGCAAATCGGAGCGTTTCAAATCGTTTATGAAACGGCCGCGGACCGTCCGATGCACGTTGAGGCCGCTCCGCCTTCGCCCGAATTGACCGGCCTGATGTCTCAGGCGAGCCTGGACGCCGTCCTGCGGGCCGAGGCCGCTAAAGCGCCGCGCGAAGCGGAAGTGGATTCTGAGGTGCGCCTCCAGACCCTCGAACGCGAAAACAAATTACTTCGCCTGCTGATGGGCGTCGGCAAAGTGCTTTCGAGCGTGATGACTTCCGATGAAGCCATCCGCCGGGCCATGGAACTCGCTTTCCGCATGGAGAATGTCGAGCGCGGCTTTGTCATGCTCGTGGACGAAGAAGGGAAGGGCTTCAAGCCGGCGGTCATGCTCTATAAAGATGAAAATCTGAAGACCGATTCGCGCGGGGTCGCGCTTTCGCGGCGCATGGTGCAGCGCGTGATGGATGAGCGGCTTCCTCTGCTCATCCACGACGTCGCCACCGACGACCGCTTTTCCGGCAGCGACAGTCTGCGCATGTCCGGCGTTCGCTCCGCCATGTGTGCTCCGCTGATTTACGAGCAGAACCTCTTCGGCCTTTTTTACGTGGATTGCCTCACCAAGACGTTCGCCTTCTCGAAGGAAGAGCTGAACATTTTCGCCGTCATCGCGAGCGAAGCCGCCATGGCGTTTGAAAACGCCCGCGCTCACGAGGAACTGACTCGCCGGCTTGCGGAGCGCAAGGCGCTCGAACGTTTTCTTTCGAGCGCCGTCCTCGACAAAATCCAGGCGAACCCGGATAGCGTGCATCTCGGCGGTGAAAACCAGATCGTCACCATGCTTTTCGCTGATATTCGCGGCTTCACCCGCATGTCGGAAAATATGGAACCTTCCGCCGTCGTCGAATTGCTCAACGAGTATTTTTCCGAAATGACGGAGATCGTTTTCGAGTTCGGAGGGACGCTCGATAAATACCTCGGCGACGGCCTCATGGCCCTTTTCGGAACGCCCCTGGTGCGTCCCGACGACGTCCAGCGCGCCGTGCGGACCGCCATCGAAATGCAATGGGCGCTTCGCCGCCTCAACAAGCAATGGCAGGCCCAGGGCCGGAACATTCTCGAAGCCGGGATCGGAATCAATACCGGGCCCGTCACCGCCGGCAGCATCGGCTCTCCGCGCCGGATGGACTATACCGTCATCGGCGACGCCGTCAACCTTTCTTCCCGCCTTTGCGCGCGCGCCAAGCCCGGCCAGATCCTCATTTCCGATTCCACCTTCAAGGGGATGGGCCGGAGCTTTGATTCCAAAAAGCTCGAGCCGATTCAAGTCAAAGGAAAAGAAAAGCCCGTTTTGGTTCATGAGGTGCTTTGGCAGCAGTATTTTCTGCCTTCATCCGCCACCGCCGCAAGCTGATCGATTGCCCCGAATGGTAAGGACGCTCATAAGCGTCTCGATTTGGGCAGAGAGCGATGGAAGTGGCAGTAAGATTGCGGCCTCTCCAAAAGGACTGCCTGGGCCAGTCCCACAGCCCGACAATTTTCCCGGGAAACGTGTCCGAGCAGTTACGGCTTGAATTGGATGAAGGCGAAATCGCGCGGGGTGGGGAAACCGGGGTCGGCGTGGCCCTCTTTAACTTCCCAGCGAGGGTCGCTCTTGAAAACGTCAACGTGCACGGAGTTGAAGTAGATGAGTCTGATGTTTCGCCGTTCGCCGAAACTCTCCTCGAGAGAAGTTTTGAATTTGCGAAGAACTGGAGCGTCAAAAGGGTTGTATAGATAGAAGAAAGTGGCGTCATGCGGAATGTTGTCGAGCGCGTTTCCAGTGATGATGGTGACGTTTTTGACTTTTTTCAGCCGGGCGCGCGTCCGCTGTGCGATCTCCGGATCGAGTTCAATCCCGTAAATCGGATTTCGATATCCGCGGCTCAGCCACCAATTGATGACTCGCCCTTTGCCACATCCGACGTCCACCAGGACGTCGGAATCCCGGATCAATCCGTCGAACATCAGCGGCAAAACGGCATAATCTGTGTTCTCCGTGTCCACGGCGCCGAGGTGAGGGAAACGGGTCGGGATCTTTCCCCGCAGAATCGCGCCGTAGCGGAGATCGAGGAGCGGATTGCGAATGAGCGGAGCCAGCCTTTTCAAAGTTGCTCGGACCCGCACCGCGGCGCCTTGCTGCCAATGCTTCAACGGAGTTCTGAGTCCGAAACCCCTGAGTACCATGTTCGCCACGCCCGAGATACGGTTGATTGCGACGTACAAGACGAAAAGAGCGTAGGAACGAAAAGACCGGCGCACGTAAATAATGTCCGCGCAACGCTCGCTTTGCGTGGCGAACAGCCGCTTGTGGTCGCTCGCCCCCTCAACGAAATCGAAGGCTCTCAACCCGCCGTCGGCGAAACATTTTTCGAGGGCAACGTAGAGCAGAACAGTTCCCGGCGACAGCTTGCGATAGGCCGGATCGTAGCCGAGGTAATAAAAAAGGGCCGTCCCATGTTCGACCGGGCAGTAAAGATAGGCGACGGGCCGGCCGGAGTGCATGAGGACAAAGGCGCGAACGGAGTTCTTCTCCGCAAGAGGCAAGGCTTGTTTCAAGAACTGCTCCTCGCTGGGAAGACCCGCGTCAAGGAAGTTCTCCTGATAGGTTTTCTTCGAGACGTCGGACGCAAGCCGGTGGAATTCCGCGAGTTCCGCCGGCGCACGGAAAATTCTCCAGACAATCTCGCCGCCTGAAAGTTCCGCGAACTTTCGGACCTTTCTCTTCAATGTATTCCGGGTCTTCGAGGAAAACTTCTCCAAATAATTCTCGAAGCTTCCTTCAAACTCGATCCACAAATGCTCGTATTCCGCGCAGGTGAAGCGGAGAGCGCCGCCTCGAACGGCGAAGCGCGATAATTTTCGCTCGCCGATGGGGTACATCGAGAGATAGAGAGCATTCCGCGGAGTTGAAAGCCAATCGAGCGGCAAACAAGCTTCCGGATCCATCGTTCTCGCTTCGGGCGCGCGAACGTCGAAGACCCGGGCATTGAACTTGAGAGAAAACAAGTTGAACCCGCAGAGCACGTAGCGGAGCGCCAAAGGTTTTGAGTTCCAGAGTTCGCTCACAAGCTCCCGCCCGGCGAATTGCCCATGGATGTTGATCGCCCGAACGTCCGGCCGCTTTTTGACCCGGCAGGAAAGGCTCAGCGACCTTGCCCGTGCAGGCCGCACCGATTGATTCTGCCGTCATCGCGGGCGATTGAAGAATTATAGCAACGCGTCTTTTCCTTTGCAAAATGAGCGGCTACGCGATGAGCGCAGCCTTCGTGTGGACGTCACTGCGCCTCAAGCACAACCCAATACCGGACAGGTAATTTTTCGCGGATCTCTTTGAGACAGGGCGCAGGGGACTCGTGAGCTAAACACGCCGGAACGCGTAAAGATAGCCACACTCGGGATCGAAGAGCGGAGTCTTCCTTGTCTCGAATCCGCGCTCTCGAAGGTGCCGTTCCAACTCTTGAGGGTCGTGCTCGTTCAATCCCACGTGATATTCCATAGTAATCTTGCTGATTCTCCGCAAGACGTCATCGCTCGCGCCAAGCAAGATCTCGTACTCGGCGCCTTCGCAATCCAATTTCAGCAGACCACAACTCTCGACTTCGCAGAGCTTGAAAATATCGTCCAAGGTCGCGACAGGCGTACGGCATAATTCTTCAAAGGTACTGCCCAGAGCATCCCGGCAATACAATGTGTTGGCAACCTCAATCCCACGCGAATAGAGGACCGCCTCACCTTTCCGCCCCGCACATGCCGCCTGGACGACCGTAACATTGTCGAGGCGGTTTGACGATACGTTGCGAGACAAATACTCGTGCATGCGCGGCGAAGGTTCAACTGCGATAACCCGTGCTGCCCCGTGCATGACTGCCCATAGCGTAAAGACTCCTACATTCGCCCCGATATCTACCACCGTCGCTCCGGAAGGAATTTCAAGGCCCGCCGGCGTGTAATCCTTTTGCCCCCAGATCTCCTCAAAAAGGAAGGCCAGAGGTTCGCCCGGGGGTGATGTGATGGATTTTCCGCTTTTCAGCTTGAGGTGACCCTCAGGGCTTTGCGCACGCCGCCGGCGCAAAGGATAGAGCAAGATGCTCGGCAAGGTGACGCCGGCTTTGAGCAGGCTGAAACCGAGTTTGAGGTAAGCGCCGGCCTTGCGAATCATTCACACGCTCCGCGCCTTCAGGGTAACATTCCAATTGGAAAAAGAGTCAACTCAATGGTCCGGCTCCATGGGACCCTCCCGAGTAACCCGGGACCTACCGGACGGTTCGGCGAGACCGCCGCGGGACTTGTGAAGATTGTCCTTGCAGCCGGTTCATCATTACTCGCCAGGGACTCCAGCCCCACCTTGCTCGAAAGAAAATATCAATGCCCGAATCCGCAGGGTCAACGGCCGTTCGCTTCAACTCGTGCAGGTCCGTCCGCAGGCTATTCACTCCCTTCGTCGTGGTAAAGGCCATTCCGTAAGACCTGCGGACCTGTCGCCGGGCATGGTCATCATACAGGCCGTAAGGATAGGCAAAAGAGGCAACGGAGTGGCCGAGAATAGCTTCGAGGTCCCGCCCGCTCCCCTCAATCTCTCCATCCAGGGCTTTTTCACTTAGTCGGGTCAGGTCAGGATGCGTGCGGCTGTGCGCACCGAATTCAATTCCTTTTTCCACCCACTCGGAAATGTCCCGTGCCTGCATCAGCCGGAGTGGCGAGTATCCCTTTTCCTCATCCCATGCGTTCGTTTTGCCGAGTAAACCGGTAACCACAAAAACTCCCGCTCCATAACCTTTTTGAAACAGGAGCGGGAGGGCAAGTTCCGTCAGCTCGCTGTAGCCGTCGTCGAAGGTCAGCAGGATGGGCTTCCGCGGCAAGGCCTTCCCCTTGGTCACCCAGTCCAGCCAGTCCGAAGGGCGAATCCCGCTATAGCCGAAGCGCGCCAGCCACTTGAGATGGCGCGCGAAGCGATCCGGCGTGACGGTCGCGAGCGGCCACAAGCCCGTGGGGGGGCTCCCGATGCGGTGGTAGAGCAATACGGGGAGACGCAGGCCATATTCCCGGACAGCATTCCGCCATGATCCTGTCGCAGCTACCCCGCTGCGAATAACTTGAAAGAAGATCTGTGCGTGAAGCAATGAGACCCCAACACCTCGAACCCAAGTATTGTTTCGAAAGCGTTCGGCGAGACGGGAAAGGGGTTGTAAGACTGAGGCTGGCGAAAAGGGGGCTGACG
>JAKASG010000099.1 GCA_021828285.1 Acidobacteriota bacterium | reverse complement strand
TGACCAACCCGCAGCTCCAGCAGGAAACACTGGATGCCGAGTGGCAGTTGAAGGAAGCGGAAGCGGATTACAACAGCCTCAAGGCTCAACTGGAGAGCAAAGTCCTTGACCAGCGCGCTAACGCAGCGACGGCGCGATCCGCATATCTTCAGGCAAAGCTTCAAGCCGCTGATGACCGTCAGCTTGCCGACCTCGGTCTGGGGCCCCAGATTACCGCTCAGCTTGCCGAAGCGAAGGCCGAAGCGGCAAAGACAGGAGATCAGGTTGCGGGTGATCAGGTCAAAGTTCTGCAACAGTCGGCCGAGGCGCAACTCGCCTCGCAGAAGGCCAAGATCGAGCAACTTCGCGCCATGTACGACCTGAAAAGGAGTCAGATGAACTCTTTGACTGTCCGCGCCGGCGCCAACGGTGTTCTTCAGGAAGTGCTCGTCCAGATCGGGCAGCAGGTCACCGCAGGAACGATTCTGGCCAAAGTTGCGCAGCCCAACCGCCTAATGGCACGGCTTCAGATCGCCGAGACGCAGGCGAAAGACATCCAGCTCAAGCAGAAGGCGTTCATTGACACGCATAACGGCATCATTCCCGGCCATGTCATGCGCATCGATCCCGCCGTTCAAAACGGAACCCGTACGGTGGACGTCGAGCTTGACGGGCCGCTGCCGGCCGGCGCCGTCCCGGATCTGAGCGTGGATGGAACTATTGAAATAGAAGACCTGAGCGACGTGGTTTACGTCGGCCGGCCCGCCTTCGCGCAATCGGACAGCACGATCAGCCTGTTCAAGGTCGTGGACGGCGGGAAAGCCGCGGTTCGCGTGCCCGTCAAGATCGGGAAGGCGTCCGTGAATGACGTCCAAGTGCTCGATGGTTTGAAGATCGGCGATGAAGTCATCCTTTCCGATATGTCGCGCTGGGACGGCTTCAACCGCGTGCGATTGCAGTAATCGAAGATTGGCGAAAGAAGTGGGCGGGAAGTCAGAAGACCGGAGTCATGAGCTGGAATGGCGAATGATCAGTTGCAAAAAGGCAAAGCTGCAAGCTAGGGCCAGGTTGAAGCAATTCGTAACTCGTAATTCGTAATTCCTCGACGCTCACGAGGAGGAAGACTATGGGTCCGCTCGTCCAGGATCTGAAATACGGCCTGCGAATGCTGGCCAAGAGCCCCGGATTCACTGCCGTCGCCGTCATCACGCTGGCGCTGGGCATTGGCGCGAATACGGCGATTTTTTCCGTCGTCAACGGCGTACTGCTAAACCCGCTGCCCTACCCCCAGCCGAACCGTCTGGTGGCGCTGTATTCGAAGACGGCGCAATTTCGCCGATGGTCAATTTCGTATCCCAACTTCCTTGACTGGGTTCGTGACAACCGGTCGTTTTCCGCCCTCGCCGCCTACCGCGCCGACAACTTCAGCCTGACGGGAATGGGCGAACCCGAACGCGTGCCGGTCGAAATGATCTCCGCCTCATTCTTTTCCATCCTGGGAGTCAAGCCGGTGATTGGCCGCTTGTTTACCGCGCGGGATGATCAAGTGGGTGCCGCACCCGTGGCGCTGCTGGCCGGTGGATTTTGGAAGCGTAAGTTTGGAGGCTCGCCGGACATCCTCGGCAAGGAAATCACGCTCAACGGGACGGCTTATACCATCGTCGGGATTATTCCTCCGAGCTTCTACTACACGGGCAGCGGCTTCCACCGCAGTGACGTTTACGTCCCCATCGGTCAGTGGAATGATCCGACCTTCCGTGACCGCCGCACCGGCATGGGCATGGATGCCGTGGGTCGCCTCAAGCCCGGCGTGACCTTGGCACAGGCAAAGAGCGATATGGGTGCGCTCGCGGCGCACCTGGCGGAGGCTTATCCGACGGCCGATAAAGGAACCGGCATCACTTTAGTTCCACTCAAGCAAAATGTGGTGCGGCACGCCAGGCCTTACCTGCTGATGCTGATGAGTGCGGTGGGCTTTGTTCTGCTCATTGCCTGTGTCAACGTGGCGAATCTGTTGCTCGCGCGCTCGGCGGGCCGCTCGCGCGAATTCACCATCCGCAGCGCGCTTGGCGCAGGCCGCAGGAGGATCATCAATCAGCTTCTGACGGAGAGTGTCTTGCTTGCACTCGCAGGCGGAGGAGTTGGCCTTCTTGCGGCCACCTGGGGGTTGCGCGGCGCGCTCCGCGCGCTGCCGGAAGCACTGCCACGGGTTCAAGAAGTTCGGCTTGACATTCACGTCCTGCTGTTTACTCTGGCGGCTTCGTTCTTGGTGGGAATCTTGTTCGGCCTCGCGCCCGCGCTCAAGATTTCCTCGACCAGTCTTCAGGAGACGCTTAAAGAAGGCGGGCGCGGAACGAGCAGCATGCACCATCGTGTCCAAGGCGCCTTCGTCGTCGTGGAAATGGCGCTCGCCGTCATTCTGTTGGCCGGCGCCGGGCTGATGATCCGAAGCTTGGTTGACCTTTGGAGCGCCGACCCGGGCTTCGACCCGCACCACGTTCTTGTTTTCTATGCTTCGTTTCCGCCCATCAAATCGATTGGCGCCATCCGCGAGAGTTTCCGGGAATTCCAGAACAAGCTCTCGGCCCTTCCCGGCGTCGAAGCAGCCTCGCTGACCTTCGGCTCTCTTCCTACGCAAGATGATTCCGAGCTGCCTTTCTGGTTGGAAAGGCAGCCGAAGCCGGCGACTGAGTCGCAAATGAAAGTTTCGCTGTTTTACCTCGTCCAGCCCGATTACCTGAAAGTCATGAAGCTTCCGCTGGAGCGAGGCCGATTCCTCACCTCTGCTGACACTCAGCACGCGCCATTTGTGGCGGTGATTGACGAAGACTTTGCCAAGCTTTACTTTCCTGGACAGAATCCCATCGGACGGCAAATCAGCTTCGATATTTTGGGTCGGACGGCGGAAATCGTCGGTGTTGTCGGCCACATCAAGCAATGGGGCCTGAATGAGGGAGCGTCCTCGCCCGTTCTTGCGCAGTGCTATTTATCCGTCTCGCAGCTTCCGGACCAATTTGTGCCGCTCATGGCCGGCGGTCTCGCAGCAGTAGTACGCACAGCCGGGCCCCCGGTCGCCGCCGTGGGCTCGATTCGCCACGCCCTCGAACAGATTAACCCCCAGGCCGTCATGTATGGTTCCGAAACCATGGATGGCATCCTCTCCGATTCGCTCTCCGCGCAGCGTTTTTCCATGATTCTGATGGCTATTTTTGCCGGGCTCGCGTTGATTATGGCGAGCGTAGGCATCTACGGTGTCATCTCTTACATCGTCGAGCAGCGAACTCACGAAATCGGCATTCGCATGGCGTTGGGCGCGCGGCGGGAAGACGTCTTGAAGCTCGTGGTCGCGCAGGGACTCAAGTTGGCGCTCGCGGGCGTGGGAATCGGAATTGCCGGCGGGCTGGCGCTGACGCACTTTTTGTCGAGCATGCTCTACGGCGTGAGGCCGACCGATCCCCTCACGTTTATCGCGGTCGCACTGATTTTGATTGCTGTCGGGCTGCTCGCCTGCTACATTCCGGCGCGACGGGCCACGAAGGTGGACCCCATGGTGGCGTTGCGATATGAGTGAGGTTTGTAGTTCTCGATTCCCTGCTTTCACTGCCGACGAAAACGAATTGATGGTCGGCTGAGACCTTAAAGAGGAGACGCAATGGAAACCAATTTGCAAACGGGTGTTGAACAAGCTGGAAAGAGCCATGGGTCCGGCGAAGTCCTGATCCGACTGGAAGGCGTGACCAAAGTGTTTTACACGGACGAAGTGGAAACGCACGCGCTTGCAGGAGTGCACCTGGACATCAAGAAAGGCGAGTATGTCTCGATTTCCGGGCCGTCGGGCTGCGGCAAATCCACGCTGCTCTCGATCATCGGTTTGCTCGATTCGCCGACCGACGGCAAATACTGGCTCGACGGCGCGCCCGTGGAGAGTCTCAATCTCTCCGAGCGCTCGCGGATTCGCAACCGCGAGGTCGGATTCATTTTCCAGAGCTTCAATCTGATTGGCGACTTGAATGTTTATGAAAACGTCGAGCTGCCACTGACCTACCGCGGCATGCCTTCCGCGGAGCGAAAACAACGGGTGATGGAATCGCTCGAACGCGTGGGCATGGCGCATCGCGTCCGACACTATCCTTCACAACTGTCGGGAGGCCAGCAACAGCGCGTGGCCGTGGCGCGGGCGCTGGCAGGCGACCCGGCGATTCTTCTGGCTGACGAACCCACTGGCAATCTCGATTCCAAAAACGGCGAAGCCGTAATGGAATTGCTGCGCGAGCTTCACCGCGAGGGCGCAACCATCTGCATGGTCACGCATGACCCACGTTACGCCCGCCACGCCGACCGCACCGTTCATCTCTTCGACGGACGCATCGTGGATGAGCAGGACCACCGCGCCCACGACGAGGAGGAAAACCCCTCTGTAAGCTGACCGACTGCGCGACGGCGTGGAGGAAATCAATGAGCGCGCTAATCCAAGATTTGAAATATGGCCTGCGTATGTTGGCCAAGAGTCCTGGTTTCACGTCTATCGCCGTGCTGACGCTCGCGCTCGGCATCGGCATGAATACAGCGATGTTCAGCGTGATTTACGGAGTTTTGCTTCGCCCCCTGCCGTATCCGCAGCCCAGCCGCATCGTTGAGATTGCGCGCACCTACCGCGGCAAGCTTGAAAGTTACGCGGGAATGTCCGCGCGCGGCTTTGATTTCTGGAAGGCACATGACGAACCCTTCCAGTACCTTGCCGCCTCGACCGGCATGGCTTTCAACCTGACAGGCCCGGACGAGCCGGAGCGCATTGATGGCCTTCGGGTCTCCGCCGATTACTTCAACGTGCTGGGCGTGCAGCCGTTCCTGGGCCGCGGCTTCAGCTCTGCGGAAGATCAGTTGGGCGGAGCAAACGTTGCCGTCTTGAGCTACGGGCTCTGGCAGTCCCATTTCGGCGGCGACCGCCATGCCCTCGGCCGCAGCGTTCTGCTCGACGGCGTTCCTTACACGATCATCGGCGTGATGCCCAAAGGCTTCGAAAGCATTCCTCCCGTGGCGCTCTGGACCACCATCGGTCAGGTTCGCAAGACCATGGGCGGCGGTTGGAACTACGACGTCATCGCGAGGCTCCGGCCCGGCCTTACCCCACGGAATGCGGATGCTTACCTGGCGCCTCTCAGCCGTTTTTTCTTCGCGGAGGTTGCCCCGGACATGAAACAGAGTCGAGTGAACTCTCTCCGCTTCGTCGCCACGCCTTACCGCTTCATGATCACGAACGACATCCGCACGCCGCTCCTGGTTCTGTTCGGCGCCGTCGGATTCCTTCTTTTGATTGCCTGCGTCAACGTGGCCAATTTGTTGCTCTCGCGCACGACGACGAGAAACCGCGAGATGGCCTTGAGGACGGCGCTGGGCGCGGGGCGCGGGCGAATTTTCCGCCAGCTTTTGACGGAAAGCGTCCTGTTATCCACCTTCGGCGCCGCCCTGGGGCTGGTGGTGGCCGTCTGGGGACTGGATTCGCTTCTTGCCCTCGCGCCAAACGTTCTTCCCCGCGCGCAGCACGTGGCGCTGAACGGCTGGGCGTTGTTCTTCACGGCGGGCAGCGCGATTCTCGCTGGCCTGCTCGTCGGCCTTGCCCCCGGCATCGCCGCCTCGCACGCCAACCTCAACGAGTCGCTGAAGGAAGGCGCGCGCGGCGCCGGTTTGAGCGTCCGGCACCGCCGGTTGAGCGCCGGAATGGTCTGCGCGGAAGTGGCGCTCTCGCTGATTCTCCTTATCGGCTGCGGCTTATTGGTCAGGACGTTCGCCAACCTTCTCGCGGTGAATCCTGGCTTCGACCCGCGGCATATGCTCGCGCTGCAGATTTCGACCAAAGGATCGCAATATTCTTCCATGCCGGCGCTCGCCGCGTACTATCGTGAACTCACCGCCCGGATCGAAGCCATTCCAGGCGTCCAGAGCGCGGCTGTCGTGGCCGCAGGCTCGCCGCTCGAACGCGGCGGCAACGACAATCCGGGAGTCTTTGTCCACGGTGAGCTCCAGCACCCTTCCGTTGATTACCGGGAAATTACACCGGGCTATTTTCGAACCCTCGGCGTTCCGATAGTTCGCGGCCGGCCGTTCACAGAAGCCGATTCCTCCGGCGCGGCGAAAGTCGTCATCGTCAATGCCGAGTTCGCGCGCCAGCATTTCCGCAACCAGAATCCGGTGGGCCAGCACTTGATTTCAGGCAAAGGCCAGATGGAAATCGTGGGCGTGGCCGGCGATGTGCGGTCGAGCTTGAATGCGCCTGCGCCGCCCACCTATTTTGTTCCCATGGCGCAAGCTTCGTTCGCGGTGGACCAGCTTTTCCAGAGCTGGTTCCCGACTTCGATTTTGGTGCGCACATCCGTGGATCCGCTCAGCCTCGGCCGTGAGGTTGTCAATGCCGTTCGCGCCGCAAATCCCAACATTCCCATCGGTCGCGTCCAGTCCATGGAGGAAACTCTCGCGCTTTCTCTCGCCACGGAGCGCTTCTCGATGACCCTGATGAGCGTGTTTGCCGGGCTCGCGCTCCTGCTCGCCGCTGTCGGGCTCTACGGCGTCATCAGCTACAGCGTGGCGCGGCGAACTCATGAGATCGGCATTCGCATGGCGCTGGGCGCGCAGCGTGCCGACGTGCTTCGGCTCATCGTCAAGCAGGGACTCCAGTTGACGCTCATCGGCGTGGGCATTGGAATTGCGGCCGGTCTGGGGTTGACACGTTTCTTGTCGAGCCTGCTTTACGGCGTCAAGCCGTCTGATCCGATCACTTTTATCGCCGTCCCATCGATCCTGGCCGGGGTAGCACTGGCGGCTTGTTACATCCCCGCTCGACGCGCAACGAAAGTGGACCCGATGACGGCGCTGAGGTATGAATAGTAGTGGCTAATGATCAAAGATGATGGATCGGTGGCCAGTGGCTCAGGACAAGGAATTGCCGGTTTGCGATTTTTAATTGCTGATTGCTCATTGAGCAAAAGGCCCCCTGCCGCCAGCGCTCAGTCAAACGACGGGCGTGAACGGCAGTCTGGTTTCCGATAACTGGCTGTTGACGGCCCACTTCCGCGCTAAAATGGATACCGTTACCGTGAAAACACCCAGTCCATCGAAGCCGAAACTCATTGTGGCGGACGACCAGCCCGACGTGCTGGAAGCGCTTCGCCTTTTGCTCAAGGGTGAAGGTTTCCAGGTGGAGACGGCTGACTCCCCGGCTCGCCTGCTTTC
>JAKASG010000098.1 GCA_021828285.1 Acidobacteriota bacterium | reverse complement strand
GCTTGCGCCGACCGGATTTATCTTTCACACTTCATCGAGCATCAGCCGGATATTCTGCGTGTGATGGCTGAAGTGCGGCGCATCGCGAAGCCAGCCGCCGAAGTCATCGTGGTGACGCCGCATTACAGCTCTCTTGATTCTTTCACCGATCCGACGCACGTCCATCACCTCGGCTGGCGCAGCTTCGATTATTTTTGCCGGGACAGCTTTGAAAATTTCACTTACCATGCGGGCGGATTTCGCATTCTCGAGCGGCGCCTGACTTTCGGCGGGAGTCTGCTGCTCGATAATCTCGGGCGGCTCGTGGCCGCGATTTCAGTGGATTTCTACGAAAAGCATTTCGCCTGGATCTTTCCGGCTCGAAACATCTATTGCCGGATGGAAGTGACCGGTGAAAGAAAGTGCTTGAAAGCGGAGGGCAAGTCTGCTATTGAATGAGCAGGCGTGACGGGTAGTTACGGGCTGTCGAGCCCGCAAGATCCTCTAATTGAGGAGGAAATACGGATGCTGAAAAGACTCGAGTTGGGCCGGTGGATTGCACTGCTTGTCGCTGCTGCGGCGTTGCCGCGATTGAGCACGGCAGCGGCGCCTGTGGCGATTCTCCAAGCGAACGGCGCCGTTGAGGTAAGCGGCGCGCCGGCGCGCATGAATACGGCGATTTATGATGGAGATCTCCTGACCACCAAAACTGCAGCGGCAACCCTTTCGCTCGGGCAGGGCAGCGCACTGCTCGTCGAGCCGAATTCGTCGGCTGGCGTCGCGCGATTGGCCCGCGGCGTGCAATTTTCCCTCCGGCAAGGACGCATCGTGATGAGGGTTTCCCCTCCTGAACGTGTCAACATTCGCGCGGCGGGCCTTTTGCTCACCCCCAAAGGGCATTTCCCGACCGTTGCAGACGTTGCTTTGAACACGGATGGATCGCTGGTGATTGGCGTGCCCCAGGGCGAAGTCGCGGTTTCGGGACTGGCGAGCGCGCCGGTCACTCTCCATGGCGGTCAATTTATCCATGTAAATCCGACGGTCCAGCAGAACGAACGCGCGGGAACCGCCGCCCACGGCAAGATGTCGGGAGCGCAAAAGCTTCGGAATTTCCAGATCGGCCGCCTTTCTCATCCCGTTTCGGCGGCGATCGTTGTCGGCGGCGCCGCGGGCGTGATTACGGCGGCGATTTTGGTAATCCGGCAACCGAGTACCAGCCCTTCAAATCCCTAGTTGCCTATTTCCATCATTTGCTTCGGCTCGGGCCGCAGTGCGAGTCCAGGCGGCATGGCGCGGGCGAACCGTCTCGACCCTCAAGGTTGAGCACCCATTTGTCGCCCGGTCGTGGAAATTGTGGCCGTCAGCTCGAGTTCCATAAATTTTTTGGATTTAATTTATCTATAATTCAGTATATCAGAGTTCAAAATATAGTAAGGCGTGGCAGATAGTCATCAAAAGTATTTGCAAATTAATCTTACACTAATCTGTAACATATTGATAATTAGGTGCTTGGTTTTGATTTACATTTTGCTGCGGCTTGGTGTTGGTTTGGAATGTTAAGTGCACAAGCCCGGTCGAGCTCTTTATGGATTGACGTGGCAATGCCATGAGCGATCCTATTGAAGCTCAAAGATCAGACCCATAACCCGACGCTTAGAGGGGGACATAAAAATCCCCCTCTTTTTTTTGCCCAAACAAGCTGAAGCCGATTTAGGCTTCCAGTTGGCTTCGCTTAAGAGTGGAAAGAAACCAAAGGGCCGCGAGCACCAGCGATCATGGGCGGTGGCTTTTGCCCGGCTTGAAACGGTCAAAGGCAGTGGCCCTTTTCGCCACTTTAGAAACCGCACGGCTTGACTTGCCGGGGCATGGCGGATAAAGTCCATAATTGGGCGACCGATACCGTCTCGCTGCCCCACCTATTATGCCATTCTCCTTTGACGGATTCCTGAAGAGACAGGTTCTGGCGGTTCAAGAGTTTGCAATCCTGCTGGGCCGAGCCGTCGGCAATGCTTTCAGCCGGCCCCGCTATGTCGCCGACACACTTGTCCAGATGGACGTGATCGGAGTGGGGGCGCTCTCCGTGGTCGTGCTGACGGGCTTCTTCACGGGAGGTTCTCTGGCGCTGCAAACTTATCGGACGCTGAGCACGTTCGGCGAGACGGCGCTGATCGCCCAAGTCGTGGCCATTGCCGTGGTGCGCGAGTTCGGGCCGGTGGTGACGGCGCTGATGGTGGCCGGCCGGAGCAGTTCGGGCATTGCATCGGAGCTGGGCTCGATGCTGGTGAGCGAGCAAGTGGACGCGATGCGAGCGCTGGGCACGGATCCGCTGCGGAAGCTGGTCACGCCACGCCTCTATGCGACCGTCATCATGCTCCCGCTCCTGACCATCCTTTCCGACTTCAGCGGCATGCTGGGCGGGTATTTCATCGCTCGCTACACGGTCCATTTGACGACGGTCAGCTACTGGACGACGGCCTACCAGTCGCTTACGCTCCAGGACGTAACGCAAGGCCTGCTGAAACCGTTTTTCTTCGGCGTGGTAATTTCGCTCGTCGGCTGTTATCAGGGACTGACGACGGGAGGGGGAACGGAAGGCGTCGGCCGTTCGACGACACAGGCGGTGGTTGTGGCTTCCGTGCTGATTCTGGTTCTGGACTTCTTCATCAGCAAGTTTCTGATTGGAATTGGGTTCTTCTAGGGCGCGGCGGGTCGCGTTAAAGCGGCGAGGGAGGGACGGTGAGAAAAAAGAGCTGCTACATTGGAATTGACTTGGGCGGAACGAGCCTGCGGGCGCTCGTCGTTGATCGCGATTACAAAATTCTTGCCGCTGAGAAGACGCGGACTCGCGCGGAACGGCGGGCAAAAGCCGTGGTGGAGGAAATCATCGAGCTTGCGGCCAGCGCGTTGGATGCGGCGAAGATGGAACCGAGGGATTTGCGTGTCCTGAGCGCGGGGGCGCCAGGGGCTGTGGATTGGCGGCGAGGCATCGTCGAGCGTGCACCTAACCTGGGCTGGACTCGAGTTCCACTCGCCGCGTATTTGCGCAAACGGTTTCGCGTGCCCGTGATGGTGGATAATGACGTGAATGTGGGTGTCGTGGGCGAGCATGCGCTCGGCGCCGGCCGCGGCGTAAAGCAGCTTGTGGGAATTTTCGTCGGGACGGGCATCGGCGGCGGTCTGATTTTTGACGGCAAGCTTTACGAGGGAAGCCGCGGCGGGGCAGGGGAAATCGGCCATACGGTTGTGATGGTGGATGGTCCGCTTTGCAGTTGCGGCCGCCACGGATGTATTGAAGCGCTCGCCAGCCGCACGGCAATGGAGCGCGACGTGCGCGCGGCCATCAAGGCCGGCAGGAAAAGCCGGGTGCTGAAGATCATGAAAAAGAAGGGACACGTCCGCGTAACCAGCAGCGTGATTCACGCGGCGCTCAAGGAGCATGACCCCGTCATGCGCGAGGTGATGCGCCGGGCACAATATTATCTTGGCATTCTTGCGGCAAATGCCGTAAACCTGCTCGACCCGGAATGCGTTGTTTTCGGCGGGGGCCTTGTCGACCGGATGGGCGAGGATTTTGTCGCGCCGATTCGCCGAACGGCCCGGGAGAATTTTCTCGATGCGCGCGATGCGGAAAGGGCCAAGATCCTTCCGGGCTCTCTCGGCGATAACGCGGGCGCGCTCGGTGCGGTGGTGCTGGCGCGGCAACGGCTGGGGCTTTGAGGAAACCGCCGAAGCGGCGGAATCAGGCCGCTGCTTCCTTCAATATCTGCAAGATGGCGTCTTCAACCTTGCCGGCAATGGGCTCAATGCCTTTCCCGGGGAAGAAATCGGCGATGGCGGAGGGAAGAAGGGTGCTGAGAAAAGTCTTTCCGCCCTCGACATAAACGGCGATGGGGCAGGGAAGCATCACGCTTGCGCGAACGTCCCGCTCGAGCACTTCCGACGCGAACCGGGCGTTGCAGACCTCGACGATCTTCATCGGCTCGCGGTGAAAGCCTTTTTCCGCAAGCGTTCCCGCTACATCGTGGGTGTGCAGAACACGGAATCCTTTCTCAGCCGTCTTGCTCTCGACGGCCGCAACCGCCTGATCAAAGGGTTTTGCGGTTTCAACAGTTTTTTCAAAAGCTCTCATCCCGTTTGCGCCTCCGGCTCGGTGTATTCGACCCTCGTTGATTGGATGCGCGAGCCCGGCCGGAAGTCTCAGCCTCCCGCAATCGCGCCGACGATCATGAAAGGTTCGGCGCCGGAAACAACGGCGTCGGGCAATGGCGCATCCGGCGAATCGTGCGAGATATCCTGCTCACAAGCGAAGAATCGCAGGAACGGCCGGCGCTCGAGCGTGCCGTGGTCGCGGATCGTTCCGCACAGAACCGGATAGCGCGCTTCAAGCGCGTCAAGCACTGCGCGCGGCGTGACGGGCGCCTTCACGTCGAGCTCGACTTCGCCATCAACGTTCGCGAGCCTGCGCAAATGGAACGGAAGCGTCACGCGAATCATGACATTGTCTGAATCGCAGCGGTTTCTGCGGCTCCCAGGGGCCGAGCTGGGCTGAACTTCTTCGAGCCGTCTGCGAATCGGTAGCGACCAGGATGTGATCCGCGCCTGGTTCGCGCCCACTTTAGCCCCAGGGAAGGCGATGGTTGGACTATGACGAGCATCCGAGCGCGAAACCCAACGCGGCACAAATCTCGTGCAAGCGCTCGTTGCTGAGCGCCGCCACGCGCCTGCCCAGCCAATCCTTCGGGACGGTAACGACGCTGTGCAAATTCACGGCACAGGGGCTTTTCATTCCATCCGCCTCGTTTATCAGGACCTCCGAAGGCACGCCCCGAATTGTGGACGTGATCGGGGCGACAGTCACCCGGGCCAAGTAGCCGATGGCCCTGTCCGCAGTTAAAACCACGACCAGGCGCTGCTTGCCCGGGTGGGGGAACCGAAAAAGCCGGACATCCCCGCGCGTTATCGTTCCGGCCACGCCGCCACCCTCGCCCATGTCTCAGCGTCGGCAGGGTCGTCAGGCCATCGCTCATAGCCGCGCCGTTCGCGCTCTTCCATCTCCCGCAATTCAGCGCGCTTCAGCTGCTCCCGAAGCGCCTTGCGGATCAGGGCCGAACGGTTCAATCGCGCCCGGCGTGCGGCACTGTCGGTCGCCCGGAGCAACTTCGAATCCAACACGACCTGAATGTTTTTCACTCTGTTGAGTCTACTCCACACTCTACTCAACAGTCGATAAAATCGCCGCCCGTGATCCTCTCGCTTAAGGCAGCGCCTGAGCTTCGACCGACAGCACGGGCGGCAAGTAGCTCACGATAGGCGCCCAGGAGTCTCCGGCATCCGATGAAGCATAAACCTGCCCGCCGGTGGTGCCGAAATAAACGCCGCACGGATCGAGCGAATCCACGGACATGGCGTCGCGCAGGACGTTGACGTAGCAATGGCGATCGGGCAAACCCTTGGACAATTCCTCCCATTCGTTTCCGCCGCGCTTGCTGCGATAAACGCGCAGCTTGCCATCGAGCGGAAAATGCTCGGAATCGCTCTTGATGGGCACCACGTAAATCGTTTCGGGATCGTGCGCGTGAACGTCAATGACAAAGCCAAAATCCGTGGGCAGATTGCCGCTCACTTCCTGCCAGTTCTCGCCCGCATCGTCCGACCGCATCACGTCCCAGTGCTTTTGCATGAACAGCGTGTCCGGGCGTGAAGCGTTCTTTGAGATGTGATGGACGCAATGACCCACTTCGGCCGTCTGTTCGGGGAGGTACTGCGACTTCAGTCCCCGGTTGATCGGCTTCCAGGATTTTCCGCCGTCGTCCGATCGGAATGCGCCCGCGGCGGAAATGGCGATCACGATCCGCCCGGGGTTTTTCGGATCGAGCATAATCGTGTGGAGGCACATGCCGCCCGCGCCCGGCTGCCATTTGGGGCCGGTGCCGTGACCGCGCAGGCCGGAGAGTTCATGCCAGGTTTTGGCCCCGTCGGTCGAGCGGAAGAGCGCCGCGTCTTCCACGCCCGCATAAACCGTGTCAGGATCCGTGAGCGAGGGCTCGAGGTGCCAGACACGCTTGAATTCCCAGGGATGCTGCGTGCCGTCGTACCACTGATGCGTTGTGAGAGGCTTGCCCGTCGCGGGCGTTGTGTCATAGACAAAGCGATTGCTTTCGCCCTTTGGCATCGGCCCCTGCATCGTGACGCCACCGCCCGGCGCGTTCCACGTCTTGCCGCCGTCGTTTGAGACCTGAAGGACCTGGCCGAACCAGCCGCTCGTTTGCGAGCAGTAAATCCGGTTCGGATCGGCGGGCGACCCCTTCAGGTGATAAATCTCCCAGCCGGTGAAGAACGGCCCGCTAACTTCCCAGCTCTTGCGAATGCCATCCGAGGTCAAAATAAACGCGCCCTTGCGCGTGCCCACCAGAACTCGTACTTTGCTCATTTTCGCTCCTTTGTTTTCGTTGGACTACTCGTCTGTTTGCACCCGCCTCTCAAATCACCGCCTGCGGCCGCTTCTTAATCTACCGGGCCTTTGCGTTTTGTTCCATTTACCGGCCCAGACGCCGCCCGCGCGGCCGAATCTCGCTAATTTCCGTGGGGTCCCGTGCAGTTAACCATCCAGGAAATGCCAAACTGGTTGGCGCACATGCCGAAGCCCTCAGCCCAAAAAGTCTTTGTGTATGGCATCCTGACCTTCCGCTAAAACATTAAAGATGCGTTGCCCTTCCGCAAAGGATTTCACCTCAAGCGAAAGCGAAAACCCCAGGGGTGGCGCATAATTTGGTGGCGGGGGATCAGAGCCCATCATGACGTTTTCACCGAGGGTCCTGCGGGCATGGATAATTTTGTTCGCCCAATCAGGCGGGACCGTCTTTTCAGTCAGGGCCAGATCCACTGCCCGTTCTCTTGCAGCGGCCGCGGATCGCGCTCGTTCCACCGGCGGCGGACTTCCGCGAGGATCGCATCGCGGTTTTGCGCCATCTGCTCGATGACGGCGCACGATGCAGCGATCTTTTCGTGCCGAGCGCCCCAAACCAAGAACTCAAAAAGCGCCGGGGCCAGATCCATTCCTTTCTCGGTCAGTCGGTAGTTTATCCTGCGCCGGTCGCCTTTCTCCGCCTCCGCCGTGATGATTCCGCCCGCTTTGAGCCGTCGCAGGCGGTTCGAGAGAATGTTCGTTGAAATTCCCTCGCCGGACTTTTGAAACTCGTGAAACGTCCGGAAACCCCGCACCATCAGATCGCGCACAATCAGCAACGACCA
>JAKASG010000022.1 GCA_021828285.1 Acidobacteriota bacterium | reverse complement strand
TGGCGAGCGTCATCAAAGAAGAGCCGGACTGGACGGCAATACCGGAAACAACGCCGCAGACAATTCAGCGGCTGATTCACCGTTGCCTGACGAAAGACCTGAAGCATCGGTTGCAAGCCATCGGCGAAGCGCGGATCACGATTGAAGAGACGCAAAGCTGTACGCCGGACGCAGGAGCGGGTTTAGAAACCCGCCCCTACGAGGATTCTGCTCGAATCGCGGGCCATAGATCCGCGCTACAGCGCGCGTTGCCCTGGGCGGCGGCGGGGATTTTGTTTATTGCCGCGATTGCGGTTACGGCGGCGTATTTTCGGCTTGCGCGCGCGCCGTCACCCGCGATTGTTGCGGAAATCGCGCCACCAGCGGGCGCGGGATTTGCCTTCAGCCCCATCAATGCTGCCACCCCGCAGCTTTCCCCGGACGGAAGCCGCCTCTTATTCCTCGCGAATAGTCCGGACAGGAAGGACCGCTTATGGGTGCAATCGCTTGATTCGACACAACCCCAGCCGCTCGAAGGGACGGAAAATGCAATGGCGCCGTTCTGGTCGCCAAATAGCCGGTTCATCGCCTTCTTCGCGAATGGCAAGCTGAAGAAGATTGACATCGCGGGCGGTGCTCCCGTGGATCTTTGCGACGCGGCATGGGGACGCGGTGGAACGTGGGCAGCGAGCGGAACGATTCTGTTCAGCCCCAATATTGACTCGCCCATCGAAGAAATATCGGAAAACGGCGGCAAGCCGGTCGCCGTGACAAAACTCAGCGCCGCTCGGACGGAGACAAGCCATCGATGGCCGCAGATCTTGCCCGATGGCCGGCATTTCATTTTTTATTCCAGCTCCGCCAACCCAGATTATACAGGGACCTATGTGGCTACTCTCAATGGGGGCGAACCCAAGTTCATTTTGAAAGGAAGTTCAAATGCTGTCTATGCCTCGGGCCATCTTTTATTCGTCGACGGCGGGAACTTGATGGCCCAGCGGTTCGAATTGTCGCAACTCAAACTGGCGGGCAACCCGGTGGTCATCGAGAACAAAGTGGGCGTTATGGAAGTCGCCCGGCGCACGCTGGTCAGTGCATCGAAGAATGGAATGTTGGCCTATAGCCCGACCTCCGAGTTAACCGGCGGCTATCAGCTCGAATGGTTCGACCGGAATGGGGGACAGTTAGGAAGCACGGGAACACCCATGTACCTCGTGTATTTTCCGCGGCTCTCGCCCGACGGGAAGCGCCTTGCGCTCCAAATTTCGCGGGTCGGCGGTTTTGACATTTGGATCAGCGATCTCGAGCGAAATACGCTCACGCGGCTCACCTTCAACGGTTCGACCAACGAAGACCCCCTCTGGTCGCCCGATGGGAAGCGAATCGCTTTCGCTTCCAATCGAAGGGGAAGATACCAAATGTATGTGAAGCCTTCAAACGGCATGGGCGCAGCGAGGTTGCTTTTGAATGACAGTGCGAATGAGAGCCCGAGGTCATGGTCGGAGGACGGCCGCTATTTGGCCTTCGTGCGCGAAGGTGTCGAACCAAAAACCAGCGAGAACGTCTGGATTCTTCCCCTGTTCGGCAATCGCAAGCCTTACGCGTTCCTTGCCAGCCCATTTCAGCAGCGTGATCCGGCATTTTCACCGGATGGCAAATGGCTGGCGTACAGCTCGAATGAGTCGGGGCGGCAGGAGATTTATATTACGGCTTTTCCCAAAGCAAATGGCAAATGGCAGGTCTCGTCCGGCGGTGGAACCGTCCCGACGTGGCGGGCGGATGGGAAGGAACTTTATTACGTTTCGCTAAACGAGGAGCTGATGGCCGTGGACATCGGCGAAAAGGGCGATTCTATACAAATCGGAAGCACCCACGCGTTGTTCCAGACTCATCCTCCGCCGCTCGTTGTTCGAAGCTACGATGCCGCGGGGGACGGCAAAAAGTTCATCGTCGTGACGGGAACGAACCAGATAAACACCTTACCTTTTACCCTGGTCGTTAATTGGCCGGCGCTACTCGAGAAAAAGTGAAGCGAAGAGGCGCGTTCCGCGAAGGGAATGGGCCGCGCTGAGTGATTTGATGGACGCATGGTTGCCGCGCGGGGTGATCGGGCTAAAAAGAGTTCGACTTCGGAGTGAATTCCGCAGAAAATCCCTGAGATGGCGGTTATCGCGCTGGACGCAACTTATGCGATGGATCCCGAGCCTTCGGGCATCGCGATGTATTCGCGGCGTCTGATTGAAGAACTTGCCGCGCTCGAGACCCCGCACCGGTTTCTCCTTTGCTATCGCGTTTCGCGTTTCGGCCAGCGGCGCGAATTTCTTTGCCCGCGAACGCCGGGCGAAGCGCGATTCGGAACGCGCTTCTATCAGGAGCCGTTCACGTTCTGGCTGCCCTGGCAGGCGGAGCTTTTTCACAGTCTCGCGCAGCGGCCGCCGGGATTCCGATTTCGCCGCGAAATCGTGACCGTTTTCGACGCGTTTCCGTTGACCGGCACGGATTATTCGACCGCGGATTTTCGGCGTAAGTTCTCAACACTGCTGCGCGAAGCGGTCGCCCGCGCGGCCCTCGTGCTCACCGCTTCTCACTGCGTGCGAGAGCAACTGATTGATCTTCTTCGAGCCGAGGCCGGGAAAATTCGCGTTATTCCGCTGGGCGTGGATTTGCCGGGCAAGCGCCTGAGCCAAGCTGAGCGCGACGCGGAACGAAGGCGATGGGCGGGCGACGGAGGAAAAATCCTGTTCACGGCGGGCGCAATTCAAACGCGCAAGAACACGCTCAACATGCTGCGGGCGCTCGAACGGCTGCCGGCAGAATTTCAACTCCTGCTTGCGGGCGGAAAAGGCTACGGACATGAAGCGGTGTTCGACTACATACATGAGCGGCGGCTCGAACAGCGGGTGCGAGCGCTCGGGTACGTTTCAGCGGCGGAGCTTGCGAAGCTCTATGAGGCCGCGAACGTTTTCCTGTTCCCATCGCTCGAGGAAGGATTCGGGCTGCCGGTGCTCGAAGCGATGGCGCATGGCACGCCCGTCGTCACTTCGAGCGCTTCATCCCTGCCTGAAACCGGCGGCGACGCCGCGCTCTACGCCGAGCCAAACGACCCGGACGACATCGCGGAAAAGATCCGGCAAGCGGCTGAAGATTCGGATTTGCGAACCCGGCTCGTCGAGCGCGGGTTCGCTCGTGCCAGGCAATTCACCTGGCGGCGGACAGCCGAGGCGACGCTCGCGGCTTATGACGAGGCCCTTAAAATGCACCCGTAACGAACCGCCATTTTGATATAGAATCTTGCCCCTGGCCGATTAGGCTCTGGGACGGCGCGCTTCAATGGGCGGGCGAGGCGAACCGTTATCCGATGGATTCGATGCACTATAGACGAATCACGTTCGCCTTGATTCCGGTTCTCGCGTGCGCTATGGCGCGAGCGCAGGCCGGAGCCCCTGCCCGAGCACCCTTCGGCCCGCATCAATTCGTGCTCATCGCCTGGACGCATTCGCCTTCAAGCCCTCGCCAGCTCAGCCTCATGCGGCAGGCGGGGTTGAACGTCTCGGGCTTCTGCTCCGTCAACGATCTGACACTCGTTGCCGCGGCGGGCCTTACGTGCCTGGTCACCGATCCGCGGGCCAACGGGTATCACTGGACGAAAATGCCCGGCGAACGCGAAATTCGAAAGAATCTTGCATCGCTCGCTCGTGAAATCAATGACGATCCGACCGTCCTCGGACTATTTTTGTATGACGAGCCGACCGTGCGGCAGATGCCTGGACTTGGAAAAGTTGTCCGGCTGCTGAGCAAGACCATGCCGGATGAGCCTTCGTATATCAACCTGCTGCCGAGCGACGCGACGCTCGGCGACATGGGCGTGACGAGCTACGACGATTATTTGAAGCGCTTCATCCACGAGGTTCATCCGCCATTTCTCAGTTTTGACAACTACTCGGTCGAACAAGGCGTCTTGCTCGATCGCTTCTTCGAAAACCTCGAAGCGATCCGGCAATGGGGGCTCGAAACAAAAACGCCGTTTTGGGTGACGGTGCTTTCCGACGCACACTTCAACTTCATGGCCCCCTCCGATGCGACGCTTCACCTCCAAGTTTACTCCGCACTCGCCTACGGCGCGCGCGGAATTGAGTATTTCCCTTACTTCGCCCCCGCTTACGGCAATTTTCGCGACGCGGCCGTAGACGCCTTCGGGCACCGCACGCGAACCTGGGCAATGTTGAGGCGAGTGAACGAGGAAGTCGAAAACCTGGTGCCCGTTCTCATCACGCTTCACAGCACAGGCGTTTATTTTTCTGCGCCTGTGCCCAAAGGAAGCAAGCCGTTGAGCGCGAGCCCGCTCGTCGCCTCAATCAACGCGACCGTGCTGCACGCGAAGCCCGAGCCGGCGAGTTTCCTCATCGGCGAATTCAAGAACGCCGAAGGCCAGACATATCTTCTCCTCGTCAATCGCGATCTCAAGGCCTCCATGCACTTCTCGATCGAGCTTCGCAAACCCTACCGGCGGCTGATCTGGGTTTCGCCGTTTACCGGGAAAGAGATGGCGTTTACGAGGTTCATGCGGTGGGTCGGGCCGGGCGCCGGCGTCTTGTTCCACTTGAAGTGAGCTGGCCCCCGGACTGCCCGAGGTCCCTGCTGCGTCTCCTGAAACGGAAACGGCCCGGAGCGAACTTTTCTGATTCGCGCCGGGCCGTCCTCAAATTTCCGAACAATCTGTCGAAAGCCTCCGAGCAGATGGATCAGCAGCCGGGGGGTGATTAATGGCCTCCCGCCAGCTTACCTATCAAGCTGAACATCGGCATGTACATGGAAATGACGACGCCGCCGACCACGATGCCGAGGAACAAGATGATCATGGGTTCCATCGCGGTGAGCAGGTCGCCGACGGCGGCATCCACTTCATCCTCGTAAAAATCGGCGATTTTCTGGAGCATCGCGTCGAGCGCGCCGGTTTGCTCGCCGACGCCGATCATCTGGCACACCATATTGGGGAAGACGCCCGTCTCGCGCAACGGATCCACAATCGTACGGCCGCCTTCGATGGCTTTTCGCACGGCGAAAATAGCCTTCTCGACGACGGCGTTGCCGGCGCTGCGCGCAGTGACGTCCATCGCTTCGAGCATCGGGACGCCGCTGGTGATCAGCGTGCCGAGCGTGCGGGTGAAGCGCGCGACGGCAATCTTCCGCATGGTCGGGCCGAGAAGCGGAATCTTCAGGATGAACTGGTCAATCACCATGCGCCCGTCGGGAGTGGTGTAATACCAACGAGTCGCAAAGAACAGGGCGACGGCGAGGACCACCAAATAGGGCCCGAAAGTGGCGACGATGTGGCTCAACTCGATGACAATGCGCGTGGGCAAAGGAAGTTGGAAGCCCATTCCGGTGAACAGGGTGGCGAAAATCGGCACCACCTTCCACAGGAGGAGCGTGACCACGCCTGTGGCGATGGTCACGACGGCGATCGGGTAGATCAGCGCCGAAGTGACCGCCCGGCGCAGCTTGACGGCCTTTTCGATGTAGGCGGCGAGGCGCTGCAGGATGGTGTCCAAAATACCGCCGGCTTCGCCGGCCTCCACCATGTTGGTGTAAAGCTGGTCGAAAATCTTGGGATATTGCCGCAGCGCGCTGGCGAGCGAGGACCCGCTCTCGACCGAGGAGCGAACACCTGCGAGCGCTCGCTGGAACGCCTTGTTCTCCTGCTGCGAGGAAAGGATCTCCAGGCACTGAACGAGCGGAAGGCCGGCGTCAATCATCACGGAGAATTGGCGTGTGAAAACGGCCAAATCTTTCGTGCTGACCTTGCCGCCCACGGGCTTGGGCACGGCAATTTCCTTCCCCTTTTCAACAATGCGGGTCGGAGTGATCTGCTCACGGCGAAGCGTGGCGTCAAGCGCCTCGCGCGTCGCCGCCGCGCGGACTCCTGACACGGCTTGCCCGGTGCGGGCCGTCCCACGATATTCAAATTGCGGCATGTTGGCTCAGCCTCCTTCTGCGGTTTCGGCATTGCGCTTGCCCTCGCGTCCGCCTAATGTTTGGCGGGAACGTAAGGGCCGGCGGCCGGTCGTGCGGCGCCGACTGTCGGGGCGCCGCGGTTAATCATATCCTGAAGCTCATCTTGATTGCTCGATCGCGCGAGCGCCGTTTCGAGCGTAATGGCTTTCTGCTGATAAAGCGTGTAAAGCGACTGGTTGAACGTCTGCATTCCGTATTTTTCCTGCCCCGCTTGCATGGCGGAATAAATCTGATGGATTTTATCCTCGCGGATCAGATTGCGAATCGCCGCGTTGGGAATCAGAATCTCCATGGCCATGGCGCGGCCTCGGCCTCCCACCTTCGGCAGGAGCGACTGGCAGAGAATCCCTTCGAGAACGAGCGAAAGCTGCGCGCGGATCTGGGATTGCTGGTGCGAAGGGAAAACGTCAATGATGCGGTTGATGGTCGAAGAAGCGGAATTGGTGTGCAGAGTTCCGAAGGTCAAGTGGCCCGTCTCCGCAATCCGAAGCGCCGCTTCGATAGTTTCTAAGTCTCGCATTTCGCCGATGAGGACGATATCGGGGTCTTCGCGGAGCGCGGCGCGCAAGGAATTTGCGAACGAGTGAGTATCCGCATGGACCTCCCGCTGGTTGACGAGGCACTTCTTGTGCGGGTGAATGAATTCGATCGGATCCTCGATGGTGATCATGTGCTCGAAGCGCGATTGATTGATCAGGTCGAGCATGGTGGCGAGCGTGGTGGACTTTCCGCTCCCCGTCGGCCCGGTGACGAGGACCAGGCCGCGCGGCTTCTCGCACAACTTGCGTAAGATGGCCGGAAGGCCGAGTTGTTCGAACGTCTTGATCTCGAACGGAATCACGCGGAAAACACCGCCGGTCGCTCCTCGCTGATTGAAGAGGTTGCCGCGGAAGCGCGCGATATTCTTGATGCCAAAGGAGAAATCCAGCTCTAAATCTTCTTCGAAACGGTGCTTCTGCGCGTCGGTAAGAATGCTGTAGCAAAGCTGCTTGGTGTCCGCGGCGCCCATCACCGGCAGGTCGTCGCAGGGTTTGAGCTCGCCATGGACGCGGATACGCGGAGGCGAATTGGTGGTGATATGGAGGTCGGACCCTCCCGAGTCCACCATCCGCTTGAGAAGCTCACTCAACGAAGGAATTGCCATGGGCGATTGCCTCCAGAAAACCTCAAGCCGCGTCCCGCTGCACGGACCCCAAAGCCCGCGTCGCGCGGCGGGCCATTCGAGCGTCGCCGCCCTGAACGTCAGTTCACCGTTTCTCGAATCACCTCTTCGAGCGTCGTCTGTCCCGCCATTACTTTGATGAGCCCGCTTCGGCGAAGAGTAATCATGCCCTGGTCGATGCCTTTCTTCCTCAGCTCAAGCGCGGAGGCGCCGACCAGGATCAGCTCGCGCACCTCATCCGTGATTTCAAACACTTCATAAAGACCCACGCGCCCTTTATAGCCCTTGCCGCCGCAAGTGGTGCAACCCGTCCCCTTGTAAACTTTGATTTTCTTCGTCTCTTCGGGCGTGAAGCCGGCGTCAATCAGCACTTGAGGTCCCACGTCATCCTCGGCCTTGCAATCAGAGCAGATGCGTCGCACCAGCCGTTGAGCGCAAATCAAATGGACGGAGGTAGCCACAAGGAAAGGCTCGATGCCCATGTTC
This sequence comes from Acidobacteriota bacterium, assembly GCA_021828285.1. Classification (GTDB taxonomy): domain Bacteria; phylum Acidobacteriota; class Terriglobia; order UBA7540; family UBA7540; genus JAKASG01. The sequence continues at coordinate 33,389 of JAKASG010000022.1, read as the reverse complement.
ATCAAGCGGGAAACCGTCGAGGGCGCATCGTTCGTATGGAGGGTGGAAAGCACCAGGTGGCCGGTCAATGCGGCTTTGATGGCGATTTCTGCCGTTTCAAAATCGCGGATTTCGCCGACCAGGATAATGTTCGGATCTTGCCGAAGGAAAGAACGCAGCGCTGCGGCGAAGTTGAGCCCAATCTGCTCCTTCATCTGCACCTGGTTGATGCCGGGCAACTGAAATTCCACAGGATCTTCCGCTGTGATGATGTTCGTATCGGTCTTGTTCAGTTGTGAAATCGAGGAGTAAAGCGTGTTGGTTTTGCCGCTGCCGGTGGGCCCCGTGACCAGCACCATTCCATAAGGCTTGAAAATGGCTTTCTGGAACTTCGCGAGGGATTCCACCTCGAAGCCCAGCTTCGTCATATCGAGCCGCAGATTTTCCTTGTCGAGCAGCCGCATGACGATTTTCTCGCCGTGCAAGGTCGGCAGAACGGAAACGCGGAAGTCGAGCTGCTTTTTTTTCCCGTTCATCATCATCCTGATCATGATGCGCCCGTCCTGCGGCAGCCGCTTTTCGGAGATATCGAGCTTCGCCATGATCTTGACGCGGCTGATGATGGCATCACGCAGTTTGGTGGGCGGATTCATGATCGTTTGCAGCAGGCCGTCAATGCGGTAGCGCACGCGGTATTCTTTCTCGTAAGGCTCCATGTGGATGTCGCTCGCGCCGCGCTTCACCGCATCGGTCAGAATATAGTTCACCAGTTTGATGACCGGAGCTTCTTCCGCCGCTTTTTCAAGCTCCGCCAGGTTCAGGCCTGCGTCATTATCCGCTTCCAGCTCGACGCTTTCCGTCTGACCCTCGTCAATGAAGCTGACGAGGTCCTCGATTTCCTTTTTCCGCTCGGCGTCTTCGACCGTCCCATAGTGCTTCTTGATGGCGTCATTAATCGCGGTTTCGGAAGCGACGACCGGCTCGATGTTGAAGCCGGTCATGAACTTGATGTCGTCCATGGCGAACACATTGGTCGGATCCACCATGGCGAGTGTCAGCGAAGAGCCGACGCGACTGAGCGGCAACACCTGATATTTGGTGGCCGTTTCGATGGGCACCAGCTTGGTTACGCTTGGATCGACGTCAAAATAGGCAAGATTGATGGAAGGAACGCCGTATTGGCGGGAAAGCACCGCCGTCACTTCATCGTCGGTCAAAAAGCCGAGCTTCACCAGAGAATTGCCCAGGCGCCCGCCGTTGGCCTTTTGATGATCCAGCGCCTGCTTCAATTGGTCGGCCGAAATCAGATTTTCCTTAAGAAGTAATTCCCCAAGCTTTCCCGACATGCCCTATCCCCGGGGGGCGCGCGCCCCTCGTTTCATGACGTCTTTCCGCAAGCCACAGAGAATCATCCCGGAAAAACCCCCACGTAGTTGAAGCCATCGTAAAGGACTCAAACCTTAAAGTCAACATTCACTTTGGTGAAGTCGCCCCGCGCGCAACATCCTCCCCCTCAGCAGAATGGGCGATTTTGCAACTCCTTTACGAATCGCTCCCTTGACGAGCCTTCTCAGCGCTCACCCCATTTGAGCTTCTGGCGGAGAATTTCAAAGTAGCCTTTGCTCGCCGGTTGAATAAGTTTCACCACGGATGAAGACTTCTTCAGCCGCACGAGGTCGTCGCTGTGGGCCGCAATGCCGACCTGCCCGTCCACCGTGAGATAAGCGGCTTCGCGCTGGCTCTTGACGGCGATTTCAATGGTTACCGTATCCGGCAAAACCAGCGGCCGATGGGTCAGCGTATGGGGGCAGATAGGCGTGATGAGGAACGCGGCCACCGAAGGAGCGACCACAGGCCCTCCTGCGGCCAGCGAATAGGCCGTCGAGCCGGTGGGCGTCGAAACAATCAGCCCATCGGACTTGTAGGTTGAAATGAACTGCCCGTCCACGAAGACATCGAAATCAAGGATCCGCGCAATGGCGCCCTTATTGAGAACCACGTCGTTCAAAGCGAGAAAAGTCGAGAGAGATTCACCCGCGCGCACAAGCTCCCCTTCGAGCTGGACGCGCGAATCAACACAGCACTCGCCCTGCAATAGCGCCTCAAGCGCTGGATAAAGCTCGTCTTGAGTGAAGACGGTGAGGAAGCCCATGCCACCGAGATTGACGGCGAGAATAGGGACGGACTTCCGGTTGAGAGCGCGCGCGGCGGCGAGCAGCGTTCCATCACCGCCAAGGACAACGAGCAAGTCCACGGTCCGCGCGATTTCATTGCGGCTCAGAGATTTCTGCTTGCCTCCGAGGATCGCACCCGTTTCGCGGTCAATGAGAACGTCAATACTGTGCTCTTCCAGCCAGCGGATGAGCGGCCCGGCGAGCGGCCGAATTTCCGCCTTCTTCGGTTTCGATATAATGCCCGCCGTCTTGATCTGCATCGTTCTTCAAGCTCCGTCGGATGCCGTGGAATCCTACATTCTAATGGGTTTTCGGCCAAATCGCATGCAGGAAAAATTCGCGGTTGCCGCCGGCCCCCGGCACGACGCTTTCGGCGGAGGTCACGGTCGAGAACCCGAGATCCTCGAGCGAGCGCGTGACCTTCCGGACGGCTTCTTGTTGCACCACAGGGTCGCGCACAATTCCCCCGCTGCCGACCTCGCGCCGCGAGGCTTCAAATTGGGGTTTCACCAGCACCAGCACGTCCGCGCCCGCTTCGAGCAGGGGCGGGATTTGGGACAGGATTTTGGTGGCGGAGATGAACGATACGTCCATCGTCAACAGCTCCGCGCGAGTGCCGGTCTGGTCGAGGCTCAGGTAGCGGGCGTTTACCTTCTCGAAAGCGATAACGCGGGGATCGGACCGTAAACGCCAGTCAAGTTGGTTCCGGCCCACGTCGACAGCAATGATTTTTGCGGCGCCGCGCTGAAGAAGGCAGTCGGCGAATCCGCCGGTCGAAGCGCCGATATCGAGACAGATTTTCCCTCGCGGATCGACGCCGAATGCATCGAGCGCCCCCTCAAGTTTGAATCCTCCGCGACTGACGTATTTTGATGGCGGGCCGGCGAGACGCAGGCTTGCTCCAGCTTCCACCACCGCTCCGCACTTCTCAACTTTCTGTTCGTTTACCAAAACCTGACCGGCGAGGATCATCGCCTGGGCCCGTGCTCGCGTTTCCGCCGCCCCGCGCGCGACGAGCAGCCGGTCGAGCCTGATCTTATTTTGTCCCCGTCGCATTGCCATATAATTCAAAGCTTGCGGCTATCAAGGCCGGTTTTGTAGCGGTGTGTGCATCCGCCTGCTTTGTCCGGATCTTATGCGCGCGAATGGCGCCGTTCCGACGGGCGTTTTGGCTCACCGCCGGATGAATCCAAACGCCGCTCACGGCATCTTAACCATTATAAGGAGAAAAGACGGACCAAAGCTAATGGACAACATCAGACACGTGCATCACGAAGATTGGAAGGAACTTGAGACGGGCGAAAAGCCGGTCTTTGCCGACTTTTGGGCGGAGTGGTGCGGCCCCTGCCGGGCTATCGCGCCCATTTTCGAAAAACTTGCGGCGGTTTACGGCGACAATTTCATCTTCGCCAAAATCAACGTGGACGAAGCACCGGAATTAGCGATCCGGTATGGCGTTCAAGCCATCCCCACGCTCATTCTCTTTCAGAAGGGCGCAGTCGTCGAGCGTGTAGTGGGCGGACGCTCTTATAAGGATCTTGCGGCCCTGTTTGAAAGGCACAGGTCGCCTGCAACGAAACAGTAGGACCTTCCCTTCCAAAACCTAACCTAAACCTGCCTTGTTAGGCGCCGTTCGCGGAAGTTCAGGGATGCTGCGCACTGACCCCGCCGCCGGGATTTTGGATTCATCCGGCGGGCCACTCAGGAGGGCTTTCCTGCGGCCTCAATGCCGCGTTCCGGAAAGAATCCAGCAATCCCCGCCAAGCAAGCAGCTCATGCCGCCCCCAGAGTGGCACGCGCGGAAAACGTTTCAGCCGGTGATCCTACGCTTCAGGCCTCGCCGAAAGAACGTTCGGAATATTCGGGTAGAGACCTTTCGGCGTGCTCAGGTAACCGGAAACCGAGTCTCTGGTCACCTTGTTGACGACCAGCTCGAGAGGCGCCACGGCGCCCGACACGTAGAAAAAGACGGGCGAATCAATCGCCTCGTTCTTCCTCAGCGTCAGGTGGTCGTCGAAGAGCAGGTTGACCGTGTAGAGGTTCTTCTTCCAGTTGGTCTTGTCGAGCTGGACGAGAATGTCGCCGATTTTGGCGCGAGCATGTTTCCGCGGCAAGCTGAACTCGAAATAGTCGCGGTCGGTGCGGTGGGCCAGGGCGACCAGCTCGGCGTGCGTGTGTGCGATCTGGCCGGTAAGATTGGTGTTGGTGTCCGTGAGGGCTTGTTTGGTTGCGTCAAGATCCTTCTGCGTTCCGACGAGATTCTGCGAAATGTTGGATGCTTCCGACTGCAGTTGGGTCACATCATTGTTGACGTCTTTGGCGTTCGCCTTCGCTCGGAGGTCCCGGCTGAGCCGGTACACGGCGATTCGCTGCTGGCGTTCGATGTTCGCTGCAAGGGCGCGTTCGTGGGTCAGCTCGCCTTGGGTCATTCCCAGTTTTTCCGCCGTCACTTCGAATTGCGCTTTCAACTGCGCGTAATTATCGTCTGAGGCATTCATGCGCCCGGTGAGCAGTGCGAGCGCCTCGGCATGGCTGGCCGCGGTTTTTTTCGCTTGGACGGCCAGGAAAAGATTCGTTCCGGTAAGCACGCAAAGTGCGAGGACCACGATAATGAGAACAGGCATTCCCCATGAGCCCGTCTTCATCGCTCCCTGGCCCCCCGGATCATCGTCAGACCCGGATCGGGAATGTTTGTCATCATTCAGTCCGAACACAGCATGGGATGCATTGTGCTGAGGATTCTCTTCGTCCATTTTGTCTCCTCCTTCTGATGTGATCTTTCCTGCCCGCCGGGCAACTGAATTCGCGACTCGACGGGCATTCACCGCTTAGATGCAAAGGGCCAGGAACGCGGCCACTGAAACCGTCACGTTGTGTGCAAATCTTTTGGAAACAATGGGTTACGTCTCCATCCCGATTTGTACGAAAACTTTATAATGCATTTTGCGTCATTTTTCAATCGCCCGGCAGATCGAATGCGCCAAGAGGTCAAGAACTTGACAGCTTGATATCATCAATCAGAAAAGCCACTTCCATTTGAACGTTGCGCCGCATTTCGATAATCTGTTGCGTCGCCCGGAAAAGCGATAGTCCGTCCGATTGGGCTGCACAAGGCGTGCCAATGTCAAAATTCTTATTGGCGCTCGACCAGGGAACGACGAGTTCGCGCGCAATTCTGTTCGACGTCGAAGGACGCGTTCGCGCGGCGGCGCAGCGCGAGTTCAAACAATATTACCCGCAGCCCGGCTGGGTTGAGCACGACGCAGAGGAAATTTGGCGCTCGCAAAAAGACGTGGCCGCAGAAGCCCTGGCGGGAGCCAAAGTTTCGCCGGGTGATCTCGCCGCGATCGGCATCACCAATCAGCGCGAGACGGTTGTGATTTGGGAACGGACGAGCGGAAAGCCCATCCATCGGGCGATTGTCTGGCAGTGCCGGCGCACGGCCGGGCATTGCGAGCGCATCCGCCGCGAAGGTTTTGACCGCATTCTCCGAGAAAAGACAGGATTGGTGACGGACGCCTATTTTTCCGGCACAAAGATTGCCTGGCTTCTCGAAAACATCCCCGGAGCGCGCGCGCGTGCCGAGCGCGGCGAGCTTGCAGCGGGCACCATTGACTCATGGCTGTTCTGGAACCTGACCGAAGGACGCGCGCACCTCACCGATGTCTCGAACGCTTCTCGCACGCTGCTATTCAACATCCACACGCTCGCCTGGGATGATGAAATCCTGCGCTACTTCCGCATCCCTCGAGCGCTTCTGCCCGCGGTGAAATCCTCGAGCGAGGCGCTGGCCGAGACTCGCGTCTTCGGACAGGGCGTTCCCATCGCCGGCGTGGCGGGCGACCAGCAGGCGTCTCTCTTCGGCCATCAATGCTTCGAACCCGGCAGCGCGAAGAACACTTACGGCACGGGCTGCTTCCTTTTGATGAATAGCGGGTCTGAAGTTCCCCGTTCCGCTTCCGGCCTGATTGCTACGGTCGCATGGCAGCGAGGCGGGAAGACCGCTTATGCGCTCGAAGGGAGCATTTTCATTGCCGGCGCCGCCATCCAGTGGCTTCGCGATGGCCTCGGAATCATCCGCGAGGCAGCCGAGACGGAAGCTTTGGCGCAGTCGGCGCCCGACGCGGGAGGCGTCTATTTCGTGCCGGCATTCGTCGGCTTGGGCGCGCCCTTCTGGGACGCCCGAGCCCGCGGAACCATCGTCGGCCTCACGCGAGGCACGAATCGCACTCATCTCGCGCGCGCTGCGCTCGAATCGATCGCCTATCAGACGCGCGGCGTGATGGACGCCATGAAGAGTGATACCGGCGTTCAGCCGCAAAGCTTGCGGGTGGACGGCGGAGCGGTGCGCAACGATTTTCTTTGCCAGTTTCAGGCGGATATTCTCGGCCTGCCCGTCGAGCGCCCGGCCACGACGGAATCCACGGCGCTCGGCGCTGCTTATCTTGCCGGGCTTGCAACAGGCTTCTGGAAAGATGAGGGGGCGCTTGCTTCGCAGCGCACGATTGCGCGCGTGTTTGACCCGGCCATGCCCGCGGCGCGGCGCGAAGAGCTTTACGCCAATTGGCTGCGCGCCGTAGAACGCGCCCGCGACTGGGCCCGGTGAGCGCAACGAGTCGCTCGAATTGTTCAAGCCGAGCTCGAAAAAAATGCTTTAGAATAGACGGTCGCCGCCATGGGACGATGCCGTATTTATCAATGGATTTCCGTATGGGCGCTGCTCCTTCCAGCGAGTGTCTTTGCGCGCGCCAGGCCCCCTGTTTGGCTCGAAGTGCGAAGTCCGCACTTCACAGTGGTCAGCGACGCCGGTCCAAAGCAGGCGCAGCACGTTGCCGGCGGCTTCGAGCGCGTTCGTGCCGCATTTCGCCTTGCCTTTCCGGAAATCCGCCTCGACCCAAGCACGCCTTTTGTCATCATCGCCGTCAAGGACCGCGCAGAATTGGAAGCCCTAATGCCGCCCCAGGCGCATCTCAAGGGCGCGCCGCAATGGACGGGATGGTTCGAGGAGAGTCGCGAAAAAGATTACGCGCTGATTCAGCTTAATACGGGTAATGACTCATCCTTTCGCACGCCGCTCCAGGGCTACACTTTTATCCTCGCCGGTCTGAGCCCCATGCGGGTGCCATTGTGGCTCAGCCAGGGGCTTTCGGAATACTACGGCGATTCACTCATCGAAAATAAAGAGGTTGTGCTGGGCAAGCCCGACGGAGCATATCTGAGCGTGCTCCGACAAACGGAGATGATTCCGCTGAAAACTCTCCTCGCGGTCAATCGCCGGTCGCCTTATTACAATCGGGAAGACAAAATGACGGTCTTCGATGCCGAAACCTGGGCCTTGACGCACTATCTGATGTCCCAGGGGTTCAAGCAAAATAGAAGCCTCATTGCCGAATACATCCAACTGCTGGGCAACAAGATGGACCCGGTTTTGGCGGCCACCGAAGCTTTCGGCAATCTCGACGACCTGGAGAACAACCTCGATCGGTACGTCCGGCTATTCAGCTATACGGCCATTCGCGTCAAAGGCTCAACCGTCGTTGACGACAGCACCTTCGTGGCAAGGCCGCTTTCACGATCTGCTGCGGAAGCTGTGCGCGGGGACTTTCTCGCGGCAACGGGCAATGTTTCCGCAGGACGCGCGATGCTCGAAGACGCGATCAAACTCGATCCGCAGGACGCCACGCCCTGTGAGAGCATGGGCTTCCTCGAATATCGCCAAGGGCACGTGGCGAAGGCCGAACAATGGTTCGCGCGGGCCGTCCAGCTGAACACCCAAAATTACCTGACGCAATATTATTACGGGACGATAGCAATGAGCCAGCCGATGGACGCCGCGACCGAAGCGCGCGTCGAGTCAAGCCTCCGCGAATCCGTCCATATTAATCGAAAGTTTGCGCCCGCGTGGAACGCCTTGGCCTCGTTCTATTCGTCACGCGGTGAGCACTTCCATCAAGCCCACACGGACGCCGTCATGGCCGTCCAACTTGATCCGAGTAATTTTGGTTACCGCATCACAACGGCTCAAGTCCTGCTTCAGATGATGCAACCGGAGAACGCCATCCGCGTCGCAGAAAGCGCTGAACCCTTCGCTCACTCCATGGCGGAATCGAGCGTTGCTGAAGAAGTGGTTCGACAAGCTCAGAGATATATGGCGTACCAGAAAGCGGAAGCCGCCCGCGCGCAAGCGGCGGGGAAGGCCGAGGCGAATCAAGAAACGAAAGCATCAAGCTTTGCACCGGAGCAGCCGGCGTCCGCGCCGGGCCCGCAGCTTCCCATCCACCCTCCCGAACTCGTGCGCCGTGGAAGCGCTACGGCCGCCGGGGACATAACGGCTGTCCAATGCACGCGATCGGCAGGGATGGAGATCAACCTCCATGGGCCGCACGAATCGTTCAAGTTTTACGCCGATGATTACTTCAATATCCGGTTCCGCGCCATCAGATACTCCCCCACCGGGGTGCTTCACCCTTGCCAGGACCTCAAAGGCCGGCGCGCCCGCGTCACTTTCCATGGCATCGCCGGCCATCCGCACCAAGGCAAGATCATTTCCATTGATCTCTACAAATAGGAAGCACCGGGTTGCTGAGAGTCCCCCGCCTGCTAATTACCGCGAGTGAGAGGCGGCGCTCAGTTGCCGGCAGGCGTCGAGGGTGGAGCTGGGATCCAATGCAGCGCGGTCAGTGTCAACGTGGCGAATGATGCCGTCCTTGTCCACGACGAACGTTACGCGGCGAGCCAAGCGAAATTTGCTGAGTGCGCCGTAACGCTTTGTAACCTCTCGCGTCGTGTCGCAGAGCAGAGGGAAGGAAGCGCCGATTTTCTTCGCGAAGGCGGCGTTCGCCGCCTCACGGTTGACGCTCAATCCGAGAACTTGAGTTTGCGCTTTTTCAAATTCGGCGAGGCCATCCTGGTACGCCTTGAGTTCGCGGGTTCACCCCGGCGTATTGGCCATCGAGAAGAAGGCGAGAACGACATTCTTCCTGCCGCGGAAATCGGCCAGCCGCACGCTGCTGCCGTCGTGCGCGGGCAGTTCGAAATCAGGCGCGGCGTCGCCGGCTTCTGGCAATGGCATGGGACGACTATTTCTTGCCGTGACTCATTGAGGTGGAAACGTTGCACGCGCCCGAAGGATTGAGTGCAGCGCTGCCGGTCTCAACGTCCCGGATGATTCCTTGGCCGTTTATGACGAACGTCGTGCGATTGGCAAACCCGAATTTGGGATTCAGGATGCCGTATTCGCGCGTCACGCGGCCCGTCGGGTCGCTCAGCACAGGAAAAGTCAGCTTGAGTTCCGCCGCGAAAGCCTTGTTCGCAGACGGGCTGTCCGTGCTGATGGCGAGGATCTGACTGTTGGCTTTTTCAAACTTCGAGATATCAGACTGATATCCCTTCATTTCCAGCGTTCACCCGCCGGTGAATGCAAGAACATAGAAAGCCAGAACCACGGTTTTGCCGTGATAATCGCTCAATCGAATCAATTTCCCGGACTGGTCGCGCAGCGCGAAGTTCGGCGCCCGTTCGCCCACCTTGAGCGCCGCCGCGCGGCCCGCTTGCGCCGTCCCGATGAACGCTGCCGCCAGCATTACAATCGCTGCATGCCGCTTCACGATCGCACCTCCAACGCCCAAGTGTCAAAAACGCTCCCGAGTATATCATGAACTGTTTCGAAAGTCCGGGCGGCAGCCTGTGCTGAGCTGGCCGCTGCGTTTCGAACCCGGGACCGAGCGCCGTTTCCTATTGCTGGGGCCCGGCCTCCGGGGATTCCGCAGCGCCCTGGCCCGTTTTCTGGCGCTGTTCGCGAAGCACGGCTTTGCGGCTAAGGCGGATTTTGTTGCCGTCAATCGAGATGACCTTGACGAGCAACTGATCGCCTTCCTTCAATTCGTCCCTGATTTCGCGAATGCGATGCTCGGCAACTTCGCTGATGTGAAGCAGTCCGTCCGTCCCCGGAAAAATCTCGACGAATGCGCCGAAGTCCGCAAGGCGAACGACTTTGCCAAGGTAAGTCTTGCCAAGTTCGGCTTCCGCCATGATGTCATTGATCATCTTGATCGCCTTGTTCGCCGCATCCGCATCCGCCGAGGCCACGCTGACTCGGCCGTCGTCTTCAACGTCAATTTTCGCGCCGGTCTGCTCGACGATGCCCCGAACCACTTTCCCGCCCGGTCCGATCAATTCGCCGATGCGGCTGCGATTGATGTGAAGGGTGTAAATGCGAGGAGCAAAGAGTGAAATCTCCGGCCGCGTTTCAGGCAGCGCCCCAAGCATTTTCTCAAGCACGTGAAGCCTTGCCGTCTTCGCCTGCGCAAGAGCCTCGGCCATGATCTTCGGCGTAATACCGGAGGTCTTGATGTCCATTTGCAGCGCGGTCACGCCGGCCGCCGTGCCCGCTACTTTGAAGTCCATGTCGCCGTAATGGTCCTCGGCTCCGGCGATATCGGTCAGAATCGAGTATTTCTCGCCCTCCATGACCAGTCCCATTGCGATGCCCGCCACCGGCGCCTTGATGGGCACTCCGGCGTCCATCAGCGCCAGGCATCCTCCGCACACCGTCGCCATGGACGATGAGCCATTGGACTCGAGAATCTCCGAAACGACTCGGAGGGTATAGGGAAAGCGGTCCTCTTCAGGAATCAATGTAACCAGCGCGCGCTCGGCCAGCGCCCCATGGCCGATCTCGCGCCGCCCCGGTCCGCGCACCATTTTCACCTCGCCCACGCTGAAAGGCGGAAAATTGTAATGGAGCATGAACCGCTTGAACGCCTCGCCTTCGAGCACGTCGAGGCGCTGTCTGTCGTCGGCCGTTCCAAGTGTCACCGTGACCAGCGCCTGGGTCTCACCGCGCGTGAAGAGCGCGGAGCCGTGCGTGCGGGGCAGCACCCCCACTTCGCAGGAAATCGGCCGGACGGTGTCGAATGCCCTCCGGTCGGGCCTCTGGCGCTTCAGGACCACGTCTTCGCGGAAGATCCTATCGTACACAAGATCGAAGTACTGGCCTGCTTCCTTGCGCAGCGGTTCCTCATCCTCTGGATAAGTCTCGATGAGCGCCTTTTGCAATTCGGCAATCTTTCGCTGGCTCTCGAGCTTCGGATATTTCGAAGTGTCCATCGCATCGCGGAGCTGCGGCTCAATCTTCTTCCGTATTTCATTGAACAGCTTTTCATTGCGCGTGGGCGCAACGTATTCGCGCTTCTTCACGCCGAGCTTCGTAAAAAGCTCCTTCTCGACGGCGATGATCTTTCGGATTTCGCCGTGCGCATATTGGAGCGCTTCCGCGATCGCTTCCTCGGAGACTTCCTTTCCCCCGGCTTCGACCATCACGATCGCCGCCTCGCTCGCCGCAACCACCATGTTCAGCGAGCTGGCCTTGATTTCTTCGTACGTCGGGTTCGTCACGAGCCGCCCTTCGAGCAGGCCGACGCGAATCGCGGCAATCGGTGTTAAAAAGGGAATGTCCGAAAGATAAAGCGCGGTCATCCCCGCAACCATTCCGATAACGTCCGGGTTGTTTTCCGTATCCGCGGAAAGGACCATGGCCATGATCTGCGTATCGCCCTTGAAGCCTTCGGGAAATAGGGGCCGGATCGGCCGATCAATCAACCGGCTAGTCAGAATTTCTTTTTCAGTTGGCCGGCCTTCGCGCTTGAAAAACCCGCCCGGAATCTTCCCCGCCGCATAGCTGTATTCCCGGTAATCCACGGTCAGCGGAAAGAAATCAATATCTTCCCGCGGCTGCGCAGCGCACGCCGCTGCAAGCACCGCCGTATCGCCGTAACGAACGTAAGCAGACCCGTTCGCCTGTTTTGCCATTCTTCCCACTTCGATTGAAAGCTGGGTTGCTCCTAATTCAACACTCAAACTCTCCATTTTTCCTTTTCCTCCATCGTCGTCGAAACATGCTTCAGCGGCTCGTGCGCCCGGAAGCCTCCTTCCGAGCCCCACACTTGTGCGGGCAAAACAACACCGTGACCCTTGCTTCGATCTCTTTTGGGTTTGATTGAAAAGTTGAATCTGCGGGGGGATGGAGCGAAGAAAAAAGCCTCCGCCCTATTCCTGAATCCGACGGCCAGAGAATACCATCCCCGGCGGTCGTTCGAAAGGCCGCTTGTATCGCGTCAAGCTTCTGAAACCTGAACCCTGCTGTCCCCACGGGGCTACTTGCGGATTCCCAGACCTTCAATCAGCTTCTGGTAGCGCTCTGTATCCGACCGCTTCAGATACTCGAGCAGCCGCTTGCGCCGGCCCACGAGGATGAGCAGACCACGCCGGGAGGCGTGATCCTGACGATGAACCCGAAAATGCTCGGTCAATTGATTAATTCGCTCGCTCAAAAGCGCGACCTGCACTTCGGGAGAACCCGTATCCGTCGTATGGATCTGGAAGTTCCCCATTAACTTGGCCTTTGTCTCGGGCGCGAGTGGCATCCGCTAACTCTCCTTAACTTTCAACCCTTTTGCTCTCTATTAACTCTTCAAGGATAGCACGGAAGTTTCAAGCGTGGCAAAATCTAATTTAAAGTCAATTCTGGAATCTATCTCGTAAGAGACCCGGGAACTCCCGCGGGGGCGCAGAAACGGGCATTCTTTCGCTGGAATTTGATGTTGCATAGATATTAAACTCTGATACCATCGGTACCAGCTTCGTTGGAGGGGACGCCACGCGAATGCGGAGGAAAACGTGGAGCAGAGTGCAACCAGAAAATATCCTCGTTTGGACGTGACGTTTCCTGTGGAGTTCTGGGAAGGCTCAAAGAAACATGAAAGCCAGGTGAAAAGTATCGGCGGTGGGGGCATGTTCGTGGCTGCGCCGGATTCGCCTTCTGCGGGCGAGATTTTGCGCATCAAGTTCAGGCCGGCGAAGAACGCTGCGCTCATAAAGGCCGCGGCACGCGTCTGCTACTCGGTTCCCGGGCAAGGCATGGGGTTGGAGTTCACAGATATATCCGAGCGGAACCGGCAAACGCTTCTCCGCTGGATTTGCACCTTGCAGGTGGAGAAGCGCGAGCACCCGCGCGCGCCACTCGTGACTCAAGTCGAGTGTTCCCAGTTGACGATGCTCGCCTACGCACGCGACATCAGCATCGGCGGAATGTTCGTCCAAACCAAGGAGGTGGTTCCCTTTGGCTCGCCGGTGACCCTGCGGTTCTACCTCGACGAAAACCGCGAAATCGTCTCGGCGCGAGCAGAAGTGGTCTATTGCGTTGAAAAATTCGGTTTGGGCGTCCGCTTCACCCGCATTGCGCCTGCTGACGTCGCGCGGATCCAGGCTTATGTCCTCGGCCGCATGACCGATGCTCCGCAAGCACGGAAAGCAACGGCCGCGTAGCGTTTTCGGGTTGCCCTTGCAAACAGGCGCGTTCAGCGCACATTTTCAAACAAAGCCTTTAGACGGCATCAGCAAAATTTCTTCGTAGGTCGCCCGGCTCGGGGCGGTCAAGGATGACGTGACCGCGTCCGCAACGTCCTGCGGCTGCAAAATGCCGTTGCGGTTAACGGCGAAGTCGAACTCGCTCAGCATCCGCGTTTCGGTAACTCCGGGAAGAATGGCCGTCACCCGAATTCCCTCGGGCCGCAGCTCCCGGTGGATGACCTGCGTGAAGCCAAGCGCGCCGAACTTCGCCGCCGTGTAAGCGCTGCACTTGGGAAAGGCATGCCGGCTGCTGGTAGAAAGAATGTTAATGATGTGCGGGGCGCCGCTCTTCATGAGCAGCGGCAGCGCGGAGCGTGTGGTGAGGAAGAGCGCCGTGAGATTGATGTCCAGATTTTTGCGCCAATCCTCCAGAGTGGTCGCGCGAAAAGGCTTGAAGGTGAAAACTCCGGCGTTGTTGATGAGGATGTCAAGCCGCCCTGGATGGCGCGCTACGCGCCGGAAAATGCTCTCGACATCGTGCGGCTGCGAGACGTCGGCGGGCGCAGCGATCGCGCCCCTTCCTACGCGCCTTGCCGCTTTTTCAAGCGCCTGCTTGCCCCGCGCCACCATCACGACTTGCACGCCGCTTTCGGCAAGCGTGCGCGCGATCGCAAGGCCGATGCCTCGGCTCGCCCCCGTGACCACAGCGACTTTTCCTTCAAGCCGCCTCGCGGGCGTCACGCTCTCAATCGTTTCATTGGCGCGCGGTTTTTCCCTCATTGAATCAGCGCGGATTGCGCTTTCAGGCCCGTTCACGAATCAGCCGCAGAAACTCCGCCCGCGTTTGCTCCTTGGCTCGAAATACGCCGAGCATCGCGGAAGTCACCGCCACGGAGTTTTGCTTTTCCACGCCTCGCATGACCATGCAAAGATGCCTCGCTTCGATCACCACTCCCACGCCCTGCGGGGCGATCATTTCCATAATCGTCGCGGCAATCTGGTTCGTCAGGCGCTCCTGAACCTGCAAACGCCTCGCGAAAACATCCACCAACCGGGGAATTTTGCTGAGCCCGATAACTCGTTTGTTCGGGATGTAGGCAACGTGACACCGCCCGAAAAAAGGAAGCAAATGGTGCTCGCACAGGCTGAAGACTTCGATGTCCTTGACGATCACCATTTCGTCATAAGCGACGTGGAAGAAGGCGTCATTCAAAACCTTATTGACATCCTGATGGTAGCCCCGGGTCAAAAAGCGCAATGAATTCGCCACGCGCTCCGGAGTGCGCGCCAATCCCTCGCGGCCAGGATCTTCGCCCAGCTCGCGCAGGACCTTTCGCATGGCAACCGCCACGGGATCGAGCTTCGTGCTGCGGCTTTCGCTGCGGCGAGCGCTGCGCGAATTTCGTCTCATGAACCGTCCCCTTTCGTTCGCCGCTCCCCGCCGCTCGCGCCTTCGCCTTCGTATTCAAAGAAATTGGAGTTTGTTTCCGCCAGGCGAATCCGCCGGAGCGTGGCGCGCGAAGCCTCCCGAGCCAGGCGCTCGCGCAAGAGGTGGTGAATTTCGAGGCAGAGATTTTCCGTGGTTGGAACCAGCCGCGCGAATTCCGCAACGTCCAGGTTCAAATGGGTGTGGTCGAATCGCTCGAGCACCTGCTCGTTCACTATGCGGTCGAGAAGGCCAAGATCCATGACCATGCCGGTCCCCTCGTCAATTTGGCCCCGCACCGTGACATCGAGCACGTAATTGTGGCCGTGGCCGTAAGGATTGTTGCACTTGCCGTAGAGGCGCGCGTTTTCTTCCTCGCCGAGCGCCTCATTGTGCAGGCGATGCGCTGCTGAAAAGCGATAGCGTCGAGTAAGTTCAGCAATCATTCGCCGAAATAATCCACGTAAAGCTCCGGAGTCTCATAAACGCGGACCCGCTGCAGCCGGCCGGTGGCAAGCCGCGGACCGAGCCGCTTCCAGACCTCGACCGCGATATTCTCCGTCGTTGGAATCAGCGTGCGGAAAACAGGAACTTCCATGTTCAAAAATTTGTGGTCGAACGACTGGAGCACCGCTTCCTCGAGCACTCGCTTCAATTCCTTTTCGTCCATCACCATGCCCGTCCGGCCGTCCACCTCGCCCCCGACGGTCACCTCGACCGTATAATTGTGCCCGTGGCCGTGCGGATTATTGCATTTGCCGAAGAGGCGCTGGTTCTCCTCTGCACTGAGGGCGGGATTGTGATAGTAATGCGAAGCTGAAAATTCTCCGCGGCGTGTGACGTAAATCATGGCATCGCCTCTTTCGCCCTCCCCGTCGGATATCGGCGGCCTTTCCAGACGATCGATCCGCTCCATAAGTACGCTCGAAGCGAATTCAACAGAAGCAGTCCGAAGAGCGCCGAACCAAGGACATCATACCAGGCCAACGCTCTTGAAAATCCGAGCTGCACGAGCCGCCTGCCATAGAGCGTCGCCATCAAGATGCAAAACGCTGCAGTCACCCCGAGAGCGATCTCCTCATACCGGCGTTCGCCGCCCAGCGCAAGCGCCAGGTTCGCAAAGAAGAGCACGATCGGCGCCACGTCGAGAAGCCACAGCTTCGCAACACCCGCCAAAATCTTTCGGATGCTCCGGCCGTACAAAAGATACAAGTTCTTTGTCCAGCCCGCCCACATCGCTCCGAACGTCGAGTACATCCGAGTTCGCACCCATGGGCCGCCGGGCAGAAAGAGGATTCGTCCGCCTGACTTCTTGACGCGTTTCGCGAGCGCGACGTCCTCGAGAATTTCGCCGCTCACTGCGGCATGTCCGCCGGCGTGGTCGTAAGCGGCGCGCCGCACCAGCAGATACTGCCCGTTTGCCGCTGCGACCGGCGAGTCCGGATCCGACACTTTGTCAAACGGAAAAAGCCGCGCCAGTTCGACCAAGGCGCGCGGAATCACAGCCTTCTCCCACCACGTCCGAATCTCCTGGCCGGGCGAAAGCGAAATCAAGTCCGCGCCCGCCGCTTTCGCCCTCCGCAGAACTTCGCTCAAGCTGCCCGGAGCATGATCCGTATCCGCATCGGTAAACAACAGCCACTCGCCCGATGCCCTGGCCGCGCCCGAAGCAACCGCGTAATTCTTCCCTACCCATCCTGCCGGAAGGGCATCGAGCCGGAATGCTGCGAGCGTGGGAAACTGGCTGCCGAGCGTCTCAAGAACACGTGGCGTGCCGTCCGTGGATTGATCATCCACAACGATGATCTCGCGGACTTCCGGCTGACCGGCAAGAGAGCGCACCACGCGCGCGAGGTTGTCTTCCTCATTCCGCGCCGGAACGATCGCGGAAACGTTCCGCCCGGGAGTATTTTGCTGTGAAGCGCTCAAAGACAGAATTATAATGGATAGCGGCGGGTATGAGTAAAAAGATCGGCGAAATCGCATTCCTCGCGGCGATCCTCATTGGAATCGTCGTGCTCGCGTTTCGTCCCCAATCCAATCGTCCGGTCAAAATCGGCGAGCGCGCGCCGGACTTCGTCCTGCCCGGCGTGGATGGAGCGCCCGTGAGCCTGGCGAAGTATCGCGGCCGGGTGGTACTGGTGAATTTCTGGGCGACATGGTGTCCGCCTTGCGTCGAGGAAACGCCTTCACTCGAACAATTCGCTTCCGAACTTCACGGCAGGGGCGTGGTCGTGATCGGTGTCAGCGTGGATGAGAGCGGCCGGGCGCTTCGAGCCTTCATCAAGCAATATCATCTCACTTATCCCATCGCGCGCGATCCGGGCGGCAGCATGGCCGCGCGCTTCGGCACTTTCAAATTTCCCGAAACTTACATCCTCGGCCGCGACGGCCACCTGGCGGAAAAGATCATTGGCGCCTACGATTGGGGGGATCCGCACATCATCCAATTCGTGGAAGATCTTGCCGGCCGTCCGATGCGCGCGTCAATGTGAAAGCGGGCGCTCCTGTTTCAGGCCGCGAGTCGCCGCACTCGAGCTTCCTGCTCGCGGGCAGGTGGATTCTGCGCCGCTTGCCGCTATGAGTTTTTAGCCAGCTCGCCTTTGACCGCCCGCCAAAGATTGATGATGTCGGAGAAAACCTCGCTATCCGGAATGTTCAGCTTGGATTCGCGGTTGCGGAGACGCGCATTGTAGATGATGCCGGTGAGCGTCGCCGCCACCATCGGATGCGTCATCGAATCGAATTCGAGCGGAGTCTCTACTGGATGCTTTTTGGGCATTTTTCCCTCGCAAGCCGGTGTGGCTATCGCGCGCGATTCTACCATTCTCAGCGCAAATTTGAAATCGGGGATCGGCGCAATTCGCGCGCGAGGCTGATCGCCCATCGCTGCCAGCATTCATGAACGATTCACTCGCGTTAAAGCGGCGCCTTGCGCAAACGGAGGGCATTGGAAATGACAGAAACGGAACTGAACGTCATGGCCGCCGCAGCGATCATCGGGCTCAGCAGCAAGCCGAAAACCGGATAGAGCACGCCGGCGGCGATGGGAATGCCGATTGAATTGTAAGCGAGCGCAAAAAACAGGTTCTGGCGGATATTGCGCATCGTTGCGCGGCTCAAGCGGCGCGCGCGCACGATGCCTCGCAAATCGCCTTTCACGAGCGTCATTCCCGCGGATTCCATCGCCACGTCCGCGCCCGTGCCCATGGCAATGCCGACATGCGCGAGCGCAAGTGCAGGAGCGTCATTGACGCCGTCGCCCGCCATGGCGACAATCCGGCCCTCCGCTGCGAGCCGCTTCACGATTTCCCCTTTTCCCGCCGGCAGCGTTTCCGCCACCACCTCATCAATCCCCAGATTCCGGGCCACCGCTTCCGCGGTGGCGCGGGCGTCGCCCGTCACCATCACAATGCGAATTCCTTCTCCATGCAATGCCTTGACCGCCTCGGGAGTGGTCGTTTTGATCGGATCGGCGACGGAAATCAGTCCGGCCGGTTCCCCGTCCACGCTCAGGAACATCACGGTTTGCCCTTCGCGCCGGAGCGCTTCGCCGGCCTGCGCCATCTTGCCGAGCGCGACGCCGAGCGTCCCCAAAAAATGCGCGTTGCCGAGAGCGATTTTCCGGCCGTCAAGAACTCCCGCAACTCCTTGCCCCGTGAACGACCGAAATTCCTTCACGTCACCGGGGGCCACCCCGCGGCGCCTGGCTTCCGCTACGATCGCACCCGCGAGAGGATGCTCGCTTGCCCGCTCGACGCTCGCCGAAATTTGGAGCGTCTCGTCTTCGCTGAAACGGCCGGCGGCAATCACCCTCGAGACGCGCGGCTTGCCTTCCGTGAGCGTCCCCGTCTTGTCCACGACGAGCGTATCCACTTTCTCGAGCGTTTCGAGCGCTTCGGCGTTCCTGATCAGCACGCCTGCCAGCGCTCCGCGTCCCGTGCCCACCATGATCGAGACCGGCGTCGCGAGTCCGAGCGCGCACGGACAAGCAATGATGAGCACCGCGACGGCATTGATCAGTGCATGGGCGAGCCGCGGTTCGGGACCCACCAGCGACCAGACGATGAATGCAATGACCGCAGCGCCCACCACCGACGGAACGAAGTAAGAGGAGACAACGTCTGCCAGCCGCTGAATCGGCGCGCGACTGCGCTGCGCTTCGCTGACCATTTGAACGATCTGCGCGAGCAGCGTCTCGCTGCCGACGCGTTCAGCACGCATCACAAAGCTTCCCGTGCCGTTCACCGTTCCGCCGATCACGCGGTCGCCGCCCTGTTTTTCGACGGGCAGGGATTCACCCGTCACGAGTGATTCATCCACGGCGCTTGCGCCTTCGAGCACCGTGCCGTCCACCGGAACCTTTTCACCGGGCCGCACTCTGAGCCGGTTGCCGGGCTGCACTCTTTCGAGCGGAATATCTTCCTCGCTGCCGTCGTCATAGAGGAGCCGCGCCGTCTTGGGAGCGAGCCCGAGCAGCGCTTTGATCGCACTCGACGTGCGGCTGCGCGCGCGCAACTCCAGAACCTGTCCCAAAAGGACCAGAGTCGTGATGACTGCGGCCGCTTCGAAATAGACGGCGACTTGCCCATCCGGCCCGCGGAAGGAGGCTGGAAAAATCCCGGGGAAAAGGGCTGCAATCAGGCTATAGACATACGCAGTTCCCGTGCCGATGCCGATGAGCGTAAACATGTTCAGGCTGCGATGAACGAACGACGCCCACGCCCGCACAAAAAGCGGCCAGCCGCCCCACAGCACAACCGGCGTAGCGAGCGCCATCTCCACCCAACCCGCCCACCGGCCTCGCGCCATCTCGCTGAAGGATCCGCGCGGCAGAATTCCCGCCATATCGAGCGCCAGCACGGGAACGGTGAGCGCGGCGCTGATCCAGAATCGCCGCGTCATGTCGGTCATTTCGGGGCTCGTCTCTTCTTCGAGCGTCACCGAGCGGGGTTCGAGCGCCATCCCGCAGATCGCACAAGCGCCCGGCTCAGGCTGCACGATTTCCGGGTGCATCGGGCACACGTATTCGGTTTTCGTGGCGGGCGTCAGCGGTTCGAGCGCCATCCCGCACGAAGGGCACGAGGAGGGTTCCGGGCTGCTCACTTCAGGATGCATAGGGCAGGTGTATTCGGCGGCGGCGGACGCAGCGGCATCACCCTTCCCTGCCGCATGTCCTGCCGAATTCAGGTATTTTTCTGGGCCGGCCTGGAAGGATTCGAGGCAATGCGGATTGCAGAAATAATATTTCGTGCCTCGATAGACGGAGGTTCCGGCGGCTTCTGCCGGATCAATTTCCATTCCGCAGACGGGATCGGTAACTGTTGCCAAAGTTTATCTCCCGCTTTTTCGTCGCGTGGACGGTCGCTTCGCGACCCTGCGCCGCCGCGCTCAAACTGTGGTTCGAGCCGCTGCCGCCGATCATATTTAGATGAACCCATCATAACTCCGATTCGCCGCTGCCGCGATGGCATCGAAGCTTTTCGGAGTCCTGAACCGGAACCGCCCGCTCCGTGGTATCATCAATGCATTCGGAGGTTGATTCGATGACTTTTTTGACAACGCCACTGAAACTGACGCGGGACCTTTCGGCGCAAGAC
Organism: Acidobacteriota bacterium; assembly: GCA_021828285.1. GTDB lineage: Bacteria > Acidobacteriota > Terriglobia > UBA7540 > UBA7540 > JAKASG01. The sequence goes on along the minus strand of JAKASG010000022.1, from coordinate 12,861 downwards.
TTCGAGAATTTCCGGCGGTTCTCGACCGTTTATGGAATTCGCGGACTTTCGGTGAAGAATCAAAACTTGATCGTCGAGTACGACGCTTCGCGCATCCATGAGGCGGAAGTCGTCGCCCAGGCGCGCGCTTTCGGGATTCCCGCCGAACCGCCCACTCCCATTGCGCCGGGTGCTTTCGACTATACGGGCGAGTTCAAAGACTTCGCCTGGCCCGTCACGGGCGTCACGCCCGTCAACGCGAAATAGCCATCACGCCTATTGCAGTCTGTTTCTATGCCATGCTGCCCTCGGTGAGAGCCTCGAACCAACTCGCGCAATTATATTGGCTCGAGCGCAGCGTCCCGAGGGTCCCGGCGATCCGCGGCATAGAGGGCGAAATTGGGCGCGCGCTGGATGCCCTGGCGCTTCCCTCTGCGAACTTCTCCGGCCGCTCCATCGCCGTCACAGCAGGCAGCCGCGGTATTGCAAGTTTCCGCGAAGCCGTCCGCGGCATTTGTTCCTGGCTCAAGCGCCAGGGAGCGCACCCGTTTGTCGTTCCCGCGATGGGCAGCCACGGCGGCGCGACCGCGGCAGGCCAGCGCCAAATTCTTGCTGGTTACGGCGTCACGCCTGACTTCATCGGCGCGGAAGTCGTCGCCTCAATGGAGACGGTCTCACTCGGCCGTACACCCGAGGGCTTCGAAACTTTCATGGATCGCGCGGCGGCAGACGCCGGCGGGATTTTAGTCTTGAATCGCATCAAGCCGCATACGAGCTTTTCCGGAAAAATTGAAAGCGGCTTGCTCAAAATGATTGCTGTCGGCCTGGGGAAAGCTGAAGGCGCGCGCGAATTTCATCGTCTCGCTCGCCGGCACGGCTGGGAGCCGGTGTTGCGCGCGATGGCGGACAAGGCCATTGGCGCAGGAAAGGTCATCGCTGGGGTCGGCCTCATCGAAAACCAGTTCCACGAAGTTTGCTCCGTTCGCGCCGCCCGGGCGGAAGCAATTCCCGAGACAGAAGAAGAGGCGCTCCTCGAGGCGCGCGCGCTCGTCCCGCGGTTTCCCTTCGAGAAACTTGACCTGCTGGTGGTGGATGAAATCGGAAAAAACGTGAGTGGCACGGGTATGGATACGAAAGTTATCGGACGCGGCGTGGCGCTCGCAGCGGGCGAAGCGCCGGAAATCCGCTTGATTTACGCGCGCGACCTGACCGCCAAAAGCCAAGGCAATGCCCTCGGCGTCGGACTCGCTGATTTCATTAGTGAGCGCCTTTATCGCCGCGCGGATTTGGAAAAAACCTATATCAACGTCCGCACTTCGCTCAATTTCCCGCTTGCCCGGTTGCCGATGTATTTTCCGAATGACCGCGCCGCGATCGAATCCGCACTCGCCGCTCTCGGCGGCCCGGGCGCAGCCACTCAGCGCCTTGCCTGGATCCGCAATACGCAACGCCTCAATTGCCTCCTTGTTTCTGAAGCGGTTGCCGATGAGCTCCGCGCCTCGCGCGATTGGCGAGTCTTGCCCGAAGCATACGCTATGAGCTTCGATGCGGACGGAAATCTTATTTCGCCTCTCGATTGACCCGGCAGCGAACTCTGCCGCCCTGTGGCGTCCGCGTTGACGGAAACCAGGTTTTTGTTGGAATCGAAAAGCAATTCGGCCGAAGTAACCCTGAAATCCGAGAGTCTCCGTGGCTTGCCGGTTTTGGGACGAGGCTCTAACTCGCGGGAGCGGCTGTCGAGCTTGACTCGGGCGCGCGTTTGGAAGCAAAATTCAGCTATGGCGCAATGGACTCGATGGAGAACGTCTTGGCGCGGGCAAGCTTTGAAGTTTGCAGCCGTCGCTTTGCTCCTCACCTGCCCCGCGGCGTGGGGACAGAGCGCAGCCAGGAAAAGCGCGCCGGTCGAAAGTCCGAAGAAGCCTGCAGTGCAGCCCGCGCTTCAGTTGCGAGAGATCATGCTGGAAAGCACGAGCGCGGCCGTCAAAGCGGCGGTTCGCGACAAATTGCGCGCGCAAAACAGAAAGCCTTCGACTCCGGCGCCGCCCCCGAGCGCCGTGCAGGAGTTCCATTCGGCATCCGCCACAGGCGCCGCGTCGGGCAATTTCTTATTCCAGGCTCAGCCGAAAAACGATAAGTCGCTGGGCCTTCATGGCGACGTTTATGGCGAAACGGCTGCGGGCGCCCCTTCAGCCACAAGCGTGGGTGGCGCCGTCGGCGCGACGAGCAAGAGCGGCAAGTTCCACGTTTTCGTTCAGACCGACCACACGAAAGTCAATCCTCAGAATCCTGACTAATTCATGGGCTTTTCTCACCTCGCGCCGGAAATGAAGTCGCTAACGCGGCGGCAAGCGCGCGCGCGCGGCCTCGGATGCGCTCTGCCGCTCCTGCTCGCGCTTGTCCCCGCATGGGCCGCAGCGCCGCATGGCCCGACCGTGATGCATTGCGGGTCCGTGCCGAGCGCCATCCTCGGGCGCAGCGTCGGTTACTGCGTCGCGCTGCCCGCGGATTATACGACCAGCGGTCACCGGCGATATCCCGTGCTCTATTACCTTCACGGCCTTTTCGAAAACGACCGCAGTTGGCAGGAAAACGGCGGAAAAGCTGTGCTCGACCACCTGCTCGCCAAAGGCGAAGTCGGGGATTTCATCGTGGCGCTCCCAGACGCGGGCGAATCGTTTTACGTGAATTCCCTGAGCGGCAAAGTGCGCTACGAAGACTTTTTCATTCGCGAGTTCATTCCCTTCATTGACCGCACTTACCGCACCATCCCTTCGCGCGGGGAGCGCGCGCTCGACGGCGACTCGATGGGCGGTTATGGCTCATTGCACCTGGGCCTGAGCCACGCAAACCTGTTTAGCGTGACCTGCGCCCTCATTCCCGCTCTCATCGCCCGCCTTCCCAATCCCTTTCCCGAACAATTCGTCCACTATGAGTACGTTCTCGAAAAATCGTTCGGATCGCCGATCAGCGAGACGTATTGGGTGGCGAACAGCCCGCTCACGCTGGCGAAGCACCCGGACAATTTCAAAGGACTCAAAATCTACTTCGCCGCCGCGGAGAGCGACCGGTTCGGATTTGAAAAGGGAGCGGAGCAGCTCGACGAGATTCTCACGGCGGAGCACGTCCCGCACGTCTTCACGATGCGGCCGGGGGGGCACGATTGGGACTTTGTAGATGCGAACATGAAGGGCACGCTCGTGTTCGCCTGGAAATACTTCAAGCGAGCTGAAGCGAAAGACCATGCGCCGCACGCCGCCGGACCATCACGGCCGAACGCGGAACTTCCCGGCCATTAAGACGATAAGGAAATCTTCAATGCTCAATCCGAAGCACCTTGGCATCCTGCTCTTTGCGGCCCTGGCCGCGCAAGCGCCATCGGCCTGCGCTCACGGGAACGCGCGCGGGACGGCGCGGCTCGTTCTCGGCCGTACGCGAGTGGCGATTAACTACGGAAGACCCAGGCTCAATGGCCGCAACCCTTTAGAACTCCTTGAGCCGGGCCAGCTTTGGCGCCTGGGTGCGGACGTCCCGACCACGCTTGAAACGGACGGCCCCGTTCGCATCGGCGACAAAGTCGTACCCAAAGGCACGTACTATTTGCTGGTGTGGCGTGTTGACTCCACAATGTGGCGGCTCATCGTCTCGACGCAGCAATTCAACAGGTACGAACCAAGCACCCAGGTCGCAGAGTCGCCGATGACACTCTCGACCTCGAAAATCCCAGTGGATGAAATGGCCATCAGTCTCTTGAAGCACGAAGGCCGCGGCACAATCGAAATCGCCTGGGGAAAATACAGGCTTTCATGCCCGCTCAATCCAGCCGGCTAACGCCGCACGGCCGTCGCGCGGGTGAAGCCGCCACAGAATAATCCGCTTCGATAAGTCCTGCCTCGCGCACCGGGTTGGAAGAACATCGCGCGCGTTCGTAACTTCGAGTCACCGTTTCTCAATGCACCTTATAATGTCTTTGGAATGAACACGGATGCAATCGCCACGCGCAATGACTAATTCGAAACCGCATCCGGCATTTACTTCCCCAGGCAACGCGCGAGTCGCGCGGAGCCCAAGCCGGCCGTTCACCCGTCCAATGAATTCTTGTATGATTTTGCGGATTGCCGGATTTATTTTGACGGTCGTGCTGGCGAGTGCTTTTCAATCTGCAATGGCTCAGCCACAGACTGGGGCATGGGGCGAGCGTGTGATTGCCATCCGTATTGAAACGGATCCTCCGGTCGAGAGGGTGAACTTCACTTCGGAAATTGTCCAGAAGGTCAACGAACCGCTCGAGCGCGCCAAAGTGAATGCGAGTTTGAAGCGGCTTTACGCGACAGGCCGGTTCATCCGGCTTCGGGCTGAAGCTCGGCGCGAAGCAGGCGGCGTCGTGCTGGTTTTCGCGGGTTCAGCGCGATACTTTATCGGGACCGTCAGCGTGACCGGCGCATCGCCCGAACTTACGGCTTCATCGTTAGCGGATGCAACGCGGCTCCGGCTCGGCGCGCCCTTGCTGAGCGACAGCATCAGCGAAGCTGAAAAACGCCTCCAATCCGCGCTCGCCCAAGAGGGCTTCCACCACGCCATGGTCGGTTACAGCCTCACTCGCAACCCGCGCGATCAGGAAGCCAACATCACTTTCCAGGTCATGCTCGGTCCCGCGGCGCGCTTGAGCAAGATCGAATTTCGCGGTGCGCCGGTCTTCCCTTCCGAGCTTCTCAAGCGTAAAGGGGGACTTCGGCCGGGCCTGCGTCCGACTTCTTCGCGTCTCGCCGGCGCGGTGGCCAAGATCCGCCAGTTCTATCTCCGAAGCAATTATCCCGAAGCGATCATCCGCATCGCACAGCACGATTACAATCCGAAAACGAACACCGAAAATCTCGTGCTGTTCGCTGACGCCGGCCCCCTCGTCCAAGTGCGCGTTGAAGGCGCGCGCGTTTCCGACGCGCGGCTGCGCACGATCCTCCCGATTTTTACGGAGGGTCTTGCGAATCAATCTGCCCTTGAAGCCGGAACCCGCGATCTGGAGGATTACTTCGAGCGGCGCGGATATCTCAATGCTTCAGTCCGGATCGCGCGCGTCGCCCGGCCGGACTCGAAACACCTCGACGTCCTTTATCAGGTCAATCTTGGGCCGAGCGGCATTCTTCAGGGATACGCGTTTAAAGGCAATCGGCACATTCCCTCGGACCAGCTCGGGCCGCTGCTTTCCATCCGTCCGCAAGGATGGGTCATGGAGCGCTCGGCTTTCAGTCATCGCTTGCTCGAGCGCGACGTCGCTGCGCTCGAAGGGGCATATCGCGCTCGGGGCTTTCTCGCCGCGCGCGTCACGCCCCAAATCCAGCGCAATTACAACGGGCAAGCGGGCGATATTTTCATTTACTTTGTGATTTCGGAAGGCCCGCAGACGACGATCGAAAGCTTGCGTATCAACGGCCTCAGCACCGGGATGCAAAAAGCCGTGCTCCCTTCGCTCATCAATCGGACCGGCCATCCTTATTCGCCCGAAAACGTCCCGCGGGACCGGGCGACTGTGCTTTCCTTTCTCGGCAATCAGGGATACGTCAACGCCAATATGACCTGGAAGGTTTCTCATCCGGCTCCGGACCGCGTCGCCCTCGCCTATGATGTGACGCCGGGCCGCCGCGAAACGATCGGGCGCATCGTAATTGTCGGAGTTCGAAACACGAGAAAGAGCTTGATTATGAGGCAACTCGCACTCAAGCCCGGCGACCCTGTTAACGAAAGCCAGGTCTTCGACTCCCAGCAGCGGCTTTATGACCTTGGGATTTTCAACCAGGTCAAGATCGCCGAACAGGCGCCCGAAGGCGAACAGACCGCAAAAACGCTCATCGTCGAAGTCGAAGAAACACGGCGATGGACGCTCAGTTACGGCGGCGGGATTGATGTGCAGCGGCTCGGCAGCAACCAGCCGCAGGGGCAATACAAAGCGAGCCCGCGCGTGTCGTTCGACGTGACCCGGCTCAACGTGGGTGGACGAGCCCAAACGATGGATTTGCGCGCCCAGTTTTCAACGCTCGAGAAATCCGCCGAGTGGTCTTATCTGCTGCCGCGGTTCGAAAGGCGGCGAGGCGTAAGCCTGCGGTTCAGCGCGCTCGCCGAGGAGAGCAGTAACGTACTCACCTTCACCGCTAAACGTGAAGAAGTGGGCGTAACGCTCGAAAAACGCTACAGTCCGCATGCGTTCATTTCCACAAGCTTCAATTACCGCGACATCCAGGCCCTGGACATTTCCAATCGGATTTCGCCGGCCGAAATCCCCATTCTGAGCCAGCCCGCGCGGATCGGAATGTTCAGCCTGAGTTACGCAAACGACCACCGCAACAATCCCATTGACGCGACGCGGGGCTCCTACACCGTTGCGGATGCGGGAATCTCCTGGAGGGGATTCGGGTCGCAGGCAAACTTTTTCCGGTTTTCCGGTGAAAACGCCACGTATTATCCGATCACCCATTGGCTGACTTTCGCGCGCGACACTCGCCTCGGAGTCGAGTCGCCTTATGGAGGCACAACCTCGATCCAGATTCCACTTCCCGAACGGTTTTTCATGGGCGGAAGCGAATCCCACCGCGGCTTTTCCATCAACCAGGCCGGACCGCGCGACCCGGAGACAGGATTTCCCATCGGAGGCGATGCGCTGTTTCTCAACTCGTTCGAATTGAGAACGAGCTTTGCGCAAGGCCGGCTGGGCCTTGTTCTGTTCCACGATATGGGCAACGTCTATTCGAGCATCCGGAGAATGCGCCTGTTCAAAGTGAGCCAGAGTCCTGTCACGCAGAAACCCGAAGATTTCGACTATACCGTGCACGCGGTCGGCGCGGGATTGCTTTACAACACGCCGGTCGGTCCGCTGCGGTTTGAAGTGGGATATGATTTGAACCCGCCGCGCTTCCTGGTAGTGAGCAACACAAGCTCGCAGGTCGAACGGTTACCGCATTGGAATTTCTTCATCAGCGTCGGCCAGAGTTTCTGAGTGCCATTTCTGTGGCGCTCCTGCTTGCTCCGCTCGCCGCACGGCGCGCGCACGGGCAGACGCTCGACCGCGTTGTGGCGTCCGTGGGCAACCAGGCGATTACGACGAGCGAGGTGAGCCGCGAATACCGTTTCGAGCGTTTTCTAAACGGCAAGTTGCCCGAGGGAAACCCTTCCGGGGCGACATTCCGCAAGGCACTGGATCGGCTGGTGGCGCAAACCTTGCTCGCGCAAGGGCTTGTTCATTCCGCAACGCCCGCCGAGCGTGAAAGCGCCCAGGCGACGCTCGGCAAAATCCGCAAAGAGTATGGCGGACGGGCCAAGTTTCAAAAAGCGCTTCGGCTGCTGGGCCTGAGCGAGCGGCAGGCGTTGTGGCGGATCGAAGCGCGCGTTGAGATTCTCGATTCCATCGAGCGGCGCTTCGGCGCGGCGGCCGCGCCGACGAGCGCGCAAATTGCTGAATACTATCAAAAGCGTTTTCTCCCTGAAGTCGCTTCGCGGCATCACGGCGAAGCGCCGCCGCTCGCGCAAGTACGCGATCAGATTCGCGCCGTTCTCCGGGAGCGCAACATCAATTTCCGGCTTGCCGCCTGGCTGAATCAGCAGAGCGCCGACCGCCGCGTCAGGATGTATGGAGAAACGGCCGCTAATGAGGCCCGCCGATGAAGTCGCGCATCGCGCTGCAATGCGTGCGATTCGTCCTTTGGACCATTGCCGTGGTGTTGGTGCTCGCGGCGTTGACGGTCGCGATTGCGCGGACGGCGTGGTTCCGTGGGAAAGTGGAGCGCCGAATCGAATGGATGGTTGAAAGCGCGACGGGGGCGAAGGCGACGCTCGCCGGCATGACGTTCAATCCGCTGCTTCTTCGCATGACCTTCCGCCGCGTGGCCTTGCGCGGAACGGAAGCGGCCGCAAATCCTCCGCTGCTCTCCGCCGAAGGCGTCTTCATCGAACTCGGTCCCATGGCGTTGCTGCGCGGGCACGTGCACGTTCGAAGCTTCAGTTGGGCGAGCGCTGCGATTCATGTCGAAACAGACGCGAGCGGCGCGACGAATCTTCCGCTGCCTGGAAAAGCCGGGCAAACAACCCCATCGCCCGTCATGAATTGGTCGGTGAGTGCACTGAACTTGGCGCATACGCGGATTTATTGGAACGACCGGAGACTTCCTCTTGCGATCCGCGCTGATGGCGTCGCAGTGCTCGTCCGCGAAAGCCGGCGGCGGGAATTGACGGGAGACATTTCATCGACCGGAACGATCGCCCGCACGCCGCTCGGCGAACTTCCGCCAATTCGCTTCACGGCGCGCTTCAAAACCGCCGGCGCCAAGGTGAAAATTTCGGTGTTATCGGCCGAAGCGGGCGGCTTGCACGGCGCGGGCGAAATTTCCATAACGAGGAAGGATTCGCCCACCGCGAACTTCACTTTTTCGCTTTTGGGCGGGGTCGCGCCTTGGGCGCGAGCATTGCATCTGGACTTTCTGCGAGGCGGCTCGACGCTAGTTGAAACGCGCGGGAGTTACGATTCGAGCGGTCTGAGTGCAAGCGGCCGCCTCACCACAGCAGGCCTGGAAATTCAAAGCCCGCTTTTCGAGCCGGGCCCCGTGAATTTTGAATCCAGGTTCGCGGCGTCCGGAAAAACGATGGAATTGCGCAGCTTTCGCCTGGCGGCGCTTGGAGCCACGGCGGAGGGCCGCGCACAGATTTCGTTTGGACAAGGGGTTCCAAAATTCAGAGTTGAATCCACTCTTTCCAGCGGCTCGCTCGCACGTCTGCTTGCTGCGGTTCCCGCAGCGGGCCCGGTGGCCGAAACGCTTCACCCCGTAGCCTCGCTTTCAGGCTCGGCCCGCGCGTCGTGGGAAGGCAATCTCCGGCAACTCGAGGCGGAGCTCGATCTGAATGCGGCGCCGCCGAAGCATCCCGCGGGAGGAACTTTGCCGCTCGGCGGAACGGCGCAGGCGCGCGTCACGAACGATCACGGGTACGAGATTGCCATCAAGCAATTGCGGCTGCGCTCGCCTGCCTCGACGCTTACAGCGCAAGGAACGCTCGGAGCGGCCGCTTCAACTCTGAAGATTCAGGCGAAAACCCGCGACCTTGCCGAATGGCGGCCGCTCGCCGACGCGATCATCCAGCTTCAGCAGCCCGCTCCGGTGAGCGTAAATTCGCCGGGAAGTTTTACGGGAACGATTTCCGGGGCGCTCGATCATTTGCAGATTCGCGGCGAGCTCAAAGGCGGAGCGTTCGAGCTCGCGGGAGAACGCTGGGACCGCTTTGAAACCGCGATCGGCGCTTCTTCAAAATTCGCGACACTCACCGGCTTGCGCCTCGAGCGGGTCAATACATCGGTTCAGCTCGATCTCGCAGCGGGGCTCAGCCACTGGACGTTCACGCCGCAAAGCACTTTGGATATTTCACTCCTGCTGAATCAGACGCCCGTCGAAGGACTCGAAGCGGCCGCCGGGTTGCCGCCTCGGCTCACCGGCAGAGCGAGCGGCCAGGTCCATTTGACGGGCACGGCGGCAGGGCTCGATGGAAGCGGAGAAATAACCATCGAGCCGCTGAGCGCGGACGGCGAGAAATTCGACAGGGCCGAAGCGCAACTCAAAATTTCCGAGTCCGTCTGGTCGCTTGAGAACATCCGGATTGAGCAAGGCGCCGGCCGCGCGACAGGACGCGCAGAGTTCGATCCCGCGAAACGCAAATTTTCCGCGGAACTCTCCGGAAGTGAATTTGAGCTTGCGCGGATTTTCCAGGGCGCGATTCCGAATTCGGCTGCCCGGTCGAAAACGCCGAAGCTCGGTGGAATCGTCAGCTTCAAGCTGACGGCCGGCGGATCGTCTCCCGATTGGACTCTCGCCTCCGAATGGCAATTCCAGAAGCTTGCGGTCGGCAAAGTCTCAGTCGGTGACCTGACCGCGCGGGCGGACGTAAAAGGCGGCGTGGCGCACTTCGAAGGGAACGTTTCCGGACCAGCCGGCGCGGTCGGATTCACAGGAAATGCGGACATTCGGAATCTTTCGAGTCCCACGCTCGGAGGCCGGTTCCAGAATCTCGACGTCGCTCCGTGGCTGACCTTGCTGCGCGGAGCCGGTGCAAGCGCACGGGCGCGGGCCACCGGAACGTTCGCCTTTTCCGGACCAGTTATGTCGCCCGCGAGAATCATCGGACAGGCGAAAATCCAAAACCTTAAGGTCAGTCTCTCCGGCGCGGAATGGAGCAACACAGATCCCATTGAACTTCATTACGCCGATGGATCCCTTCGCTTCAACCCTTTCCGAATGCGCGGACCGGCGACGGATTTCCAGGTGAGCGGCTCCGTGGGCTTGGCAGCGGCCGAGAAGCTCGATCTCGAAGTGAACGGCCGCGCGAACCCGGAAGCGCTGACTCTGCTCGATCCGTCCGTTCACGCTGCGGGCCAATCAAGCCTTCAACTGCACGTCGGCGGGACTCTAAGCAAACCCGCCTTGGACGGCAAATTGACGGTCACGGGATTGACGCTCGGCTATGGCGAGCTGCCAGCGCGCCTTGTGGACTTGCACGGCGACATCCTGTTGCGCGGCGACCGCGCCATCCTCGAGAACCTGCGCGGGCGGAGCGGCGGTGGTACGGTGACAGCTTCCGGCTTTGTCGCGATCGGCCGCGAACCGCGTTACGACTTGCGCGCGAGCTTCAGTGAAGTCGAACTGCGCGAGTTTCCGGACATCACGCCGCTCGTGGACGGCGAGCTGCGGCTTTCCGGCGCGGGCGCGCAAGCGCGCCTCGACGGCGCCATCCGGCTGCGCGACGTGCTGGTCAGCGCGAGTTTCAATCCGATCAACTGGCTGGGCTCCGCGAGTGCATCGCCCGGCCTCTCCCTCGGCGGCTCCGCCTCATCGCTCGCATCGCACATTGGCCTGAACGTCTCCGTCTCGACTCCGGCGCCGGTGCGATTTTACACGCCCGAAACCCAGGCGATGCTGACCGCCAATGCCCGTCTGGAAGGAACGCTTGCGAGCCCCCGCGTGCTCGGCGCGCTCAACCTTTTGAGCGGCCAGACGGTTTTCCGCGGCAACCGCTACGTCCTGACGCGCGGAGAAATCAGCCTAACCAGTCCCTACCGCCTCGAACCTTTGGTGGACGTCGAAGCAACGACCCGCGTGGACAAATACCGGCTGACGCTTGAAATCTCCGGCCCGCTCGACCGGCTGAAGCTGAGTTACCGCTCGGACCCGCCGCTTCCCGCTCAGCAAATCGCGACGCTGCTCGCTTTCGGGTACTCGCGGCAAGGTCAGGCAATGACGCAAACGGGCGCTCATGCTTTCTCTTCCGTCGGAACGAGCGCGCTGCTCTCCGAAGCCTTGTCGAACGAACTCAGCGCGCGCATCGAAAGAATCTTCGGTGTGAGCCGGATTGAAGTCAATCCCGCAAGCGACATTCCGGGCGCCGTCATGGGAACGCAATTGACCATCGAACAGCAGCTCTCACCCGACCTCACACTCACGTACTCGACCAATACATCGAGCTCGCAATACCGCGTCATCCGATTCGATTGGGCCCTAAGCGAGCGCGTTTCCCTCATCGGAATTCGCGACCGCAACGGCGTTTTCGGGATTGAGCTGAAATTCCGCCGGCGATTCCGATAACGAAAAACACGCGAGGCGCGCGATTAAAGCCGGTTTCGGCGCCGGGCCACTCAGGAAACATGCACAGTTTCTCGAGTCCGAATCTACAACGGAAGTTTTGGAGGGACGGTTGGTAAACAACGGAGCGGATCAGCCGGGCCACGGGAAGTTGCCGCCGGCCTGGATTGTCGGCCTGGCCTTATTTCCCTTTGGCCTGGTTGCGGGGTTCACCATCACTGCGCTGCCTTTTCTGTTGACGCATCTTGGCATCCCGCTTTACAAAGTAGCCGCCATCAGCGCCGCCGTGATGTCGCCGACGTTCTGGGGATTTCTGCTTCAGCCTCTGATGGATACAGGCCTCTCTCGCCGAGCGTACGTGTGGCTTACGGCAACGGTCTCGGCCGTCTGCTTAGCGGCGGCGATGTTCGTGATGTCGCCGAAACACCTGGGAATGTTGACGGTGTTGCTGCTGGTGGGCGAACTCTCCATCGTGCTTTTTTCCGGCGCCCTCGGCGGATGGACCGCGCAAATCACTCCCGATTCCCGCCGCGGCTCCGTGAGCGGCTGGACGAACGTGGCGAACCTGGGAGGCGGCGCGGCCGGTTCACTGGCTGTCATGTCGCTTTCGCCGCACATTCCGCTTCACTGGCTCGGAATCGGCCTGGGCGCCGTCATCGTGCTGGGCGCCTCACTCACACTAGCCTTTCCCGAAGCTACAAAATCATCTTTCCACTTCCGTCAGATTTTTACCGACGCCATCAAGGCCACCTGGCGAGCCTGCAAGACAAAAGAGGTTCTCACCGGCTTCGCTCTCTTTCTGGTTCCGGCGGGCGCGGAAGCGGCCATCAATCTCTTCTCCGGTATGGGCAACGATTTCCACACCGGCGCAACCACGGTGATCTGGGTGACGGGCGCGGGGTGCGCCATCACAGCATCGCTGGGCGCGTTGCTCGGCGGATACGCCGCGAATCACGTTTCCCGCGGAACCCTCTATCTGGGCGCGGGCCTGGTCACGAGCTTTGTTTCCATCGCTATGGCGCTCACGCCCCACGCGCCCATCGTCTTTATCCTTGGAGCTCTGATCTATAACGGTCTGGCCGGAGTCGTTTATGCGGCATTCAATGCGCTGGGTTTTCAACTCGTCGGCCAGGACAGTCCCGTTGCCAGCACGCAACTAGTGTTTAGTTGCATTAGTAAGCGTTATATGTCAGACTGCCGGCATGAGCAAACAAGCGGCAGTCATTTCCCTTGATGCGGAGGAAGCGAAAATTCTCCGGCAGTGGATGCGGGCCGGAAC
>JAKASG010000021.1 GCA_021828285.1 Acidobacteriota bacterium | reverse complement strand
TCCAGCTCTCCAAAGTTGCTCGCTGTCCCGGGGTCACACGGAGTGCAGCAGGTGGATTCCACATGCTGCCGAGAATAGCACTTACGGCTTACATTGTAAAGCTAATTGAGAGACGCTACACTAGCATTGCAGCGGCGCGCGCCAGGTCCGTGCCATACCGTGCCGGGCCAACCCCGCTCTTCACCCACCAAATTATATCGCGAAACGCCCGCGCAGGTGCGCACATCGCATGTGGCTCAGATTAGCAATATCGCGCGCCCCGATGGCCGGTCCGCGCGCCATTTCGGCCACCTTGCGCGGCCCTGGGCGCATCTAATGAAATCAGCGGCATATGCTTTACAACCTCGAATCCGGCGTCGCTTCGATTTTACTGGTGGCCGCCTTTGCAGCCGTAGTTTTCGTGGCATGGCTGATCCTTGACGGAGCGCTTCGCCTGAGCGAGTGGCTTGCACAAGAGATCCACGGCGGCCGTCTTTGGACTGCGATTCCTGGTGGAGGCAAAATCTGCTCTCGCATCCGAACAGCAATTCAGGATATTGAGGCCGCCATTCGTGCATCCGCGTCATACACGGCGTTTGCGAAGCTTTTAGGCCGGGCACGTCCGCAGCACCGGCACTAAGCGCCCATCAACAGGGAAAAGCACAGCAATGGATGGTCATGGGGGCTGGTGTTGGCCTTTAACGACCGGATTTGCGCATTTCTAACGTCTGATAAGGTATCTTATGTTAACTAGAAGGAGTATGCGCACGCGCCAACCCGGAAATCCTGCAACTCCAGGAACCGGCTATTTTGTCTCGATTTGTTTTCGTGATGTTTCTTTCTTGCCGTGCCAGGTACCGGCCGAATTGGTGTAGGTCCAGTGGCCTTGCAAAACTCCATGAGTGAGTTTTGCGGTCAAGTGGTAAGTGCCATCGTTTCCGTCAATGTCGATTGTAAGAATGGAGTGGGCGAAGCTTCCTTCTGCAATGGGAGCGTCTCCGAGCGGAGAAGTTACACCTCCTGTAACGCTTGTTCCTGTTTGCTGAAGGTCGAGCGTGAAAGGAACAGGTCCCTGGCCGGTTCCGTGAGCAATGCAGGTCCAGGTTCCGGTCATAGGAGGGGCCGGGCGCCTGTGGGGGCTTGCTTTAAGTGAAATTGGGATCGCCACCAGGCCTACTGCAAGGATCGCTAAAGCTCTCCGCACAAGCACCTCCCTCGGTCGCCGGGTTTATGTGCGTTCATGGTCCCGGCGCGACGGATTTGTCCATCGGCCATTATAACCGGATTGGACACGGTGGACAGAGGAGTTGTAAAATTGATTACGTGAGACCAATGGTCTCCAGGAGGTTTCAATCCATGAGACGCAGGTTTTACGGTATGTTGGCGGGCTCGCTGGCGGCCATTGCGATGATGGCGCCGGGAGCCAGCGCTCGAGTCAAGGGGCAATACATGGAAGTGCGAAGCGCGGACGTCTGGACGGGTCCGTGCTTTGCCAATGGTCAGGCAGACCTCGTGGGCAAGGAGGCGATCCTGGCATGGAAAGTAACCACGGGTGAATATAACGGTGTGCCGCTGAATGGGCTCGGCATTGTTGCCGTGGTGAAGGCGCGCAACACGCTCGGCGACACTTACCACAATCCCTACCCGGCAGAATCGGTTTTGATCCTCGATTCACGCGCGAACCGGGCGCAGCGCGCGGCGCTCGAGGCAATGGCGAAAGCGCAGGCCGGACGGTTGCTGGCTCACGTTATGCGTGTGGACGAGGCGCCGATCGAGCTTACGATCGCGCAAGGAATGAGCGGCGTGGCCACGCTCAGGGCCGGCAAACTGGCGATGATCCAAACGCGGTCGCTCTGCGAGGGTGACGGCATTTGCGGCAACGAGGAAATTTATTATCCGCCGCTCGTAGCAGACGCTCACGCGACGCCGGCTTATACGCTCAAGGATGCGTTCAGCGGCAAAGGTTTGGGCGTAGTGTGGACACGCTGGGACCGGCGGAGCGCCTTTGTGGGCAGCTTCTCGCTCTGACCGATCAGGCGCGGCGGATGATCGAGCTTCAGGGGGAAGCGGCAAGTGTGCGCCGCCCCCTTTTTCTTTCCGAGTGACGAGGAGGAATCTTTCGATGCGCAGGTTTCGCGTGGTGTGCAGTGTGCTCCTGCTGAGTTTCACGGCGTGGGTATCCGCGTTTGCGCAAGGCTCGTACAAAGCGGTGGCGATCAAGGGTCTTCCCCCGGCAGGAAACGGCGTTACGCCGGCGATCCTCAGCTTGCTCGAGCCGCAGGGCGCAAAGTTCGAGGATTCGCAAGGAAAAACAGCCGCAGAAATGTGGTTCAGCAAAGCCATCGCGGCGCCGGCGAGCCCTTCAACCGAATCGGATGTGATTTACCATTCTCTGACACCGGGAATTGTCATCGGGCTGCTCGATGCTGTCCAGCCCATCACTGACTATCGCAACCAGCACGTCCAGCCAGGCATTTACACGATGCGCTACGAATTGGTTCCCGAAGACGGCAATCATATGGGTGTGAGCGATTACCGCGATTTCGTGCTGCTGATTCCGGCGTCTTTCGATACGGACCCGAGCGCCACGCTTTCGTTCAAAGCCGTTGTCCAACTGAGCCGTAAGGCAGTGAATACGGGCCATCCGGCCGTTTTGTGCATGGATCCGGCGAAGAGCGGGGCCGCGCCGCAAGCTTTTCTTGACGACAACCAGGATTGGGCGCTTGAGGCGGATGGCGGACTCAAGGCCGCGAGCGGCGACAAACCGTTTCCCATGGCGGTTGTTTTAGTGGGCGTTTCAAGCGCCGTGCAGGAATAAATCGGATCCCGGAGCGAGCCGGACGCGCCCAAAGCGCGCTGCGGCCGGAAAGAGCATGACCGTTCATCATGCAACTCTCGAAGAAATACTCGCCTCTGTGTGGCGCCAGGTGTTTGAAGGCGCGAACACCGAGGTCGAAATTCAGGGCGCCCGCTTCCCTATCGCGTGCACGCGCGGGAAAGGGTTTCGAATCGTCGAATTCAGTTTCGACGGCCGGACGGTGACGGGCATCGAGCAGAATCCGAAGACCTCTTCGAGTTGGGCTGTGCTCGCGCGCGAGGGACAGCGCATCATGCAATTCAGTTGCGAAGGGCGGTATTTTGCGAATGTCGCCGAAGGCAAGGTGACGCGCTACGCCGGGTGGAAGTCGCTCGGCCTGCCGGAGTGAGCCCAGCGTGCAAAGAGGCGCAGCGGCACGGGCGACCCTCGTTGACACATTTCCTTCCCGGATGCTACAAAGGTTTAACGGCTTGTGGCGTAACAGCCCTCTTTTGTGGTGAGCGTAGCTCAGCTGGTAGAGCGCCAGACTGTGGATCTGGACGTCGCGGGTTCGAATCCCGTCGCTCACCCCAACTCGAATGCCCATTAAAAATTCAGCATTGGGCATCCGGCTCAGGCAAAGCATCTGCGAAATGCGCTGCATTCCGGCGTTGCAACCGCACTCTCCTTTTCCAACATCGAAATGAAGCGTGGAGTTCTCCGAAGCGGTCACGTATAATGAGCGCCTGGAGCGAATGGAATGGCTCAGCCAAGAACCCTCGGCGAGTTGCGGAAAGCGGGTTACCGAAGCCGAAGCGTTAAAGACGAAATGCGCGCGAACCTGATCCGCAAGCTGCGCGCCGAGGAAACGCTTTTTCCCGGAATCGTCGGGTACGAAGATACGGTGGTTCCGCATCTGGTCAACGCGATTCTTTCCCGTCACAATTTTATTCTGCTGGGCTTGCGCGGACAGGCGAAGAGCCGGATTCTTCGGTCGCTCGTTTCCCTGCTGGACATGGAAATGCCCTTCCTCGCGGGTTGCGAGATCAATGACGATCCGCTGCGGCCCATCTGCCGCGCCTGCAACGAGCGCATCGAGCAGTGCGGCGACGCGACGCCCATCGCTTACCTTCCGCGCGAGAGCCGTTACGTGGAAAAGCTGGCTACGCCCGATGTCACGATCGCGGACATGATCGGGGATCTCGACCCCATCAAAGCGGCGCGCGGCGGGCACGCACTCTCGAGCGAGCTGACCATCCATTTCGGCCTGCTGCCGCGGGCGAACCGGGGCATTTTCGCCATCAACGAGCTGCCGGACCTGGCTGGAAAAATTCAAGTCGGCCTGTTCAACATCATGCAGGAAGGCGACGTTCAGATTAAAGGTTATCCCGTGCGGCTGCCGCTCGACGTGATGCTTGTCTTCACGGCGAATCCCGAGGATTACACGGCGCGCGGGAAAATCATCACGCCGCTCAAGGACCGGATTGGCTCCGAAATTCGGACGCATTATCCCATGGCTCTCGAACACGGCATCGCCATCACGGCTCAGGAAGCGTGGACGGAACGCGACGGCGGGCTCAAGCTGATCGTCCCGCAATTCATGCGGGAGCTCATCGAATGCGTGGCCTTCGAAGCGCGGCAGGAAAAAAGGATCGACAAGCGAAGCGGTGTGAGCCAGCGGATGCCGATCGCCTGCCTTGAAGACGTCGCCTCCAGCGCCGAGCGGCGCGCACTCCTCGAGCGCGAAGAGGTCGCAGTTCCCCGCCCCGCCGATTTATATGCGGCGCTGCCGTCGCTAACGGGAAAATTCGAGCTCGAATACGAAGGCGAAGTGCGTGGCGCGGACGCCGTTGCACGTGACGTAATTCGGCAGGCGGCGGGGCGCGTCTTCCGGAAGTATTTCGATAAGGTCTCGCTCCAGCCGGTCATCCAGTATTTCGAGCTGGGTGGAACGCTGAAGTATCCTGAATCAGGTTCGGCGGCGAAAGTGCTGGGGCAGCTCAAGAAAATTCAAGAGCTGCTCGAAAAAACGCACGCGCTCGGGATCGGGCCGAAAGATGACGCCGCTCTGCTCGTCTCCGGCGCGGAGTTCATTCTGGAAGGGCTCTACGCGCAGAAGAAAATCAGCCGCAACGAGGAAGTCGGGTTCCATGCCGCGCCTCGCCAGACCGAGCCTGCGGCGGAGGAGCCTTCGCCCCTGGGCTCGCGGCGGCGGCCTCTCAATTGACGCGGGCTTGCGGAACGCGCGCGTCATGCGCCGAGACTGAGATTCGCAACCAGAAACAAGGAGGACGCCCTTGATCACGATTATTGGAGCAACCGGAAATACCGGAAGAATTGCGGCGGAGAAGTTGCTTGCGAGTGGGAAAAAGGTTCGAGTGGTCGGCAGAAGCGCGGCGCATTTGGAGCCGCTCGTGAAAAAAGGCGCGGAGGCGTTTGTTGGCGACGTCACGGACGAGGCTATGGTCACGAAGGCTTTTGCAGGCGCCGAAGCCGCTTACCTTTTGATTCCGCCGAATCTCTCGGCGCCCGATGTTCGCGCCCATCAAGCAAAGGCGGCGGATGCGCAGGTTCGAGCGCTTGAAAAATCCGGCCTGGAATTTGCGGTTTTTCTGAGCAGCGTAGGCGCGGATAAGCCCGACAAGACCGGCCCCGTCGTCGGCTTGCGCCATTTCGAGGAGAGGCTGAATGGTATCAGCCGTTTGAACGCGCTTTATTTGCGCGCGGGCTATTTTATGGAGAATTTTCTCGCTCAACCGGGCGTAATCCGCCAGCTTGGAATGATGGCCGGCCCGCTCAAGCCCGATCTGCCGTTGCCGATGATCGCCGCTCAGGACATCGGCGCCTATGCGGCAGAAAGGCTGGCGAAACGCGATTTTCAAGGGAAGCGCGCGGCGGAGTTGCTCGGCCAGAGAGACCTCGATTACCGCGAAGCGACGAAGATTACCGGCAAGGCGATCGGCAAGCCCAGCCTTGCCTACTCGCAACTGCCCTCCGCAATGCTGAAGATGGCGCTCACTTCGATGGGCATGTCCTCGAACATGGCGGACCTGCTGCTCGAGATGTCCGATTCGCTCAATTCCGGATATATGAAGCCGCTCGAAGCGCGCACGGCTGCGAACACGACGCCGACGAGCTTCGAGCAATTCGTGACTGAAAAGTTCGTCCCGGCATATTCGGGAAAAGGTGCAGCCGTTTGACGCAGCGCAGACGAAGGCAGTGAGGGATAAACCGCGGTCGCCGCAGAGGCTTCGCCCAGGCCGCTCGCCCTACGGTCTATTCCACGATGAGACATATTCGGTATTCCAAATTCGTCCCCGACCCCTTCGACAGCCTTTCGACCGAAGACCTGCTCAACATGCTTGAGGATTTCCTGCTCCAGAGCGGTTTTGAGAGCCCATATTACGGCTTCTCCGAAATGGACCAGGAGCAAACGATGGAGCGGCTTCGCCGGGCTCTGCTCGAAGCTCTGCAAGAACGGGACATGATTCCGCCGGAGCTTCTTGAGGAAATGATGCAGAACCCGAAGGATGCCCGGCTCAACGAACTGCTTGAGCGGCTGATGGAGCGCCTGGCTGAAGAAGGCTACATCACGATCGAGAATCCCGGGAAACCCCAGGGACAGCTTACGCAGCCGCTTCCCGGCCAGTCCGATCGCCTCGAAGGCCGCGCGAAGTTCGAGATCACGGATAAGGCGCTCGATTTTCTCGGCTTCAGAACACTCAAGGACCTGCTCGGGTCGCTCGGCAAATCAAGTTTTGGCCGGCACGACACGCGCGAGCTCGCGACCGGCGTCGAATCGGACGGTTCGAGCCGGCGCTACGAATTCGGCGATACGATGAATCTCGACGTTAACGCCACGCTGCTTTCGGCCATCCAGCGCAACGGGCTCCGGACGCCGCTCGAGCTCGATTACCAGGATTTGCAGGTGCGCCAGTGCGAATACCAAAGCTCCTGCGCCACCGTGCTGATGCTCGATTGCTCGCACAGCATGATTCTCTACGGCGAAGACCGCTTCACTCCGGCGAAAAAGGTGGCGCTCGCGCTGACGCATCTGATCCGCACTCAATATCCCGGCGATTCGCTGCACATGGTTTTGTTTCACGATTCGGCCGAGCAAATTCCGCTCTCCGCCCTGGCGCGCGTGCAGGTGGGTCCCTATTACACCAATACGCGCGAGGGTTTGAGGCTCGCACAACGAATACTGGCGCGGCAGGGGAAAGATATGCGGCAGATCGTGATGATCACCGATGGCAAGCCTTCCGCACTGACGCTCGAAGACGGGCGAATTTATAAGAATGCTTTCGGCCTCGATCCGCTGGTCGTCACCGAAACGCTTCACGAAGTGCAACACTGCCGCCGCAACGGCATTCTGGTCAACACCTTCATGCTGGCATCCGATTTCAGCCTGGTCAACTTCGTGCAGAAGGTCACGGAGATCTGCCACGGGAAGGCCTATTTCACCACTCCTTACACGCTCGGCCAGTATCTGCTGATGGATTACATGCAGAAGAAGGTCAAGCACATCCATTGATTCACCGGCGCAAGCCGCTTTTGCGGCGCCGAAGCGAAGGAGGCTTCGGTTTGAGCGCCGGGAATTTGAACGAATCATTTCCGCGTTCCGTGCCGCGATAACTTTCGCTTCGGATACTGCGCGCTTCGCGCTGGGGACGAAAGGCGAACTGCAGATCGTGGATGAGAGGCCACGAAATGGCAGAAAAAAACTTGCGTGTGGGCGAAGTGCTGACGGCCTGGGGCAGAATTCTCCAGGGCGGGCGCCCGATGCTTTCGATTGAAATCACCCGTGAATGTCCGCTGCGCTGTCCCGGCTGTTACGCGTACGAGCCGGCGCATCTGGGCGTGGCGGGACCACTGCGCCAATTGAGCGATCTTCAGGGCGAAGCGCTTATTGACGGCGTTCTCGGACTGGTGCGCCGGTACAGGCCGCTGCACGTTTCGATCGTGGGCGGAGAGCCGCTCGTTCGTTACCGCGAGCTGAATGCGCTTTTGCCGCAACTTGATGAAATGGGCGTGCAGGTTCAAGTCGTCACCAGCGCCGTGCGGCCCATTCCGCTCGAGTGGAACGCTCTCCGGAATCTCCACCTCTCCGTTTCAATTGACGGCCTCCAGCCTGAGCACGATCTCCGCCGCGCGCCCGCCACCTACGATCGAATCCTCAAGCACATCGAGGGCCACCATGTGGCGGTCCATTGCACGATTACCCGCGTTCTGCTCGCGCGCGAAAGCTATTTGCGCGAATTCGCCGCATTCTGGTCGTCGCGCGATTCGGTGCGCAAGATCTGGTTCAGCCTTTACACGCCGCAGGAAGGCGATCAGAGCGCTGAGCGCCTCAGACCTGAAGATCGCGAGTGCGTCGTTCGCAGGCTGGCCGCGCTTCCCGCCGAATTTCCGAAAGTGGATATTCCCCCGGGCACGCTCGACGCTTATCTTCGCCCGCCGAACTCACCCGCCGAATGCATCTTTGCACGCACGACCACGTGTGTTTCCGCCGACCTGAAAACGCCCATCACCCCTTGCCAGTTTGGCGGAAAGCCGGTGTGCACGGAGTGCGGCTGTATGGCGTCCGCAGGCTTTTCCGCACTGGGGCATCGCAAAATCGCCGGACTGATTCCCGCTTCCGCGCTTTTCGATTTTTCGCTCAAAGTCGGAGAGCAATTCAGCTCGCGCCCGTCGCGGGCGGCGTCATTTTAAAAGCCGCCTTTCTTCGCCCGATTGTCGCCGCGGGCATGACAACAGCCCAAGCTTCCGCTAGAATCTTCCCTTCGAGTTTTGACTCTCATGGCATCGGATCGATTGATTGTCATCGGCGGAGTGGCGGCGGGACTGAGCGCGGCAAGCCGCGCGCGCCGGCTCAACACGAATCTTGAAATCCGCGTTTATGAAAAAGGGCCCGACATTTCTTACTCGGCCTGCGGTCTTCCCTATTTCATCGCCGGAAGTCCCCGCGAAGCCGATGCACTGCGCGTCTATTCGGCCGAATTCTTCCGGACGCAGCGGAACATCCAGGTCTTTACGAACCATGAAGCCGTTCAAATCTTGCCGGGCCGGCGGCGTGTGACGGTGGTCGCGCAAGGCAGTGGCCCGGAAGATGTTCACTTCACGTCGCTCGTGCTGGCGACGGGCGCAGAACCCGCGCGTCCGGCGATTAACGGCCTCGATCTTACGGGCGTATTTCACGTCAACGATCTGCAAGCAGCCATCAAGCTCAAGCATTTTCTCGAATCCGAAAAACCGCGCCGGGCAGCCATTATCGGCGGAGGTTATATCGGGCTCGAAATGGCCGAGGCGATGACTGCCGCAGGCCTTGAAGTAACGCTTGTAGACCGTTCGGCGGCGCTTTTCGAAGCCGTGGATGAGGAAATCGCTTCGCTCGTCGAAGCGGAACTTGACGGTCGCGGCGTTCGAGTGTGCAAGGGCGCGCGAGCGGCGGGGATTTTCGGCGACCGCACGGGCCGTGTGCGTCAGATGGCGCTCGAAGGCGCCGGTGAAGCTTCGCTCGAAACGGATTGCGTGATTCTCGCGACCGGCGTCCGACCGCGCGCGAAACTCGCCGAAGAAGCGGGCATCGAAATCGGCGTGACCGGAGCGATTGCGGTCGATGAATTTATGGAGACGAGCGCGGCTTCCATTTACGCCGCCGGCGATTGCGCCGAAGCTCGCCATCTGGTCAGCGGCCGTCCGGCCTATGTTCCGCTCGGCACGACGGCCAACAAGCAAGGGCGCGTCGCGGGCGAGAACGCTGCGGGCGGGCGCGCTCGTTTCGCCGGTATCGTCGGAACGGCCGTGACCAAAGTTTTCAACCTCGAAGTTGCCCGCACGGGGCTGAGTTCGGAAGAAGCACGGCAAGCGGGGTTCAAGATTGCCGCTGCTTCAGTGCGCGCCGCGAGCCGCGCGCGATATCTCGGCGGGAAAGACATTTTGGTTCGCCTGATCGCCGAACGCTCGACCGGCCGGCTGCTGGGCGGACAGATGGCCGGCCCGGAAGGCGTGGCGAAACGGATTGATGTGCTGGCCACGGCGCTCCACGCGCGCTTGACGGTGGAGCAGCTCGGGCAACTCGACTTGAGCTATGCCCCTCCCTTTTCGGCCGCGTGGGACCCGATTCTGATCGCAGCTCAGGAAATGCAGCGCGAGTTGCGCCGCTGATCGAAAAGGAGCACGGGCCGCCGGCGCGCCGTTGAAACGGCAAGTGCAATGTTTGGTAAGATGATTAAGGCGCTTTTGGGAGGATATCGAATGCCGACTTTGGCTGCCGGAGATCACGCTCCGGTATTTGATCTTGAGACGGCCGAGCGAAGCAAATTTTCCCTGGAGGATGCGCTCGCGAGAGGGCCGTTAATCGCCGTTTTTTTAAAAGTGGCTTGCCCGACGTGCCAGTACACGCTGCCTTTCATCGAGCGGCTGCACCGCCAGTTCGGGACCGGCAAAATTGCCATCGTCGGCGTTTCACAGGATGATGCGGACCACACTCGAAAATTCGCTGCGCAATATGGAATTTCGTTTCCATTGCTCATTGACCCGGAGCCTTACAAAGTTTCACGCGCTTACAAATTGAAGTACACTCCGACGCTTTTCCTGATTTCTGCGGACCGAACCGTGGAAATTGCAAGCGAGGGATTCGCGAAGCGCGATCTGACCGAAATTCAAAAGACGCTTGCCACAAGGCTCGGCGCCGCGCCGCAACCGCTTTTCCTGCCCACCGAACGCATTCCTGAATACAAACCCGGCTGAGGCTCCAAAGCTTAGGCTTGGTTCAAGCCTCTCGACCAACAACTTGAGACGCTATCGCAATGGGAATCCGCCGGAGCGCTGAACGTTGCGCACTTTGACGCGCGCTGCGAAAAGAGCGGATGGTCTCTGCCGCGCCCACCCCTCGATTACTCGAACATATCCTCGAATTCACGCTTGGTGTGTTTTGTTGATTTTTGTATGCGGCTCCGGTGAGTCTTTGAAGGAGGCGGAGAGCCGAGCGCCAGTCGTGCGCGCCGGCGAACCTCAACCGTCGCGCGTAAAGGTTTCGGTTTGCGCCGCCGTGCCATGGCCCTTGAGAAAAGCTGGCGGAAGTGTGTCGGAATCGAACCGACCATCCCGTCAAAGACGGGATCACAGGATTTGAAGTCCTGGGCGAACACCAGCCCGCATGCACTTCCGCCAACATTCTGCAATAGGTTGAGCGCCAACCGCAAGGTGGAAATGACTCTGGACGCGGGGCCAAAAGCTTGGCAAAATCAGCGATGGGGGATCTGCTGGCGGCCTTTTCCCTTCCCTTCCGCTGGCGATTGCCTGACGCTGCATTGAACGGGGCGTGGCGCAGCCTGGTAGCGCGCTTGCCTTGGGCGCAAGAGGTCCGCGGTTCGAATCCGCGCGCCCCGACCAATCCTCTTGCTATTGAAGAACTTGAGCAACGTTTTTTATGACCGTTGAGCATGAGGCCGGGCAGGGCTATCACCCACGGCAAATCTGCGTGGTCTGCGCGGTGAGATCCGGCGAGCGAAATAGGCGCTTCCGTTGATTTTGATTGGAGGCATCGCACCGGGCGAACCGTTCGCTCTTTACCACTGAAACCCAATTCCGTTGCCGTACGTTTTCAACTATTATTGAGCATCGAGGAGGGTATGATGAAGCGAACCGACAAATATCGAATCCTCTTGACGAGCCTCCTGCTGGCAATCAGTGCAGCGGCCGTTTCAGGGGCGAAGATGCCGGAAGAGCCGCCGGCGCCGCCCGTGCCGCGTCAAATCCTGACAGCCAAGAAAATATTTATCGCGAATGGCGGTGGTACTTGCGCAGCCGCTTACCCCGACGATTCAAACCAGTTCAGTGGCGGCCCGAATCGCGCTTACGACCAATTCTATTCGGCGATGGAAAAATGGGGCCGCTATGCGCTCGCCAGCTCGCCCGTCGATGCGGAACTGGATTTCGAGATTACGTTTGTGTGCCCTGCCCCCGCAGTCGACGTAAGCCGGACTAAGGTGTACGCCTACGGCTCCGAGCTGCGGCTCGTCATCCGTGACGTGCAGACTCGCCTCACGCTCTGGACTCTCAGCGAGCCCGTCAGCTTCGCACTTCTCCAACGGAATCGCGACAAAAACTTTGACCTTGCCCTGGCGCGACTGATGGGCGACGTCAAGGTTCTGACGGGAGAAAATCCACATCCACTTAACGCCGGTCAGTAGAGGCGGCTCGCGCGACTTTTGTGACAGATAATTTTCGGGAAAGCGTCTGGACCTACCGCGCGACGCGGGCGCCGGCGCCCTTCATCAGCCGCTCGACTTCGGCAAGCGTGGCCATGGACGTATCTCCCGGCGTGGTCATGGCGAGCGCGCCGTGCGCGGCGCCGCATTCGACCGCCCACTGCGCATCGTGTCCCGCGAGGAAGCCGTAAATCAGCCCTGAGGCGAAGGAATCGCCGCCTCCGACGCGATCGTAAATTTCCAGGTCGTTTCGCGTCACGGCGCGGTAGAGCCGGCCGTCGCAATAACAAACGGCGCTCCAGTCGTTGCGCGTGGCGGTTTTGGCGTTGCGAAGAGTCGTGGCGACGACTTTGAGATTTGGAAAGGCCGCAAAGACTTTCTCGATCATGCGCCTGAAATTCTCGACGTCAAGCTTGGAGAGGTTTTCATCGAGCCCCGCAACCTCGAAGCCGAGGGCAGCGGTGAAGTCCTCTTCGTTGCCGATGAGCACGTCCACAAGGCCCGCCAGCTCGCGATTCACTTCCGCCGCGCGCCGCTTTCCGCCGATGGCTTTCCAAAGGGACTCTCGATAATTCAAATCGTAGGAGACAACGGCCCGCTGCGCTCGCGCCGCCTGCATCGCCTCAAGAGCCACTTTCGGCGACGTTTCTGAAAGCCCGGCAAAAATTCCGCCCGTGTGGAACCATCGCGCCCCTTCTGCGGCGAACACCTTCTGCCAGTCCACTTCGCCCGGACGAAGCTGCGAGATGGCCGTGTGCCCACGGTCCGAGCAGCCGAGCGCCGCACGCACGCCAAACCCGCGCTCGGTAAAATTTAGGCCGTTGCGCACCGTCCGGCCCACGCCGTCGAACGGAACCCACTTCACGTGGGATTGGTCCACGCCGCCCTGGAAGATCAGGTCTTCAATCAGCCGGCCCACGGGATTATCGGCAAAGGCTGTGACGATTGCGGTATCGAGGGCGAAGCAGCGGCGCAATCCCCGCGCGACGTTATATTCGCCGCCACCCTCCCACACGCGAAATTCGCGCGTTGTGGCGATGCGCCCGTCGCCCGGATCAAGGCGAAGCATGACTTCGCCGAGGGCGACGAGGTCCCATCTGCATTCGGCTTTTGGTTTGATTTCCAATGCGCTCATCGCTTTGGGTTTCCAGCGAGCGGGACGGCTGCGCGAAAATGAGTTTCGGCAATTTGCGGCGATTTGTCAATACAAGAGAGCGCTTGCTTGGGGCGAAACCCGCAGCGCACGCGTCACGCTCGGTGCGCGAGCATTTTCCTGCGGGAATGCAAAAAAGCATCGTTGGGCGTTTTTGCCCGGCAAACACAGAGTTCTCGCGGGGTCATATTCGCGAATAATGTTTTTGCGAGGAACAGTTCGCGTGACCGCGCCATAGTCTATCGGCTGTCATCGAGATATTTTCCGAGTGCGCGGGCGTTTGCTTCGAGCTCCATGACCACCGCTTCGTCGGGCTCGAGTGAAACGATGAATAATCCCAGCCGCTTGCCGCGCGCGCGTGCATAAATATAATCCTGCTCGTTATCGCGCCGCGACCAGGATCGGACCATCAGCCGCCATCCGGGCCCGGGTCGCTCGCGCCGTCGCGGCTCGGCGAGCGCTGCTTCGACCACCGAAGCAAACCGCCGATCATCGCCAATGCCTGAAAAGTTTCTGTGCTCGAAAATGGCCATGCGCAGACGGCTCACGCCTTCAGGATGCGCGACGCGGACGACCATGCCGATGCTCCACATCAGGAATCGCATGTTCGGGCGAGCGTGATAAGTGGACTCGATGTGGCGCATCACGGCGTGAAACTCCCGATCCCGCGCGGCGGCGTGCGTGGAGAAGCTCAGCAGCAGGATCGCCGCCAGCGAAAGAACCGGAAGTTCACTTCCCTTTCGCACCGGTCGCCTCCTTTCCACCCTTCATCACAGCCACTGCCGGAATCCCCATGTGCCCGCCCAGTTCGCTCAATTCTTCGGGATCAATCGGCCCGACAATATCCACGACGGCAAACTCTTTCGGCTCGGCGTCGAGGATGACGAGGCCGCGCATATGATTCGCACCGCCCAGATAATAAATTTCGGTTGTCTCGCTGTCGCGCTTGCTCCGGACGTTAACCATCTTGTGCCACTCGGGACCTTGAAGCTGCCGGCGAACCAATTCCACGTCGGCGGGAGTGTATTCGCCCGGCTTGTCGAATTCGAAGTTCTTGATGTAAATTCCCTGTAGCTTTTCAATCATGGCCCGGACTTTGGCCGCGTCCGGATCATTCTTGTCGTGGCCCATGAACTGCGCCGCGAACCTGAGCATGGCGCCGTCGAGATTGACTTCATCCACTTCGTCGGCCTTTGCAGCGAGACGATTGAGGTGATGGAGGGCCAGGCGCGCGGATTGCTGGGCTCGCGCCGCCGCGCCGCCGATGATCGCAAGCGCCGCAAGGCTACAAAGGGAAATCAGAATCTTCTGTTTTTTCATCGTTGGTTCGCCTTTCGTCTCGAGGATGTTGGCGCGCCGAGCCGGACGATGCCGGCTTGCATCGCGCCGTTGAATTTTCCCGCCGCGAGCCGCAACGCATACATCACTTGCCTTTGGATGGCTTCGGCCTTGCGCTGCTGCTCGCGCCGACGGATGACCCATGCGCCCATGAGAACGAGGCAAGCGGCTGCCATGACCGCGGCCCAGCGAATCCAAGTCGGTCGAAACGCCGCCGCGAGCCCGTGCGCGCCGTGCAGTCGCGTCCGCGCGGGATCCGCAAGTCTGGCGGCCACACGCTCTCGAAAGCCTGGGGGCGGCTCGCGCCGTTTCAGCGCCGATTTCAATTCCTCATCCAGTGGTTTCAAACGCGAAAGTCTCCCATCGAGCGTGAAATCTTCTCTCTCAGAATTCCGAGCGACCGGTGCAGCGAGCTTTTGATGGAATTGACCGGCATGCCGAGCAGCTCCGCAATTTCCTGCAACTCCATTTCTTCCTGATAGCGAAGGATAACGGCCATGCGCGCTTTCGCCGGAAGCGTCTGCACCAGGCCGCGCAGCTTTCGGCTGAGCAACGGGTCCGGGCTGCGGGAAGGAATCGCCGGTTCGGGAACTTCATCGAGGCTGACTTCGGGTGTTCTGCGGCGCCGCAGCGCATCAATCGTGCGGTGCGAGGCCGTCTTCCGCAGCCAGTGCTTCAAGTGCCCGGGCGACTTGATCGAGCTGAGGCTTCGATAGAGGTCGAAAAAGACTTCCTGAGCGACGTCTTCCGCCGCGGCTGAATCCCCGAGTGCGTGATAAGCCAGGCTGAAAACCATCCCCTGATGTTCCTCGACCAGATCCCCGAAAGCCGAGCGGTCGCCTGAAGCCGATCGGTCCAGCGCAATGCCCACCCGGTCCTGGACAGCAACATTCAACCGGCTCATCTCCATAGGAAGATACGCACACGGCGGAAAAAAGGATGCAATATCTTTGGCTGTCAAGTGGCGGGCCTCTTGATCTCCGGGGGGCGAGGGAAAGTGAATGGCTGCGGTTAGCGGGCGATGGAGAGCAGCGCGACGGAAGCGTTGGGCAGCTCGAAGCTGTAATCGCCTTTTGCGCCGCGCGCGACGGGCGTGGTCTCGGGCGCGCCGATGCTGCCGTCGCTATCAAACTGTTGCCCGCCGTATCGGACGCCTTCGGCCAACGAACCGAGGCTGGGGGCTGCGAGCATCAGCAGCGAGCCCGCGCCTGCACGCCCGGTAAGATGCACTTCCACCCGTCCGGAAGCCTTCAGATCCTCATTGATCACGAACACATGGATAGCGCACGTCGCGCAGGCGGTGGTGGAAAAAGCTGAGATGTTCGATTGGGTCGTGACGGACGCGGGCAGGAAGCGTTCGCCGGACGCATTTTTTGCAAAAAAATACAGGGCGTAATAGAGCGGCTGGGCGACGTTGTGATACTCCATGCTCTTTCCGTTTTTCCAGCCGAAAGTTACGACCGGATTATACGCGCTTCCGCCGGTGCGATAGCTGAAGTGAAAATTGATGTTTGTATATCCGTCGCGGGCGACGTTGAACATGTAATTGAGGCCCCACACCGCGGAGGCGAAAGCGTTGCTCACGCCCGCCATGCCGCCGCAGGAAGCTGAATTGGTTTCCGCGAGCGCGATGGGCAGATGATCCGTGTGCGCTACGGCAGCGAGTTCTTTCGAAAGACCGTTGAACTTCTTCATCCGTTCGGGCGAAAGCAATTGCGCCACGGTTACGTTACGATGGCCGCAGGTCGTCGTCGTGTAATTGTGGATGGAAACCAGCTTCAGAAAGCGTCCGATGCCCTTGAGGATAATGCCGAGGTCGCGCGGATTATTCCACTGGCAGCAATCAGCGGGCGCAACGAAAGAATACTGGCGGGCGACGCGGTTCGAGCGAAAGGCGTGAATGTAACCGAGAGCATCCCGCACGTAATCTTCGGGAGAATAGTCCTTCGGCCGAAACGGCGGCCGCGCGAACAGGCTCGGCTCGTTGCCGAGCTCGAAGCCAAGGATCTGGTCAGCAGGAATTTCCTTCGCGACTCCCTGCGTCACTTCGCCCAGCGCCCAGCGAGGTGAATTTTGCTTCAGGTTTAACCCAAGAATCATTTTCCATCCGGCCGCGCCCACGGCCGTTGAGTAGAGCTTGAGCAGCCCGGGCGTGATCGGTCCGTGGCACCAGGCGGGATGCGGCGCCGCTCGCGGGTCCCAGCAGGTGTTGTCCTGGCTGTTTCCGCCCAGGCGCAGCACGCCGGGCCCCAAGTTTCGCATGAACGTAAAGAATCCTGTGTTGGGCGCGCCCGGCTCACCGAGGACGTAAGCGAGTTCGGCATCGGAGGGAACGCCGGCTGGACGCGAGAGGGTTCCTTGAGCTTCCGCAGTCGGCGTCGGCAGACCCATGCCGGCGGTTGAAACTTCATTGCTGAAGCCGGCAAATCCCTTGGGGATTCGCGCTCCTGGAAGTTGCGCGTTGACATCGACCGTCGCGACAGGGGGCGATGCGGGCGCGCCGCATGAGCTAAGCGCAAGCGAGAAGCCCAGAAGCGCCGTCACCGCGCACGCAGCCGGCCACGCGCCGTCCAAAGCGAATCGCGATTGTTTGATGGCCATGTGTTTCAGGTTCCCGCCTTTCAGCCCGCCGATGATATCACGATCGCAGGAATCAGTTTCCGCCTGAGCGCGGACTCTTTTGGCGAACTTATGCTCCTTGGCCGGCAACATCTTCCCAACAATATAGCCCCGGCTGCGGGAAATTGCCAGGCCTTGATTTGAGCCTTGATTTGGGATCGAAGGATATC
The DNA here is from genome assembly GCA_021828285.1 of Acidobacteriota bacterium. GTDB lineage: Bacteria > Acidobacteriota > Terriglobia > UBA7540 > UBA7540 > JAKASG01. The sequence continues at coordinate 24,650 of JAKASG010000021.1, read as the reverse complement.
GAATGGGCTCGGCGCACGGAGGATCGGGCGCTCCCGGCTCGCCTACCGATTGTATTTTGGCGTCACGCCGCGCAAGCGCTTCCAAACGGCGTCCGCGCGTTCGAGTGTCTCCCGGTCGAGCGGTGGGCCTTGGCAGCCTCGGAGGTTTTCTTCGAGCTGCTCCATTCGCGAAGCCCCGAGGATGACGGAATCCACTTGTTGCTGCGCCAGCACCCAAAGGAGTGCGAGTTCAACCAGCGATTTCCCCGCATCGCGCGCAATCTCGCGCAATTCTTCGACCGCGGCAAAATAAACCTCGTGCCAGTAGCGCCCCTGGTAAAGCGGGTTGTTGTCGAACCGGCTGCCCGCAAGCGGCCCTTGCGCCTGCGAATGTTTGCCCGTGAGCAAGCCGCCGGCAAGCGGGTTATACACGATGGCGGCGACGCCGTAGCGTTCGCAAAACGCCAAATATTCTTCCTCGATTGCTCGCGCGAAAAGGTTGTACATCGGCTGCGAAATGTACGGCTTCTTATATCCGTTTTTCTCGGCGATCGCATGCATTTCAGCCACTTGCCACGCCGCGTAATTCGAGACCGCCGGGAACCGCACCTTCCCTTCCCCAACCAATTCCTGCATCGCTTCGAGCGTCTCTTCGATCGGCGTGTTGTAGTCCGGCTTGTGGAAATAATAAATGTCCACGTAATCGGTCGCGAGGCGGCGCAGGCTCTGCTCGATTGCCTTGCGCATGGCTGCGCGGGAAAGCCCCTTGTCGTCCGGGCCCTCGCCCATCGGGAATGCAACCTTGGTCGCCACAATCGCTTTCTCGCGGCGTCCGGAAAGAGCTTTGCCAAGAATCGTCTCCGCCCGGCCTTTGTTGTACATATTCGCCGTGTCAAAGAAGTTGATTCCGACGTCCAGGCACCGGCCGACCATCCGGATTGACGCGGATTCGTCCGCCTGGGACCCGAAAGGCATCGTGCCGAACGACAGCCGTGAAACCTTCAGTCCGGTATTTCGAAGCGTTCGAAATTCCATCGCGTCCCCCTCCCGATCGCGCCCCTAAGCGCTGCGCCAAAACGCATTCTAGCAGGTAGCTCGAACACCCGTTCTGTCATCGCCATCACTGATGCAGAAATCCACGGAACATTTTTCAACTCGGATACGTTGTATAGGTTGTCGGAGGGAGGAACAGGAAATATGAGCCGAAAACTTTCGTGGTTGGTGATTGCGGTATTGGCCGGCGTGATGACGGCTTCTGCTCAGGATCGCTGGCTGCACGTTCGAGTGGACAATCCGGGCGATCAAGGTGAAAGGGTGCGGGTGAACGTGCCGCTCTCCATGGCGGAACAAGTGATTCCCGCCATCGACGCCGGGAACTTGCACAATGGATGCGTCGAGATCAACGGAAACTTCAAAGGCGTTGATCTTCCCGCGCTTCTCGCGGCGGTTCGCCATGCACCGAACGGCGAATTCGTCACCGTCCGTGAGCGCGATTCGAACGTAGACATCGCCAAGCGCGGCGGCTTTCTCCTGATCCATGTGCGCGACAAAAACGATAAGGGCAGCCAGGTGGATGTCAAGGTTCCGCTGGCGGTGGCGAACGCGCTGCTTTCCGCGGGTAAGAATCAATTGGATGTCGAAGCGGCGATTCGCGCGCTCAAAAACGTCGGCGATGTCCAGCTCGTGACCGTGCACGACGGGAGTCAAAGTGTGCGCATCTGGATCGATTCCCGGAACGTTTCTGACTGAGGAGCATTCGAATGGGCGGCAGCCGGGGGTTTTTCCACACGGTGGGCCGGATTCTGCTGATTATGGCGGCGGGGCTGGTCATCACGGTCGCGCTGCTCTACAGCGCCGGAACACTCAACATTTACGTTCACGAAAAAGGGCCGGGCGGCCACCGCATTTGGCTGCCGATTCCCGCGCTTGCTGTTCCCGCTGCGCTGTGGATCGCGCCGCGACGAAAATTGAGCGAGGCCACCAGGAATGTTCAGCCATATTTGCCGGCCATCCGCATGGCCACCGAAGACCTTGCCCGCTGCCCGGACGCAAAGCTCGTTGAGGTCGAAGACGCTACGGACCACGTGCTGATTTCAAAGCAAGGCGGGCGGCTGGTGATTGACGTGGACTCGAGCGACGCCACGGTCCACGTTTCGTTCCCCATCCGAATGGCCGGCGCTGTGGCGAGCGAACTGAGCCGCCCCCGCGGCCCCATTTGATTCCAAAAAGGAAATGGGGCTTCCCTCCGCCGTAAAGCCCACCGGCCTTTGCATCGGCGTCTGGCCGTCTGATTCCATTTGCGATTGCTGTTTTCAGAAATCAGCGCTCGCCCGAAGCGGGGTCGTCGGTGCCGGCCTGGACCTGAAGAAGCTCTTCACCCGGGTGAAGCAGCCTGACGATTTCGCGGTTCAGGCGATAACTCATCGCCGTACGCTCGTCGGCTCGCGTGACGTAGCGGACGACGGCAATCACTCCTTGATCGGTCGGCTTGACGTTGACGGTCGGCTGGGTCGAGAACGCCCGCGTGCCGTACCGGCTTGAAAACCGCTCCCAATCGCGCTCCGCAGGATCCCTGTGGCTCTCGGTCTCTTTCGCCACTAGGGCCTGAATTTTTTCGACAAGCGGCGCGGGGTCGCGTCCGGCCGGGACCGTCACCTGCAATTCATCCCATAGCCATTGGCCGGAAGTGCTGAAGTTGAAGTAATATCCGCCCACCGCGTACATGTTCATGAAGGCGACTTGCCGGCCCGTGAGATGGCCGGGCTCGTTCCAGTTGCCTGTTTCAAGCAGCACCGTCCGGAAGAGCGTGATCTCGATGACTTCGCCGCGCACCCCGGTGAAGGAATTGGGATTGATTTCCACCCAATCGCCCACGTGAATGCCGTGGCGGCCCATCAGCACGAACCAGCCGAAGAATGAAAGAATGAAGTCCTGGAGCGCGACAGCCAGGCCCGCGCCCATCAGGCCCAGTACGGTCGAAAGCTCGCGCGGCTTTCCGAAAATCATCATGAGAATGACGATGACGAGCGCCACACGCACCGTGATTCGCACCACCGCTTGAAGCGTCGTCCGCTGCTTTCGCTCAAGGGCCATGCGGTTGAAAAAATGCTCGGCCACGCGATTCAGGAAGAAGGCGAGGATCATCAACAGCACAATCCACAGCACCTCGCCGAGCAGGCTGTGCAGATCGCCGCGCCCTGCGGACGCCTCGATCGAATTCCACTTCGTATAAGCGGCGGCCAGAGTGTTCATGGACTGGATCCGGCTTTCGAGAATTCGCAGCATCAAGCGGGAGGCGGAAATGCGCTGGATCAGCGCGATGGCGGGATTAACCGTTGTCGGCGACAACGGCGGCGCAGGCTGCGCCTGCGATGCTTCCTTCGCGCCTGGGGCCTTCGATTCCTCGCCTCCCGTCGGCGTAGCCAGTAAGGCCGCAATTTGTGCGGGCGTCAGCTCATGGCGCTCCATCTCTTTTCTTTGCGCTTCTTCCGTGGCCAGGAGTTTCGTGAGCGCGTTGTGCTGGCGCGCGAATGCGGCGGCGTCTGCAAGAACCTCCTGCCGCGCCCGGTCGATTTGCCCTTCTTCGTATCGGACCATCCTCCAAAGCTCCCATTTTGCGAGCATGCTCCCCGAAACCGGCGAGGTGCCAAGCGGTGGGAATTTGAAATTGTCGTGCTCCGCCGAGGCGGCCATGTGTTCCGCCTTGAGCTTGTCGAGACGCCCGTTCAGACTGCCTCCTGCCCGGTCGAGTTCGGAGTTCGCGTCTTTCAAGGCCTCATGGAGAAGGCTAAGCTCGGCTTCGCTCACCGTTAGCTGGTCTTCGAGGGCGCGGCGGCGCGCTCCCCGCACTCGCGCGACCGCGCGCTGGAGCTGGGCCGCCTCCGTCTGGCGCGTTTCGATGGCCTTATTGATTTGCGTGATTCTGTTCTGAATCGCCAGAATTTTCGGCGTTTGGGGAATCGGCTCGATCGAAGCGAGCTGAAGTAAGTAGGCGTACTGGAGATCCATCTCGCGATCGGCGGCGTCCAGGGCGTTCCGGGCAGCATGTTGTTCTTCCGGAGTCTCCGCGAGCAGCGCCAGGCGCACCGCCGCGTTCAGAGAACGCACATTGATGGAGAGCGCGTGGAGTCGAGACTCCGAGTTCGCGGCGCCCGAAGGAGAGAAAATGTTCGACCCCGACGTTAAATAAAGCCCGATGCCCGTGGCCGCCAATAGCGCCACGAGAACGATCAGCGTCAGTTTTTGCCTTCCCTTCAACTTGCCTCCAGATTTCAAACCGGGCTGATGTGTTGACGGCAAAGCGCGGCCGAAGGTTGTGTTGCGCGCCGCGGCAGAGATTCACGCTCCACGAAGCGCGCCCTTCCCTGCTCCGGCTCCCATCCAGATCGCGAGGGCTGCGACCGCCGCAGCGGTGACAAGCGGAATCCACAGGATCTGGCGAGGGCCGAGGGCCGCAAGCAAACCGCCGAGTTTCGGTCCTGCGACGCCGCCAACCAGCGAAACGGCCATCACCGCGCCCAGCACCGTGCCCGCATCCTGCGGGAAGATGTCGCCGGCAACGCCAAGCGCCGTGGGATAGATTGCGGACATTCCGAACCCGATGACGATGAGTCCCGCAATCATCGCCGGCGCCGTTGCCCCTATGGCCGCGAGGATTGCACCGAACCCTTCGAGCGCCGCGCAAATGACGAGCAACATCCGCCCATCGAGCCGCTTCCCGGCCGCGGCCGCCACCAGTCGCCCGATACCGAGCGCTGCGGTCAAGGCCACGAGCGCGAGGTTCGCTCTGCTCGCTACAATGTGAAACAGGTCTTTCAGGACCTTCGCTGACCACACGAACATGCAGTTCTCGCTTCCGGACTCGAAAAGCAGCATCATGCCAAATACCCACACCAGTGGCTGGCGCAGAGCACTCAGCAGCTCTCCGAGACGCGCACCCGCGCGCTGGGGCGGAGGAAATCGAACGAAACTTACCGGAATGAGAATTGCAATCGTCAGGCCCGCAAGGATCCGGATGACCGCCGCGGGCGATAATCGTGCGACCGAAGACATCAACAGCGGCGCCGCCAGCGCCCCCAGGCTGAAAGAAAATCCCAGCAGATTGAGAGCCGCCGCTCGTCCCTCCGCCTGCAGTTCCGCAATCAGAACGTTCGTCGTGGTATTGAGCAGTCCGCCGCCGAGCCCATAGGCAAAAGCGGCCCCGGCCATTTCGGCGTAATTGTGCAGGCAGGAAAGTACGGCGAGCGGTACGGCGGTCACAATCAGCGCCAGCACGAGCGCGGGCTTTGACCCCCAGAGATCCAAAAACGGTCCGATGACGACCGTCGCCATCCAGATTCCGGCCAGCGGAAACGCTCCCAGGCTTCCGGCCTGCGCGTTATTGACCCGGAGCGACGGCAGCAGCGCGCCCATCAAAAGCAGCACCACGCCGAACACAAACATCCCCGCATTCGCCGTCAGGGCGACGGCAAACCGGCGCGGACCAGACAATTCACCACCCGCTGTCATTCAGGCCTTTCCCCTGTCATCCTCTTCCCTTCACCCGCGATTCCGTTCCCCTTTTGCTCGTCATTCCGTTCCGGTTTTGCTTGTCATTCTGAGCGAAGCGAAGAATCTGCTTTTCCCCGCTAGCGAGCTGTTCACTTTCCCGCACAAATCACGTCGAAAGCCATCTTCGCCGCGCCGAGCAGTCCCGCCCGGTTGCCCAGCCGGCTTCGCACAACTCGAACCTGACGCACTGCGAGCGGCTGTCCCCACTGCTTCATCACCGCGCGCGCACGCGCAAGCAGCAATTCGCCTGCGCCGCTCAATCCGCCGCCGAGCACGATGACTTTCGGATTGAGCATGCTCACCAGATTCGCGAGCGCAAGGCCCAAATAATATCCCGTGTTATCCAAGAGCTCGATGGCTAGCCGGTCTCCGTGGCGTGCCATCGCTGTGATCTCGCGCGCCGTCAAACCGCGTCTGAATAATCGCATGCCGCGCCTCTCGACCGCCGGCCCCGCGAGGTGAGCTTCGAGGCACCCGACGTTTTTGTACTCCGGCAGGTATTCGTCGCGCACGGCCATCCAACCGACGGCGCCTGCAAGTTCCGCGTGGCCGCGGACAAGCTGTCCTCCGGAGAGAATCCCCGCGCCGATTCCCGTCCCGACAATCAGGAAGATCGCATCCTTGAGGTTCTTCGCGGCGCCGCGCCACGCTTCGCCGACAACGAACGCGTTCCGGTCGCTTTCAACCAGCGTCGGAAGTTTCAAGCGGGATTCAATCTGCGCGCGCAGAGGCCATCGCTTCCAGCCCGGAATGTTCGGCGCCCAGACGCGCCCGTCCGGATAAGCAAGGCCGGGCACGGAAACGCTGATTCCAACCGCGCCCTTGCGGGGCAACTCGCCGAGCATTCGCGTCAACAATTCGGCAACGGCGCGGCCGCCCATAGTGGGGGTAGGTTCCGTGCGCACGCCTTCGACGCGCCCTGTCGAGGTAACGCGCGCGACGGCGATTTTTGTGCCGCCGAGGTCGGCGGCGAGAATATAGCGTGGCATCGGCCTGGCGTCCAGAGAGATTAGCGCAGTTCCGGCGGCGTCTCCAGCGTTTTATCCCGGGGTTGGAGTGCAAGAGCTTGCTTTGGACTGCTAACCATTCCTCTCGCTTTGGGCACACCGGCTTGTTCGCGGCGCCGGCGGTGTCTCGGCCGGGCGCTTCAGGGTTTTGCGGCAGCGGCAGGAGGCTTTTCGAGAAGCTGTTCCTTGCGGTAAACGAGGCCGTTCATATCGTAACTGGCGATTTCAAATCCATGGCCGTGCGTGATGGCGTCGCACGGGCACGCTTCCACGCAATACCCGCAGAAGATACAGCGATTGTAGTCAATGTTATAAACCTTGGCGTACCGCTCCGCGGCGCTGATTCGATGGTCCGAAGTGTTTTCAGCGGCTTCAATGTAAATGCAATTAGCCGGGCAAGCCGCTGCGCACAAAAAGCACGCCACGCACTTTTCAAGCCCGTTCTCATCCCGCCTGAGAACATGGAGACCGCGATATCGCCCTTCGAAGTGGACGGGCTCAGCCGGGTAATTTTCCGTCACCGCTGGCCGGAACATCGTTTTGAAGGTGACAGCAAATCCTTTCGCCAGCGCTCCAACCGTGCCCGTAACCTCACGAAGCATCTTCGCCATGCGTTCAGTATAAGGGAGCGCTTCACTCAGGTCAAAATAAAAAACCGCGTTGCGCCGCCGTCCACCGCTAGATCTACCCGGCCTCACCGTGTCATCCCGAATCCCGATGTTTTTCATCGGGACGTAGAAGCTGCTTCTACCCTTGGGCAGGACCAGGAGCGTCTTGCAGCACGCTGATGGCCGTTGACAAAAATGCTCATTCAAGTGAAGATATCTTATTGCAGTTATTTTAATGCGGGGAGTTATTGTGTCTACATATCTCATGAAATCCCGCCGGACTGGGGTCCGGTGGCGGGTGGTGGATGCGGAAGGTTGGGTGCTGGGGAGGCTTGCGGCGCGCGCCGCGCGGGCGCTTGCCGGCAAAGACTCGCCCGACTGGACCCCTTCGTCCGATCATCGCAATGGGCTCATCGTGATTAACGCTGAGAAGATTCGCCTGACAGGAAGAAAGCTCGATCAAAAGATGTATCGTCATTACACCGGCTATCCGGGCGGGCTGCGGGAAGTTAAGGCTCGCGACGTGATGGCGAACCGGCCCGAGTGGGTCGTGCGCGAAGCGATCAAAGGGATGTTACCGCGCACACGCCTCGGCGACGTCCTGCGTACCCGGCTCAAGGTTTATGCAGGACCGAATCACCCGCACGAGGGACAGCATCCGGAGATGCTCCAACTGAATTAATCGGCGCGCTTTCGCGCTGCGAAGAGAGGACAAGCTTGAACGAACAGACGGAAATTCGAGCTACGGGAAGACGAAAGACTTCCGTGGCGAGGGTGATATTGCGGCCGGGAAGCGGCGAGATCAAGGTGAACCGGAGGTCTTTCGACGATTATTTTCCCTCGGCGGCTCTGCGAGGGGAAATCAAGCAGCCTTTGACGGTCACCGAGGCGGCGGACAAATTCGACGTTGCGGCCAGCGCTTTCGGCGGCGGCATTCATGGCCAGGCCGGAGCGATTCGCCTCGGCATCGCGCGCGCCTTGCTCGTGTTCAATCCCGAATTGCGATCGGTGCTGCGCCAGCATGGGCTGGTCACGCGCGACCCGCGAGCCAAAGAGCGCAAGAAGTACGGACAGAAGGGCGCTCGCAAGAGATTCCAGTTCTCGAAGCGTTAGTGACGGCGCTCAACCATGCGCGCATGGGCCTCGGCAATAAAGGCGCTTCGCGCGGAGCGCAGTTTGTAAAGGAGGGCTTTTGTCAACGATTTCAATGAAAGAGTTCCTGGAGGCCGGTGTTCACTTTGGGCACCAGACGCGCCGCTGGAACCCCAAAATGAAAGACTACATTTACGGGGAGCGGAACGGAATCTACATTATTGATCTCCAGAAAACTCTCAAGCAATTCCGGCAGGCTGCGGATTTTGTCGGGGCCCTCGCGCGCGAAGGGAAAACCATCCTGTTCGTCGGCACGAAGCGTCAGGCTCAGGAAGCGATTGCTGAAGAAGCCAAGCGCAGCCAGATGTATTACGTGAACCATCGCTGGCTCGGCGGACTGCTGACGAATTATTCGACCATCAAGAAATCCATCCAGCGCTTGCGTGAGCTGGACGAGATGGCGAATGACGGGCGCTACGAGCTTCTGTCAAAGAAAGAAGTGCAGCGGATCGAGCGGGAGCGCCAGCATCTCGAGCAGAACCTGGCCGGTATCAAGGAAATGCCCGGCCTTCCCGACGCGGTCTTCGTCGTGGATTCGAATAAAGAGAACATCGCCGTTCGGGAAGCCCACAAGCTTGGAATCCCCGTGGTTGCCATCGTGGATACGAATTGCGATCCGGATTTTGTGGATTACGTCATCCCCGGCAACGACGATGCTCTACGTTCCATCCGATTGTTCACCTCGAGGATTGCGGACGCCATCCTCGAAGGCCGGCAGGAGGCCGTCGAAAAACAGCTTGAAGCTGAGAAGATTGCCGCGGAGCGGGCCGCCGAAGAACTGGAAGCGGCCCGGGAAGCAGCGTCGATTGAGGCCGGCGAAGAACCAGCCCCCTACGAGGGCGGTGAGGAACAACCCGGCGATGCATTGCTGCCGGAAACCGTCGCCGCCGCGGAAGAAGACGCCGACGGCCGTGTTCGCCTTCCCAAGAATGTCAAGAAGAAGGCGCCTCCGAAAGGCGGTCGCGGCGGACGGCGCGCTGCCGGTCCCGACGACATGCCGGCGACGGACCGCGCCTGACGCCTCAGAAATCTCAGTGGGTGGGTAGGCGGGGTCCAAGGCTTCGCCTATTTTTTTATCTAAGGAGGAATTGCACGAGTTTGAAAGTCGATCTGGAACAAGTCAAGAAATTGCGTGAGATGAGCGGCGCTCCAATGATGGAGTGCAAGAAAGCCCTTGAGGAAACCGGCGGCGATCTGGAGAAGGCGTTCACGGAGTTGCGCAAGCGCGGCCAGGCTGCGGCAGCAAAAAAAGCTGGGCGCGCCGCGTCCGAAGGCCTGATCGGGTGTTATCTTCACCAGGGCAGCAAAATCGGCGTCCTGGTCGAAGTCAACTGCGAGAGCGACTTCGTCGCCCGCACTGAGGAATTCCAGCAATTGGCGCACGACCTGGCGATGCAGGTTTGCGCAACCGATCCGCGTTTTGTCCGCAAGGAGGACGTCGGCGCCGAAGTGCTCGGTCGGGAACGCGAGGTCTTGCAGGCGCAAGCTGTCGCTTCCGGCAAGCCGGAAGCCGTGGCCGCGCGCATCGTCGAAGGCCGCCTCGAGAAATTCTATGAAGAAAATTGTCTTTACGAGCAGCACTTCATCAAGGACGCGAGCGCCAGCACGACGGTCAGGGAATTAATCAATTCGAAGATCGCCAAATTCGGCGAGAACATCACGGTGCGCCGGTTTTGCCGCTTCAAAGTCGGTGAAGGCATGAGCAAGCCCGAAGCCGACGCCGCAGCGCAATAACCGCAGGCCGCCCCGAGAATCCAGCGGCGCGCTTGCCAGGTCCGGAAATGCCCAAACCCGCGTACCAGCGCATCCTTTTGAAACTCAGCGGCGAAGGCCTGATGGGCCGCCAGGGTTTCGGAGTCGATCCGGAAGTGGCAAGCCGGATTGCGCGCGAAGTGGATGAGGTGCGGCGGCTGGGCGTCCAGACGGCAATCGTCGTAGGAGGCGGAAACTTCATCCGCGGCGTGGCCGCATCGCAGCGCGGCGTGGATCGTGTGGTCGCCGATCACATGGGCATGCTGGCCACGGTCATCAACGCGCTGGCCCTTCAGGATGCTTTGGAACAATCCGGATCGATGACGCGTGTAGTGACCGCGATCGAAATGCGCGAAATCGCCGAACCTTTCATCCGGCGTCGCGTGATTCGCCATCTCGAAAAGGGCCGCGTCGTGATCCTGGCGGGCGGTACCGGAAACCCTTACTTCTCGACGGACACGGCTGCGGCGCTACGCGCGATGGAAATTAAGGCGGACGTGATCTTGAAGGCGACCAAAGTTGATGGCGTCTACACTGCCGACCCTGCAAAGGTCGCAGACGCGAAAATGCTTTCAGAGGTCAGCTACCTCGACGTGCTCTCGAAACAGCTTGCGGTGATGGATACGACCGCAATCTCGCTTTGCATGGACAATAAGCTTCCGATTGTGGTATTCAACCTCAACGTTCACGGAAATCTGATGCGGGTTGTCATGGGAGAAAACGTGGGCTCGCGGGTGACCGGCTGACGCTCGCGGGAGGGCCGGCGATGGTCAAGGAAACAGTTGCTGCAGCAAAAAATCGGATGAGCAAGGCGCTCGAAGACCTGCGGCGAGACCTGGCCAGCGTGCGCACCGGCCGCGCCTCGACGGCTCTGCTCGAGCAGATCAAAGTGGAGTATTACGGAACGCCCACTCCTCTCGCGCAAGTGGCGACGCTCGGCGTCCCGGAAGCAACCCTCCTCACCGTTCAGCCCTGGGATCCTGCAATGCTCGGGCCGATCGAAAAAGCGATTCGCTCTTCCGACCTGGGCTTGAACCCGATGAGCGACGGCAAGCTGCTTAGGGTTCCCGTTCCGCCCCTCACCGAAGAGCGCCGCAAGGAATTGGTGAAGCACCTTCACAAGGTTCTCGAAAACCATCGCACCGCCGTCCGGAACATCCGCCGCGACGCCAATGAAGATTTGAAGCGGCTCCTCAAAGACAAGAAGATTTCGGAGGACGATGAAAAACGAGCGCTCGCGGAAATTCAAAAGGTGACGGACGATTTCTCCTCGAAACTCGACTCGCTCGGGAAAAGCAAAGAGCAGGAAATTCTGGAAATCCGCTGAGGACTTGAAAGCGCCCGGCGAAAAGCGCCGCCGCGTGCGTTGAAAACGACCGCCGCTATGCTATACTGAAATTTCAAGGCGTGCTCCTCCGCGGTTGAATGCATTCAGTCGAATCTCGAAACAAAAGGCTCATGCCGCAAGAACAGGTCCGAAACATCTAATCCCCAACGAGGAATTGTGGAAGTACAGACGTGCAAGCGCGAGGTGGTCATCGTAATTCCGCCGGAAGCCGTGCGCCGGGAGTCGGACGCGATTACAGCCCAATACCAGCGGGTGGCGCGGATTCCCGGATTCCGCCCGGGGCATGCACCCTCCGATCTCGTCCGGCGCCGTTACCGTGAGGATATCAAGGGCGAGGTGGCGCAAGCGTTGGTACCCAAGTACTTCGACGATGAGATTAAGAAGCAAGGAGTTACGCTGGCCGCCCGGCCGCATTTTGAGGAAGTAAATTTTGGGGACAGCGAGGAACTAACCTGCAAAGCGACGTTTGAGGTCCTTCCGGAATTTGAGGTCAAGGATTTTAAAGGCCTCGAAGTCGAACAGAGCGATCCAAACGCGAGCGACGCGGAAGTCGAAGAGGCAATCCGTAAAGTTCAGGATGGCGCGGCCACGTTCGAGATCGTTGAAGACCGCGGTGCAAAAGATGGCGATACGCTCACGGTCCATTATACGGGCCGGAGCGGGGACGCCACGGGGGAGCAACCGATTACCGCGCGCGATGCGGAAATTCGATTGGGTGAAAAGGGTACGATCCCCGAGTTTTCAGAAAATCTCCGTAGTGCGAAAGCCGGGGACGTCCGATCATTCGACGTGACTTATCCGGCCGATCACCCCCGCAAAGCGTTCGCCGGCAAAACCTTCCATTACCGGGTGGAGGTGACCGCCGTGCGGCGCAAAGTTGTTCCTGAATTGAATGACGACCTGGCGAAATCCGCGAGTGAGTACGGAACGCTCGATGAGTTTCGTAAGCACCTGCGCGAGCAGTTGGCGGACCGGAAGAAGCGCCAGGTTGAAGCGGAAACGCGCAACAAGCTCGTCCAGAAGCTTGTGGAAGCGCATTCTTTTCCCGTCCCCGACGTGCTCGTCGAGCGCCAACTCGATCGCAAGATCGAACGGGTTCTCACGCAACTCGTCGCGCAAGGGATCGATCCCCGAAACACGGAAGTGGACTGGCGAAAATACCGCGAGGACGCGCGTCTTGATGCGGAACACGAAGTGCGCGCAGCGCTGATCCTTGAAAAAATCGCCGACACCGAAGGGATCAAGGTTTCCGAGGAGGAATTGGACGATATCATCCGGCGCCTTGCGGAGGGATCGAGCGAGTCGACGGCGGCGCTCAAAACCCGCTTGACACGCGATGGGGACCTCGATAGAATCAAATCTAGTCGCCGCAGTGAAAAGGCTCTTGATCTCATCTACCAAAACGCAACCATCAAGGGGCAGCAAGCGGAGGGTAAGACGGCAGCTCCAAGCGAAGGCTAAGGGCGCGAGGCGGCGATGATCGGTAACGGACCGAATATGACCTTGGTGCCCATGGTCGTCGAGCAGACGAACCGTGGCGAACGAGCCTACGACATTTATTCGCGCTTGCTGCGCGACAACATTATCTTCATCGGCACGCCGATTGACGATAACGTCGCCAACCTGGTGACCGCGCAGCTCCTGTTCCTTGCCGCCGAAGATACTGAGAAGGATATTTCCCTTTACATCAATTCTCCGGGCGGAGTCGTCACGGCGGGAATGGCGATTTACGATACCATGCAGTTTATCAAGCCGGGCGTTGCGACGATTTGCATCGGCCAGGCAGCGAGCATTGCGGCCGTTTTGCTGGCTGCGGGAACGAAGGGCAAGCGTTTCGCGCTGCCAAATTCCCGGGTGCTGATCCATCAGCCGACCCTGGGCGGGCTTTCCGGCCAGGCGACGGACATTGACATCCACGCGCGGGAAATCCTGCGCGTCCGCGCCAGCATGAACGAGATTATGGCCAAGCACTTCGGGCAGCCGCTTGAGAAAATCGAGCGCGACGTCGAACGGGATTTCTGGATGGATGCGCAGCAGGCGAAAGAATACGGCATTATTGACGAGATTATATACAAACATAAGTAGCCTGAGGTGTAACGCTTGAAGCGCGCGAATTACGACGAAACCCTCCGTTGCTCGTTCTGCCAGAAGCCGCAGGATGCGGTCGCCAAGCTGATTTCCTCGCCCGGTGATTTTCCGCACTCCTATATTTGCGACGAATGCGTCACGGTCTGCAATTCGATCCTCGAGGAAGAGGCGGCGGAACGCGCGCCTTTGCCTCAATCGCGCCTGCCCCGCCCTGCCGAGGTCAAAAGATTCCTCGACGATTACGTCATCGGCCAGGAAAAGTCGAAGAAGAAGCTTGCCGTCGCCGTCTACAATCACTACAAGCGGATCGCCATGGCGCGGACGCGGACCGACGTCGAGCTGATCAAATCGAACATTTTGCTCATCGGTCCGACCGGAACCGGCAAGACGCTGCTCGCGCAAACGTTGGCGAGGCTGCTTGACGTTCCCTTCGCCATCGCCGACGCGACGACGCTGACCGAAGCCGGCTACGTCGGCGAGGATGTGGAAAACATCATCCTGAAGCTGCTTCAGAACGCGCAGGGCGACGTGCAGCGCGCGCAGCAAGGGATCGTTTATATAGATGAGATTGACAAGATTTCGAAGAAGGATGAGAACCCGTCCATTACACGGGACGTTTCAGGCGAAGGCGTGCAACAGGCGCTGCTCAAGATTCTTGAAGGGACGGTTGCCAATGTCCCCCCCCAGGGCGGGCGCAAGCATCCCCACCAGGAATTCACGCCGGTTGACACCACGAACATTCTTTTCATTTGCGGCGGCGCATTCGTCGGGCTTGAGAAAATGATCGAGCGGCGCATGAAGAAGAACACGATGGGGTTCCACACGGGCGCGGATCCCGCCCCCGGCCCTCCATCGCTGCGCAATCTCGCTCTGCTCGAGCAGACGCAGCCGGAAGATCTGATTCATTACGGATTGATTCCGGAGTTCGTCGGCCGTCTGCCGGTCGTCGCGACGCTCGGTGACCTGGACCATGCGGCGCTCGTCCAGATCCTGACCGAGCCGAAAAATGCCTTGATCCGGCAATACCAGCGGCTTTTTGAGTTCGAGAATGTGAAACTCCAGTTTACGGAAGGCGCGCTGAGCGCGATTGCGGCGCAGGCGCTTGAGCGCAAAGTGGGCGCGCGCGGGCTCAGGATGATCCTCGAGGACCTGATGCTCGACCTGATGTATCACCTGCCGAGTTTCCGGCGGGTGCGCGAATTCGTCGTGACCGAAGAGATGGTCAAGAACCACGAAATCAAATTCCACGCTTCCCTGCTGGAGAAAGCCGGTTAGGAACCCTCTATGTTCTCAGGCCGTGAAAAAAGCGACAGCCGCACGTTGCCGATGATGCCCATCCGCGAACTGGTGATCTTTCCGCACCAGATGACCGCGTTCACCGTCGGACGCGAAAGCTCCATCCGCGCGCTTGAAGAAGCGCTTGCCGCCGACAAGAAGATTTTTCTCGCGACGCAGCACGATGCCGCCGTGGACGATCCGAAGCCGAATGACATCTATCCGGTCGGGACCATCTCGACGATTGTCCAGAGCGTCAAACTGCCCGACGGCAACATCAAAGTGCTCATCGAAGGCGTGGAGCGCGCGAGGACCGTGAAGGTTTCGAGCGAAGAAGGCTACCTCCGCGCCGCCGTGAAAACGGGGGTTTATCGTACCGTGACGACGCCGAGCCTCGAGCAATTGCGCCATCGCGTCGTAACCCTCTTCGACCAGTACGTGAAGCTCTCGCAGAGCCTGAATTACGAAGCGATGCTTTCCGTTTCCAAAGTGGAAGACGTCAGCAAGTTTACGGACACGATCTCCGCCAACCTCAACATCAGCATCGAGGAGAAGCAGGAACTGCTCGAAATCTTCGATCCCGTGGACCGTCTGACGCGCCTCGCGGATATTCTCGATGTGGAAATCGAAAAGCTGAACGTGGACCGCGCGATTCAGGGCCGTGTCAAGAGGCAGATGGAACGCGCTCAGCGAGAATACTACCTTAACGAGAAGATCAAGGCCATTCAGAAAGAGCTGGGGCGCGACGAAAAGACCGAATTGCAGGAGCTGAAGAAGAAAATCGAATCGGCCGGCATGACCAACGATGCGTTGCAGAAAGCCACGGCCGAACTGAAGCGCCTCGAGCAGATGCCGCCGATGTCGGCGGAGTCCACCGTCTCACGCAATTATCTGGATTGGCTGCTCGCCGTTCCCTGGAAGAAGAAGACTCGTGAGATCCGCGAAATCGGCCACGCACAGAAAATCCTCGAGGAAGATCATTACGGGCTTGAAAAAATCAAGGAGCGGATTCTGGAGTTTCTCGCCGTCCGGCAACTGGTGAAGACGCCGAAGGGCTCGATCCTTTGCTTTGTCGGCCCGCCCGGCGTCGGCAAAACCTCGCTCGGGCGTTCTATCGCGCGCGCAACGGGCCGGAAATTCCTAAGGCTTTCGCTCGGCGGCGTGCGGGATGAGGCCGAGATCCGCGGCCACCGTCGAACTTATATCGGCGCCCTCCCCGGCCAGATCATCCAGATGATGAAGAAAGCCGGGACGGTCAATCCCGTTTTCCTCCTCGATGAAGTTGACAAGATGAGCATGGATTTCCGCGGCGATCCCTCCGCGGCGCTGCTCGAGGTCCTCGATCCGGAGCAAAACCATATGTTCATGGATCATTACCTCGACGTCGAATACGACCTCTCGAAGGTTTTCTTTATCACGACGGCGAACGTTATCCACACGATTCCGCAGCCGCTGCAGGACCGCATGGAAATCCTGCGCCTCTCCGGTTACACGGAGCTTGAAAAGCTCGAAATCGCCAAGCGCTTTCTGGTACGTAAACAGCGCGAGGCCACAGGACTCAAGGAAGAGCACCTTTCGCTCGCCGACGAGACCATTCTCAAAATCATCCGCAATTACACGCGAGAAGCCGGCGTCCGCAACCTCGAGCGCGAAATCGCGAATATCTGCCGGAAGGTGGCGCGCAAAGTGGTTGAGGATGGAAAGAACTTCACGGCCTCGCTCAAGCCGGAGGATTTGACGGCTTATCTGGGCGTCCTGAAGTTCCGCGATGCGCGCGCCGAAGAAAAGAGCGAAATCGGCCTCTCGAACGGACTTGCGTGGACGGAAGTCGGCGGTGAAGTACTGACCATTGAGGCGACGCTCATGCCAGGCCGCGGGAAGCTGACGCTCACGGGCAAATTGGGCGATGTGATGCAGGAATCGGGCCAGGCGGCGCTCAGTTACGTGCGTTCGCGCGGACGCGCCCTGGGCCTTGCGGCGGACTTCTACCGCCATCTCGATATTCACGTGCACATTCCGGAGGGCGCGATTCCGAAGGACGGCCCTTCCGCCGGCATTGCTCTCGCGACGGCGCTCGTCAGCGCGCTCGTCAAGGTTCCGGTGAACCGCGATGTCGCCATGACGGGTGAAATCACGTTGCGAGGCAAAGTGCTGCCCATCGGCGGCGTCAAGGAAAAGGTTCTGGCAGCGCATCGCCTGGGCATTCGCGTGGTCATCCTGCCGCGCGACAATGAAAAAGATCTTTCCGACATTCCGGCCAACATTCAGCAGGAAATCGTCATCCGTTTTGTTGAGACCATGGATGAAGTTCTCGATGTGGCGCTCGAGCGAAAGGTCGAGGAGGCCACGGCGCTCGCTTCCGAACCTGATTCGGAGAAGGATATTGAAACGCCGGCGGCGGACACAGACCGCACCCCTCTGACCAACTGAACGGATATGAAACCGGGAGGCATAAAGACGCCCGGCGAAACGAAACGGCAAGAGGACGGCTCGCAGCTCAGTAAAGCGGATCGGTTTTGATCAAGGCTCGCTGACGAATTCCCTGCAAACTGAAGGATTTGATCCCCGTTTTGATGGACTGCTCTAAGGTGAACATGAGGCCGGTTGCGACGGGATGCGCTGCAAGCACGGATATCCGGCGACCGTCGCGGCCGGAAATAAAAGAATAAATTTGAACATTCCGCCGAGCCCCGAGGGCTCGCAATCCCTATATAACTCGAGAGAACAATATGCCAGCAAAGAAACAACCCGCACCCGCCGAGGAAGAACCTCAGGCGACCAATGTGACCGCTTTGAGAGAAGGCGAGGTCCTCGACATCGCCAAGCTGAAGGAGATGAATATCTCCGCGCTGACCAATGTCGCGAAAGATCTCGATGTGATTGGCGCAACCGGCATGCGCAAGCAGGAGTTGATCTTCAAAATCCTGCAGGCGCAGACGGAAAAAGCCGGACTCATCTTCTCGGAGGGCGTGCTCGAATGTCTCCCCGACGGCTTCGGATTCCTGCGCGCGCCGGATTACAACTACTTGCCCGGGCCGGATGACATCTATGTCTCGCCGTCGCAAATTCGGAAATTTGACCTGCGGACCGGCGACACAATTTCAGGCCAGATTCGCCCGCCCAAGGAAGGCGAACGCTACTTCGCGCTCATCAAAGTGGAAGCCATCAACTTCGAGCCTCCGGATGAAGCGCGCAACAAGATTTTCTTCGATAACCTGACGCCTCTCTACCCCCAGGAGCGCATCCGCCTCGAGACCGCGAAGGAAAATATCTCCGCGCGTGTTCTCGATCTGCTTACGCCCATCGGCAAGGGCCAGCGCGGATTGATCGTTGCGCCGCCCCGAACCGGCAAAACGATGCTGCTCCAGACCATCGCCAATTCCGTGACCACAAACCATCCGGAAATCACGCTGATCGTGCTGCTCATTGACGAACGGCCGGAAGAAGTGACGGATATGCAGCGGACGGTGAAAGGCGAAGTGATCAGCTCGACGTTCGACGAACCGGCGGCGCGGCACGTCCAGGTGGCGGAAATGGTCATCGAAAAAGCGAAGCGCCTGGTCGAGCACAAGCGCGATGTCGTCATCCTGCTCGATTCCATCACGCGTCTCGCGCGCGCCTATAACACCGTCGTGCCGCCCTCGGGCAAGGTGCTCTCCGGCGGAGTGGATTCGAACGCGCTCCAGCGTCCGAAGCGATTCTTCGGCTCGGCGCGCAACATCGAGGAAGGCGGCAGCCTCACCATCGTCGCGACCGCGCTGATTGATACCGGCAGCCGCATGGATGACGTGATCTTCGAGGAATTCAAAGGTACCGGCAATATGGAAATCAATCTCGACCGCAAGCTCGTTGACAAGCGAGTCTTCCCTGCGATTGACATCAACAAATCCGGAACCCGCAAAGAGGAATTGCTCGTGCCGAAAGATGAGCTCAATCGCGTCTGGGTCCTCCGCAAGGTGCTGAATCCGCTCTCGCCCGTCGAAAGTATGGAGCTCATCATCGATAAGCTCTCGAAGACGAAAACGAACGGCGAATTTCTTTCCTCCATGTCGAACGGCGCGCGGTAAACTCGCGCTCGGTCCTGTCAACGGCATGGGCATGGCATCCTTTAAAAACCAGCTCGTTTCGAGCGCCGCGGAAACGAGCCGCCACCCTCGGCGGCGTGAAGCCGCCTCAAGGCCAGCCCTTGGGCAGGGCTCCAGATGAAATTCTCTGAATGAGAATCAGATAAGGTTGCGGGCGCGGGCAAGGGAAACGATTTTTTCGACCACCTGCTCGGAGTCAAGTTTTGTCGAGTCGATGACAATCGCGTCGCGCGCCGCAACGAGAGGGGAAAGTTTCCGTTCCGCATCGAGCTGGTCGCGCCGGCCGATTTCGTAAGCGGTCTGCTCGAGCGAGGCGGCCCGGCCCTCGTCGCGCTCCTGCAAAAGGCGCCGTCGCGCTCGTTCCGTCGGGTCAGCCTGAAGAAAAATCTTGAGCGGCGCTTCCGGAAACACCACCGTCCCGATATCGCGCCCTTCCATCACCACGCCGCGGCCCCGCCCGAGCGCCCGCTGCAGCGCTACCATTTTCTCTCGCACGCTCCGAAGCCGGGAAACCTTCGCCGCGGCAAGAGTCACCTTCGGAGCGCGCAGCTCCGCGCTCACGTCACGCCCGCCGAGCAGCACTTGCGAGCGCACGCCGTCCGTTTCAAGGCCGATATCCGCGCGTTCCACCAGTTCCGACACTGCGCGCTCATCCTCCGGCGAAGCGCCCGCTTCAAGCACAGCGAGCGCAGCCGCGCGATAGGTCGCGCCGCTATCCACGTACGCGAGGCCGAGCCGCTCGGCGACCTTCTGTGCGGCAGTGCTCTTCCCCGCCCCGGCAGGTCCGTCAATGGCGATAATGAGAGGTTGCATCAGCCTGCGTCACCTCGTGAACCAAGCCAATAGCAGCAGAGTCGTGATCGTTCCGGCCCACCACGCGGCAGCCCGTAGAGCCCACTTCTTAAAGACCGTGCGGAGGTTCGGCCGGTCCGGGAAGAACGTGGCGTGCTTGCGCCACGCGAAAATGTGAGCAAATCCAACGTAGTCAACTTGCTGCGGCATCGGGACGACGGCGTTAATCTCGTCCACCATCTTTATAGACGCGCCTGCGCACCGAATGCAGCAATAAACAAACATTCCAAGCGGGACGAAAGCGATGCAAAGGAGCCATCCACTCATGCGCGTTTTTGCCCCGCCTACCGCCTTGACGTTCCGACTTTCAGCCCCTTGCTGACGGCTGCTCGCTGACAGCCCACCGCTAAATCCGCTTGAACGCCTTCCAAATATCCTTAAGCGAAAACCGCAGCACGGTCGGCCGGCCGTGCGGGCACGTCATGGGGCACTCCGCTCGCGCAAGCTCTTGAAGGAGCCATGTCATCCGCGCGCGGTCGAGCGGCATATTGATCTTGATCGCCGCGTGGCACGCGACCGTCGCCGCAATCCTGCCGCGCAATTGGTCGAGCGAAAGCGCCCGTGCTTCCTGCGCGACACCATCGAGAATTTCAAGCAACAGCTTTTCCACAGCTTCCGAACGAATATCCGCCGGCGCCGCCTTCACCGCCACGGCCCTTTGGCCGAAGCGCTCCACGTCAAAGCCCTGAGTGGCGAGTTCCTCGGCGATGGTCGTAAAAGCTGCTTGCTGCTCGGGGCGAAGGTCCACGACGATGGGCAGGAGCAGACGCTGCCCTTCGGGGCGATCGCAGTCTCGCAGCGAAAGCTGTTTCTCGAAAAGGATTCGCTCGTGGGCAACGTGCTGGTCAATGATCCAAAGTCCCTCATTGTTTTGGGCGACGATAAAGCTCTCTTGAATTTGTCCGAGCGGTTCGAGGTCGGCCGGGAATTCACCCGCAACGGTTTGCGCCGGACCGCTGATCGCCTCCACGGATTGCGTCGCGTTTTCCGGGGGCCGAAACGGCGAAGGAGCAGGTCCGGGCCACGCGGGCGACGTCAGTGGAAGCCTCGCGGTAACAGGTTGTGGGCGCGGCGCAGCAAGCTCAAAACTCCTGGCGCGTGTCGTCACGCTGGCCGTCACCTGCCCATCGGCTGCGGGCACGCCGAATTGCGGGGGCTCATCCGCTAAAGCTTCCGCGATTTCCCTCTCTCCGACAGCCTCGGGCGCCGAGACTCGAGCGCGAGACATTGGAAATGCGGGCACCGGACGTGCGGACACCAGCGCTTGACGGATCGTGTCCCGAATCAGATCATGAACGAACATCGAATGCCGGAAACGCACCTCGGTTTTCGACGGATGAACGTTGACGTCCACCTCCGCCGGCGGCAAATCGAGAAAGACGAGCGCCACGGGAAACGTGTTCGATGGAAGAATGTTCCTGTAAGATTCTGTAAGCGCGTGGAGGACGACCCGGTCGCGCACGAGACGCCGGTTGACGAAGAAAAATATTTGATTGCGGTTGAAGCGCTGCACCTCCGGCCGCGAAGCGAAACCCCATACCTTCGCCCGCCGCGACTCTTCAATCTCATCGCCGGCTGCGCTTGACGGCATTGTCCGCTCGCTCGCCGGAATCTCAATGAGCTGCTCGAAAAGCTGGCGCCCCATCACCTGATAAAGCCGTTCGCCGAAGCTCGTCACGCGCGAAACGCTCAATATCTCATTTGACAGCGACCCTAGGCGAAAGCTTTTTTCCGGGAACGCCAGCGCGTAGTGGGTAACGAGAGAAGCAATGTGGCTGAGCTCAGTGGACTCCGCTTTCAGGAACTTGCGTCTTGCAGGAGTGTTGAAGAACAAGTCGAGCGCCTCGACGCTTGTTCCCGGCTCCCGTGCGATTTCGCGGACGTCGCGCAGCTTTCCTCCCGCGATTTCAAGCTGGGTGCCTGAGCTTTCTGACGCATGGCGAGTCGAGAGCGCGAGGCGTGAAACCGCCGCAATCGAAGGCAGCGCCTCGCCGCGAAAGCCGAGCGTCGTGATTCCAAGCAGATCGTCGCCCGAGCGAATTTTGCTCGTCGCATGCCGCTCGAAGGCGAGCATCGCGTCGTCGCGCGTCATGCCGCAGCCGTCATCCTCGACGCGAATCAACTGCTTCCCGCCCGCTTCGACCAATACATCGAGATGCTCCGCCCCCGCGTCGAGCGAATTTTCGAGCAGTTCCTTTACCAGCGACGCCGGACGCTCAACGACTTCGCCCGCGGCGATTTTGTTGGCGACGGCTTCGGGAAGGATGCGAATCACAGACATCGGTCGAAAGCCTATTCCTTCTTGAGGCTGATGCCGAGTTCATCGAGTTGGCCGGGATCTACGGAAGCGGGCGCTTCGCACATCAAGTCCACGGCGCTCGCAGTTTTGGGGAACGCGATGACTTCGCGGATGTTTGATTCGCCCGCCATGAGCGCGATGATGCGGTCCCAGCCGAGCGCGATGCCGCCGTGCGGAGGGGCGCCATATTCAAGCGCGTCCATGAAAAAGCCGAAGCGCTCGCGCGCTTTTTCTTCTGTGAGGCCCAATACCTTAAACACGCGCTGCTGGATATCCCGCCGGTGCATACGAATCGAGCCGCCTCCGATTTCCTGGCCGTTCAAAACCAAGTCGTATGCGCGAGCCTTCACGCGCGCAGAATCCGATTCCAAAATCGAGAGGTCTTCTTCACGCGGCGAAGTGAACGGGTGGTGCATCGCCGTGAAACGTTGCTCCTTCTCATCGTATTCAAACATCGGGAAGTCGACCACCCATGCAAAATTCCAATGGCCCGGCTTGATGAGATTCAATCGGCCGGCAAGCTCGAGCCTCAGCGCACTCGAAGCTTCATCCAAACGGCGCGTATTGACGAGGCTCGATCCCTCCGCACGGCACCCGATAAGAAATAGGATTTCTCCCGGCAGCGCGCCCGCAGCGCGCGCGACCGATTCGACTTCCGCCTGGCCGACGGCTTTTGAGAGCGGCGATTGGGATTCATTGCCCGAAAGTTTTACATACGAAAACCATGCAGCACCGGATGCCTTGGCGAGGTCCTGGAGCTTGTCAAGCTGGCTGCGCGAGTAGTCGGCGGAATTCGCCGCGCGAAGCGCTTTTGCTTCCGGTGCGGCCCTGAGTTTGCCGGCCGCCTCCGCCGTAAGGCTCACTCTTTTCCACTCCAGCGCGAAGCCCGTATGCGGCTTGTCGGAGCCGTAGCGCTCCATCGCTTCGGCGTAAGTTATCAGAGGAATGGGGCGCGCGATACTGATTCCGACGAGCGCGAAAAGCTTCTCCATCAAGCCTTCGACAATCTCAAAAAGCTCGGCGCGTTGCGGAAACGCCATTTCAATATCGATTTGTGTGAACTCCGGCTGGCGATCGGCGCGCAGGTCCTCATCGCGGAAGCAGCGGACGATTTGGAAATAGCGGTCAAATCCTGCCATCATTAAAAGCTGCTTGAAGAGTTGCGGCGACTGAGGCAGCGCATAAAAATGGCCGTGGCGAAGCCGGCTCGGGACCAGATAGTCGCGCGCGCCTTCGGGCGTCGAACGTGTGAGGAACGGTGTTTCGATCTCGGCAAATCCGCGCTCGCTCATGTGGCGGCGCACGACGAGGCTCGCGTCATGACGGAGACGAATGTTGCGTTGCATACGCGCGTGGCGCAAATCGAGGTAACGGTAGCGGAGCCGTGCTTCCTCGGCCGTTTTGCCTTCGGCGTTGATTGGAAACGGCGGGGTTTTCGATTCATTGAGCAAGAGTACTTCGCGGGCGACGACTTCGATTTCTCCGGTCGGCAGCTGAGCGTTCACCGTCGCAGGCGCGCGCTCGACGACTTCGCCTTCAATCCCGACGACGAACTCGGAGCGAACATTTTGCGCCTTGTCGTGCGCCGCCGCGCTGACTTCCGGCCGGCAAACCACCTGCACGATTCCCGTGTGATCGCGGAGGTCGAGAAAAATGAGATTGCCCAAATCTCGGCGCACGTCCACCCACCCCGCAAGAAACACTTTCCGGCCGGCGTGCTCTTTGCGCAGTTCGCCGCAATGGTCGGTCCTTCGCCGGTCGCCGAGATTGTCGAGATTTGAAATAGGTTTCTCCTTCGCCTTCGCGCGCTGACGCCCAGATTGTTCCCGTGCCGGAAAGAAATGCCGGTCTTTTGTTTCGCGCAGGATGACCCTGCGCTCATTCGGACAGATCTTCGCGGCGTGCTTGTTGCGATTCGCGCGACGGAGGTCTTACCAGATGGTCATCGAGCCACGCGCGAACGCCGCTTGATTCGATCTCCTTCTGCTCGCTCGAAGTCATATCCTTCACTTGATATCGGCCCGTCGCGACCTCGGATTCGCCGATGATGACCGCAAAGCGCGCGCCGAGCTTGCTGGCGAGCCCCAGCGACTTTTTCATTTTTGCGGCTTCGTGGCCGATTTCCGTCCGCACGCCTGCCGCTCGCAGCTCGCGCGCAAGGCGCAGCGCAGGGCCTTGGGCTGTTTCTCCGAACCAGACGACATAGACATCGAGCGCTGAGCCCCATTGAAGCGCCTTTGCTTGTTCGACAGCGAGCGCGAGCCGGTCTTCGCCGATCGCGAAACCGAAGCCCGGCGCGGCCGGCCCGCCGAGCATTTCCGATAGGCCGTCGTAGCGGCCGCCGCCGAGCAAGGCGTTTTGCGCGCCCAGGACCGAACTCGTAATCTCAAAAGTCGTCCGCGTGTAATAATCCAAGCCGCGCACGAGCCTCGGCGTCACCGCATATTCGATTCCCCGCTCGTCCAGTTCCTGCTTCACCGCCTCAAAATGCTGCCGGCATTCAGGGCAAAGATAGTCAATGATTCGCGGCAGCTTTTCAATGATCGGCTGGTCCGCCTCGACTTTGCAGTCGAGGACGCGCAGCGGGTTCGCTTGCGCGCGGCGGCGGCAATCCGCGCACATCGTCTCAGAAACTCCTTCGAGAGCCTTGCGCAG
>JAKASG010000020.1 GCA_021828285.1 Acidobacteriota bacterium | reverse complement strand
GATTACCGGCAGCCTTTCGAAGGGGAGCGGGTCGTTCAAAATTGACGATCCGATTGATCCCGCCCGCAAATTCCTCTACCACTCGTTCGTTGAATCGCCGGACATGATGGACGTTTATAACGGAAACGTCGTGCTCGACGGTCAGGGCAGGGCCTGGGTCAAGATGCCGAAGTATTTCCAGGCGCTCAACAAAGAGTTCCGGTATCAGCTCACCGCCCTCGGCGCCCCGGGACCGAACCTTTACATCGCAAAAGGGATCAAGCGCAACCGCTTCGAAATCGCGGGCGGGTCTCCGGGCCTCGAAGTCTCCTGGATGGTGACGGGTGTTCGGCACGATCCCTTTGCCAACAAGCACAGGATCAAGACCGAGGTGCGGAAATCCAAGACGGAAGTCGGGTTCTACTTGCACCCTCGGGCATACGGGCTGCCTGCGAGCCAGAGCATTCAGGCGCTGATGGGCCGGCTCCATGAGAAGGGAGTGCAGGAGGCAAAGGCGGCTTCGAAAGGCGCGCGGTCCACTTCCGGCATTCGCTCAGCCTCTGGTGCGCGGCTTTCGCGAGTTCCTCAGGCGGGGCCGACGAAAGACCAGCAAATCGCTTCCCTGCGGGCGCAGGTCCAGCAGTTGCGGCAGCAAATGGCGCTTGTGCTGGCGAAGCTCGATTCCTCCCGCACCCGGGGCGCGAATGGCAAGACGGAGAAGGCAAGCGCCCATCCGTCCTCGCCGCAATCAAAGCACACGCAAATCGCACGCGTCCAGTTTTAGCAATGCAAGCGCAGCTTGCAGGCTGGCGAAGGCGGAAGGTTGGATCGAGATTGCCGCTTGAGCGCCCGCCGTTACGCGGTGGCGTAGCGCAGGCGCTCAGCGGCGGTTTCAGGCCGGACGGAATTGTAAAGCACTTCCCGGATTGAATAGGATTTTGCGCGCTGCGGAAAGACCGGAAGAATTTCGAAGTGCCAGTGGAAATCTTCGCGGATCGAGCGCCAGTGTCCCGCCCGCTCGAATTTGGCATTGAGGTTGGGCGAAGTGTGAAGGACGAGATGGTAATTCGCCGTCACGGTCTCCACCCGCCGCAGAATTCCCGCAAGAAACTTCCCGAGGTGCAACTGCGTTTCCCACGCCGTGACGCTTTCCTCGAACGTCGCGCTATGCGCGAGCGGAATGATCCATGTTTCATAGGGACCGCGCGAGGCGAAGGGGCAGAAAGCAATCCATCGGTCGTTCCAGTCAACCGTCCGGAGCTTCTGAGCAAGTTCCTGCTGCGCGATGTCGCAGAACAGGCAGCGTTCTTTCAGGGAGAAATAGCGCTGCGCCGACCGCAGCTCATAAACCACCGAGCGGGGTATAAAAGGCAGCGCCGTGATCTGCGTGTGCGGGTGTTCCAGGTCCTGTCCGGCGAGCGGCCCCTGATTCCGGAACACGGAGACGTAACGAAAGCGCCGGTCCTTTTTCAAGTCCGTCATGCGCGCGACGCAGGCGCGAATCACTTGCGCCACATGCTCGTCGCTCTGCCGGGAAAGCGTCAGCGAATGGTCGGGATGCTCGACCACAACCTCGTGCGCTCCGACATTGCGCATCTTGTCATAGAGCCCTTCGCCGCGCCGCTCGGCCTCGCCTTCGATGCGGTAAACCGGGCGCGGATGCGGCGTCACGCGGACTTCCCAACCCGCGCCGTTCGCATGCTCGTAAAGCGTCAGCGGGTTTAGCGATTCCTGCCCCGGACACAACGGACAAGGCCCTTCCGCCCATGAAAATTCGCCATCTTCCTGGATGACCCAATTCTGCGTGACGGGATCTTTCCTGAACTCCATGAAGCGGCCTATTAAATCTCACCGGCGCTCGGCTGTCAAGATTTCTGACGGCATATTATTCGAGCGAATGGGCTGCTGAGCAAAGGCCCTCGACCGCGCGCCCCCACCGGCGAGCGGGTTTCACGGGAGCAGAGGAGCGGTTTCCGACTCAGTTCGATCTGTTCCCCGTCTCACGGCAAGCCGCCGCCCAGTTGACGAATCGGATGGATTCATATAGATTTTGATTTTCGATCCGTTTTAGACCGGAGGGAGAGCCGTGGAACTGCTTCGTTTGCCTGCCGCCGCACGCGCGCTCGGCGTCAGTTATCCCACTCTGAAGCAATGGATCTATCGAGGCAAGATCCGCACCGTCAAGACGGCGGGCGGCCATCATCGCATCCCGCAAACAGAGATTGACCGCCATCTGTTTGGCTCGGCCCTGGCGCGCCCGGGCGCGCGCGATGGCGGAACGGCCCGCACTTTAGCGGGGCTCGACGCTGTCATCAGCGGCCGCAATCAGTTGGTCGGCCGGGTCGTCGTGCTGGAAACGGTCGGCCTGCTCAGCAAAGTCGTGCTGGATATCGGCGGCCAGCGCGTCACCTCCATCATCACTCGAGACGCGGCGCGCGCGCTCGGACTTAGGGTCGGAGAATCGGCCGCAGCGCTCATCAAGGCGACCGAAGTCATGATCATTCGCCCGGCGGGCGGGAGGCGCTGAGCGATTGCCCTCGGCCGAAACGGCAACCGCTTCGAGCACGCCCGCCAGCCTCACGCGCTTCGACTTCGCGGGCGCCTTCGGCGATATCGGCGTGCTCTTTCCAATCGCCATCGCCCTCATCACGCTCAATCACATGAATCCCACGGCGGTCTTCCTCACCGCCGGCCTCACGTACATTCTCGCGGGCCGTTATTTCCGCATCGCGATTCCCGTCCAGCCGTTCAAAGCTGTGGCGGCGATTGCGCTCGCCCTGAGCCTCAAGCCCACGGAGATCGCAAGCGCCGGCCTGGAGATGGGTGTTCTGCTGCTTCTGATCGGCATCACCGACTGGGCCAGCGTGCTGGCCAAATTGTTTACCCGCCCCATTGTTCGCGGCATTCAGCTTGGGCTCGGACTGCTTCTGGCGCGTGAAGGATTGCGCCTGATGTTCGGCGCGCATTCTTCGCTCGCCTTCGGCGGACGGCTGACCCTCCCGGGATGGGCGATCGCGCTCGGAGGCGCTTCGATTTTGTTCGGGCTTCTTCGCTCCCGCCGATTTCCGGCCGCCTTGATCCTTCTCGCTTCCGGCATTGCCGTTGGCATCGCCGCGCGGCACGGCGTCCTCGCTCATTTCGCCTGGGGGCCGCTGCCGCTCGCTTTGCTTCATCCGCGCCTGCCGGAACTCGAGCGCGTCGTGACGCTTCTCGTGATCCCGCAATTTGCGCTGACCTTCGGAAACTCGATTGTTGCAACCGGGGAAACCGCACAAATCCTTTATGGCGACGGCGCAAAGCGCGTGACGGCGCGGGCGCTCAGCCTGAGCATCGGCATGACGAACCTGGTGAGCGGAATGATCCTCTCCGCTCCAACCTGCCACGGCTCGGGCGGCGTGACCGCGCATTACCGCTTCGGCGCGCGTAGTGAAAAATCGAGTTACATCATCGGCGGCGCGTGCCTGCTCATCGCGCTCTTCGGACGCTCGGCGGCTGTTCTCCTCAGCCTGATTCCCATGGCGATTCTCGGCCTTTTTCTCGCCTACGTCGGCATCGAGCACGGCAGTTACGTGCGCGATCTCGCGGGACGGCGCGCCGGGCTCACCGTTGCAATCGCCGTCGGCCTTGTTTCTCTCGTCACCACCAATTTGACTTTGGGATTTCTCGTCGGTTTTGCGCTCGAGGGGATATTTCTTCTCACGCGGCGCCTCGAGCGCAAAGCGTGAAGTGCTACCATCAGGAACGCAAAGGAGGCATCAAGAATGAGCGGCGATCTCAAGGGAAAAACGGCTGTGGTCACGGGCGGGACGCGAGGCATCGGCTTTTCGATTGCGCGCGGGTTCGCGGCTGAAGGGGCAAACGTGTTCATTTGCGGGCGCGACGCGGCGCGTCTCGATTCAGCGCTCGCAGAGCTGCGGAAGATCGGCAAAGACGCCGTTGACGGAGTGCGCGCGGACGTGAGCCGGTTTGAAGATTGCCAAAAGGTCGTCCACGGCGCGGCGAAGCGATTCAGCGGGCTCGACATTCTAGTGAATAACGCCGGCATCGGCTTTTTCAAACCGGTTGACCAGATGAGCCCGGCGGAATGGGATGAGCTCATCGGAACCAATCTTTCCGGAGTTTTCTACTGCTGCCGCGAAGCTATTCCTCTGATGCGCGAGCGTGGCGGAGGATATATTTTCAACATCTCGAGCCTCGCCGGGATCAACGCGTTTCCCGGTGGGACCGCTTACAACGCTTCCAAATTCGGACTCAATGGTTTTAGCGAAGCTTTGATGCAGGACGTTCGCTACGATGGTATTCGAGTGAGCTACATCATGCCCGGCAGCGTGGACACCGACTTTGCAGCTTCGCCCGGCGCAAGACCGCGCGCAACCTGGAAGCTCACGGGCGAAGACATCGCGAAAGCCGTTATTGACCTTTACAAATTTCCGAGCGCCTCGCTTGCCAGCCGCATCGAGATGCGCCCTTCGCAGCCCCCACGCAAAAAGTAGGCGCGTTCGAATAAGAGGCGTCAGGGCAGGCGTTTGATGTACGCCGACTACCGGATTCCGGCAAGTTCCTGCAGGCGATGCCAGTTCGCGAGCCGGTCCTGCTGGGCGAGCATCAGGGGCTGATCGGGTTTGCCTTCCTTATCGAAGTGGCGCGCGAAGCGTCCCTCGGTGCGCGCAAATGCGACGAAGTCCAAGGGCTCGCCTTTCGAAGGGTCCATCGTCCAATCGTCTTTCATTGCCGGGTTGCCGTGCAGGTCGAGCTGTTCTCTGATGCGCTCGCCTTTGCGAGGGTCGAAAATGAAGAGGGGAAAAGCGCGCGACTCGACGGCCAATTTCTCCTGGGCCATTGCCGCGTCGTCGGCGACGCCGTGTTCGGGCTGGCACGTCGCGTAAGAGATGACGACGGCCGGGCCGGGATATTCGTTCGCGGCCATCACCGCCTTGTAGAAGTGATTGAGATGGGCAGGTGTCGTTTGCGCGACGAACACGCCGGGATGCATCATCAGGATTTCGCCAAGCTCCTTTCGGTGCTCGCGTTTCCCGGGCTCCGCCGCTCCGATGGCCGCCATCTTCGCGTCCTGACCGGTGTACGTCGCCGTGGAAGCCTGGCCGCCGGTATTTGAATAGACCTGCGTATCGAGCACGAGAACTTTGATATCCATGCCGGAGGCGAGCATTCGGGAGAGCGATTGAAATCCGATGTCGTACATGGCTCCGTCACCGCCGACCACCCACAGCCGCCAGTCCTGATGGCCCTCCTGGTCCCAGCGCATCCGGATTCCCATCGCGTCCGCGGGAGCGTTCTCGAAGAGTGAGTTCGTCCACGGGACCTGGAACGGGTTGTAAGGATAAGTCGAGCCGTAAACGGTGTTGCAGCCCGTTGACGCAACGATTCCCATGCGCTTTGCGCCGTATTTGAAACCGGTCGCCGCCAGCATTTGCCGCAAAGCGGTGGCTTCGCCGCAGCCCATGCAGGAGCCGGCGCCGCCGGAATAAAGGATTGAGCTTGACGCGAGCATCATGTCGCCGAGAGATTTCTCGTTCAAGAAGCGCGACGGCGTCTCCGGAAGATGCCGGAACAATTCCATGCCCATGTCGAGGCGCGCGAGATCGCCGTCCTGCTTCGTCACCATCTCGAGGGCCTTGTGCGATCCGCAGGCTTTGACGCACTCGCCGCAGCCTTTGCACTTGTCCGGATCAACGAAAATTCCAAAGAGCCCTCCGGTTTGCCCGCGCTTGACGGGAATATCGTGATACTTCGTCGTCTGGACCCACTGCTCGTTCAGCCATTGCCGGTCGTCGCTCCGCGTGACTTTGCCGAGTTGCGCTTCGAGCGCCCCGGGCTCGGCCACTTTGGCCAGAATCGCCGTGTCCGGGCATTCGTTCACGCAATCCATGCACCCGACGCAGGCGCTCGCGATGAAGCGCGGAATCTCCGGCGCCAGGTGGCGAAAGCTCCGGAAGGCTGCGCTCGCCGGAGGCATCAGGCTGCGCGCGGCGAATTCATCCCCCTCGAGTTCATCGGCCTGCCCCGATGCGTAGGCTGTAACGATCCGGCTGCAAAAATCCGCAGGAACCAGGCCGTTGCCATTCTGCATAATGGGCAATTCCTTGAACCGGAATTCCCGCGATTCTTCTTGACCGATTTCTTGCTCAGGAGGATGAACTTCCTTCACCTCCCGATAAGCCCGGCGGGCAATGGCGAGATTTTCCGCCACAACCTTCGCTCCCCGCTTGCCGAAAAATTTCGTCAGCACTTTTTCGAGCGCGGCAAACATGTCGTCCGCGCTCAACCCGGCGCGTTCCCGGAAAGGGGTGAGGCCGAGGAACGCGCCGAGGAGCGCGATTCCCTGCATCCGCACCTGGAGGTCGGGCCGGCTGGACGACTCGCGGGCGATTTTTAGAGCGTCCAGCACAAAGAGCCGCAGTTGGCGTTCACGAATTGCGTTGCGCGCCGTCGGCGGCAGGCTCGACCAGAGGGTCGGTCCGTCCAGTGCGGATTGCAGGTAAATGGTTCCACCCCGCTCGAGACCTGCGAGCGGGTCGCCGTTCAAAAAGGCGTTGGGATCTTGGATGGCCACGAATTCGGCCACGGTCGGTTCAGCATGCAGGCGAATGGGGCTCGAGGCAAGCGTCAGGTAATAGTGCGTGGGAAGGCCCTTCTTCTCCGCTCCGTATTTCGGGAAGGCTTGCACGTAGAGCCCGAACAGCTCGGAGCAGACCGCGGCAATCGTCTTGTTGGTGGTCACCGATCCGTAACCCCCGACCGAATGACCGCGCAACGTGAAGGCGTCCACGGGCCGGCAATCACCGTCGGGTCCGGACGGCAACGTGTCGCGATGGAGCGTGCCCACGACAAAAGAGTCGCGCGCGTCGAACCGCATCATATTTTCCACTGCCGCAGCCCAGTAACTCGGCTGCACGGGCGCGCCGCCGAGCCCCGCCACGCCCGAATGCATTCTCGGCAGGCCTTCGATCTCGCGGCGGTGAGCGAGTTGATAATCGGTGAGAGCCGCTTTGATCTCCATCATCAGAGGATTCGACTCCGCGAGGGG
Source organism: Acidobacteriota bacterium (assembly GCA_021828285.1). Lineage (GTDB taxonomy): Bacteria > Acidobacteriota > Terriglobia > UBA7540 > UBA7540 > JAKASG01. Next base: position 36,125 of record JAKASG010000020.1, on the reverse strand, counting down.
CACGTCCAGCCGCTCGATGACCGTGACCGCGTCGCGATGAATCAACAGTTCGGCAAGCTCGCGCGCTGGAAATGGCCGAAAGCTCGTGACGCTCACCACCCCGACGCGCAGCCCCATCGAGCGCAGCCAATCCACCGTGGCCTCGGCCGTTTCCATCATTGAGCCGAGTCCGACGAGCGCGTACTTTGCGTCCTCCATGCGGTAAGTGCGGACCAGACCGTAGTGCCGGCCGGTCAAGCGGCTGTACTCTTCCATCGCGGCTTCGAGGCGCGGCCGGACGTGCTCGTAAAACGCCCGCTGCGCCACTTTGCCCTTCATGTAGCTGTCTTGATTTTGGACGGGCCCGCTCAACAGAGGATGTGAGGGATCGAACAGCCGACGCAATTTCTCCGAGGGCTTCCCGACGAATTGCCGCATCAGCTCGGGCTCGGGCAGGAAAACCGTTTCAACCGTGTGTGTGGTCAGAAAGCCGTCGAGCACGTTCAGGAACGGCGTTTCCGAGTCTTCAGCGGCCCGGCGCGCGATGAGCGCGAGATCGGCCGCCTCCTGGGCGTTGCGCCCGAAAAGAATTCCCCATCCCGCATCCGCCACGCCCATCACATCGTCGTGGCCCGCATGGACGTTGAGCGAGTGCGAAGTCAGCGCGCGCGCTCCAATGTGGAAGACGACCGGCAAGCGCTTGCCGGCGATCACATAAAGAACCTCCTTCATCAGAATCAAGCCCTGCCCGCCGGTGAAGTTGGTGACTCGTCCCCCCGCGACCGCGAATCCTTCGCACGCCGAAGCGGAACTGTGCTCGGACTCCGGCTCGAGAAACTTCAAGGGTTCGCCCCAAAGATTCCTTTTTCCCTCTGCGTATTGGGCTTCAAACCCGTCGCCCATCGGCGTCGAAGGCGTGATGGGATAGGCCGCAGCCCCCTGAGAGATATTCGACTCCACCCAAACAACCGCGCCCGACCCGTCTACCGCCGACCGCTCGCCCGGAAATGCAACCCTCGCTTCCACCCCTTCCACTTTCGTCTCAGTGGCCATGGCACCCTCCGTCCTTTCCTTTGAGCGCTTCAGCCGCACGCCACTGCGCTGAAACGCTCGCCCTCAATGCAACTGCAGGCTTGAGTTCCAAAGCGAATAGCCATAAACGAATGCAAGTACCAGCCCGTAAACGATCATCACGGCTGTCAGACATTTTCCCCAGAAATCCATCTTGTCCAGGCTCTTTCGCTCCGCCAGTTGCTCGTTGATTTGCTGATCGCCTTCCATGACGTGAACGCTGCGATCGAGCTGGCGGGCGGCGGAGTAACGAATCGCCGCGATGACCACGACCGCTATCACGAGAACAACCCAAATCGCCACGTAGATCGCCCAACTCATGCCGGCCTCCTTCGCCTGAGAGCGAGGCCCCATACGCCCGAATTTTCTCGCGCCCCTGCGTGGCCCCTCTCTCAAGCCTTTCCGCCACGCAACCTCACCCTAACACCCGGGTTTGGGGAACTCAGTGACGCGGCTCACACCTGTCCATGGTCCCCGTCAGAGCGCTGGGAACCATGCTGAACGGTTGAACGCTCGCACCTTATTGGCAGTTTGGGGGAAGCATCTATATCCTAACGGTGGGGATAGCTAACGACCTGAACCCTGACGCGCGTGAGGCCTTCTCCAACAAACCCTAGCCGCTCGGCCGCGGCCTTCGAAACATCAACAATTCGTCCTGGAAAGTTGTGGCTTGGCCCGCGGTCATTCACACGAAGTACCACGGATTTCTTGTTCTTCAGGTTGGTGACTCTGATCTTTGTGCCCAGCGGAACACCCCATTGAGCTGCCGTAAGTGAATGTAGATTAAATGGTTCTCCGCTAGCCGTCGGATTTCCTTGGCATTCGCTTCCATACCAACTGGCCAATCCGACTTTTGCTGGTCCAATCGCACACAATGGCGCATTTTTAATTAGTCCTACCGGACTAGAAATCTTGGCTTCAGTCGGCGCCGCAATGGCTAACAGCGCAGCGACCGATAATCCCATAAGAACAATTCTCATTCTACCTCCGAGGCTTAGTGTTCGGGCGAAGGGCCAATCGTCCCCAATGGACCGATGGTCATTTCCGCTTAGATTTTAACGGGATGGACGAATTAAATTGTACCCCATGAATTGCGATCATGTCAAGCGAGTAATTTCCTAATTCGGGCGGAGGAATTGCCTGAATCGCGTTTATCCTGTTGATTATAAATAGTTTGTTTCTTTGGACGAAAGGTAAAGGATGACAGGCTTAACTGCTGTGATTCGCGTCACTGAAACGCGGTTTGTGTCGGACTATGCTACGTAGACGGAGATATGTTCTCGGCGGAGATTGGTGGGTGAAATTACAGGCACCCGAAAGGGAATCCGCAGGGTTCCACACAATGTGTTTCGCAGGCCTTGCACGGTAGATGGATGTAAATGGATGACGGAGGTTAGACCATGGATAACGGCGAAAGTCGCGGGCTCACAATGGCCGATTACGTAACAAAATTGACGGAGGAAATCTCTTCACGGGTAAACCACGAGCGAGATGTCTTCCTGAAGTATCTTGAAGACAGCGGCGTGGACGGACAGCAGGTTCCGTATTGCCCGCTTGTGGATTGCTCTCCTCGGAAGAAATATCGCGCTGCGCTGATCGAAGCCGTGCGCGTGATCGAGGAGACGCGGCGATCATTCAAATCAAAACAGCTTGAAGAGCTTCGCAAGATGCTGCAACTGGTGCTGGCTGAAGACGCGAACCATCAACTTTAGCGGCCGGATGCGACGGCTGCAGTAATCAGTCCCCAGGGCCGGCATCGCCTGCGAATTTCAGGCTGGCTCCAAAGTCAGATTTGTGGACCGGCGTTAGAGTGTGTTCCGCACTTGAATTCCTACCATCCAACCTTGCCGGTCGGAATACGCCCGGCTGCAACGTCCGGCTGCAACGCCCGGTCTGCTTTTTAGCCTGCGAAGCCCCCAGCGAGCAAATAAAATCGCAAAAGAGCAATGTTAAATCTTGGGGAAATAATCGGTTTCGGTTATTGTCAGCGCGCTCGCAGGCCTATATTATAGCGCGGTTTATTGTGCAGCCGTAGCCGGCGAGGATTCATCTCTCAAGGGCCGGCACGGCGTTCTCGGGTAGACGTCGGGTTATCGTAGTTTTAGATCGCAAGCCGGGGTAGAAGCGAAAACCCCAAAGTCTGACGGCCTCGGCTCTTGGGCCAGGGGCAGTGCGGGCGCAACTCGATTGGCAAGCTCAATGCTTGCCAAACCGTTGCGCCCTTTTTGTTTTTATCAAGGTGTGCCGAAGCGAAGTTCACCGTGAACTCACAAGACGAGATAGCGCGGGGGACTGCGCGGCGGCTCAATTGAGGAGGGCACAATGGAAGATTCGAGCCAGGGGCCGCTGCCCATACGACATTCCTTTCTCCGCGAAAAAGGCATTTTTCGATTTGGCTGGCTCAGCGGGTCGCTGATTTTCCTCACGATCACCGGCCTTGCAATCTGGCTGATGCCATTCAGTGTGACGGTTCAAGTCTCAGTTCTCATCCATGCCGCGTTAGGAATTCTTATTCTCATTCCTTTGACGATGTGGCAGGCCAGCCATTGGCTTGCGACGCGCAAAGTCCGCCGCTCATTCCGAAAATTCTGTGCTTACACGGGCTTTTGGACTATGGCGGTGACCACGGTCTCGGGCGTCGTGCTAACCTGGCAGGCAGCTTTTTCGCTTTTGACCAGCCATTTCTGGGACCGCGTCCATCTGTGGAGTGGAATCGCGGCGATTCCTTTTCTCGCTTATCACGTTTATCCGCGCGCCAAAAAGGCGAATCACAACGGCCTGAACGCGGCAAACGGCCTGCCCAGCTTTGTGCCCCCTGACTATCGGCCGGCGCGCCGCCACATGTGGGCAACGGCCGCTGTGACGGCGGGCTTATGCTTTGCCGTCGTCGCTGTAGGAACGCTCGCGTACATTGCTTATGCCCCCAACTTCAGCCATTACGGATTGCCCGCGGGTTACAAAATGCCGTATGGCAAAGATCCATTCGCTCCGAGCATGGCGGAGACCTCGAGCGGCGGCCCGGTTGCGCCTCAGCTCCTGGCCGGCTCGAAATCCTGCGGGGCTTCCGGCTGCCATACGGAAATCTATAACGAATGGCGATCAAGCCCCCACCGATGGTCTGCGGAAGACAAATTTTATCAGGCCGTCCAAGGCGCATTGATGCATGCGGAAGGCGCTCCGGCCACTCGCTATTGCGCCGGCTGCCACGACCCGGTCTCGTTGCTTTCGGCCTATAAGAACGCGAGCACCAGCATCGAAGCGCCGGGGTTCAAAGAAGGCAGCTCCTGTGTGGCTTGCCACTCGATGCAGCGCGTGGACGTGCAAGGCAATGGCAACTACGTTTGGGCGCCACCCAAGCCTTATCTGTTCGAATACAAGCAGGCCGGTTACGCCACCGCTCTCACTCATTTTTTGATTCGCGCCTACCCGAAGCAGCACGACGCTGATTACAATCTTGCGCTCGAAAAGAATCCTGTTTCCTGCGCTTCCTGCCATAAGCAATTCATCAACAAGCAAATTAACCACGTCGGCTTTGTGCAGCTCCAAAACCAATATGACGAATGGCGCCTGGGGAAGTGGGACGCCAACCCGAACCCGGCCGACCGTCTCCGCTGCCAGCAATGCCACATGTGGTTTACGAAAGCTCCCAGCCTGGCGCTGGCTGATCCGTATGATCTCAAGCTCGGGCGCGGGCTTCGGATTCGCAACCATTGGTTTGCGGCGGCTAATCAGGAGATGCCCGAGATGCTGCACATTTACAATGCCCGCAGCCAGACGCGCCGCGTAATCGAATGGCTGAAAGGCGAACAATACGTTCCGGAGATCGCCCGGATCTGGCCGAAAGGGCCGGTGATCCCGCTCAGAGTCATTGCGCCCTCTGCTGTTCGGCCGGGTCAGCAAGCCGATATTCGCGTGGTCTTGAGCAACAACAAGGCCGGGCATGGATTTGCCACCGGCCCGCTCGATTTGATACGCGCATGGGTTGAGGTGAAGGTCAGTGACGCATCCGGGCGGGTCATCTTCCATTCAGGCGAACTGACCGCGCAAAACCACGTCGAGCCGGGCACGCTCATCCTGAGGGCTATCGGCGTGAATCCCGAGGGAAAGCCCGTGGTGCGCCATCACCTGTGGCGCTATGTGGGTACCATCTCGCGGCGCGCGATTTTCCCGGGGTTTTCCGACATGTACGATTACAAGTTCACGGTTCCCCGGAAAAGCGATGGCCCCATTTTGGTCGCAGCCAAATTACGCTATCGCAAGGCCAATCAATACTTCATGAATTTTGTCTTTCCAGGCCAATTTGTGAAGTCTGCGGTCACGACGATGTCTTCCGGCAGCGCCCAGATCGCGTTGCTGAATTCCGCCTCTCGATCGGCGGCTTCCGCTGCCCGGGACGTGAATCGGAGGCGGATTTCGGTCCACCAGCCCGGCTTGAGTTTCCATGGGCGCGGCGGACGGCGATGACCCGGCGGGATCTTCTTCGCTCGGGCGCCGTGGTTCTTGCCGGCTTCGCTACGGGGTGTTCCCAATCGGCCCGGAAGCGAAAACCAGCCATATTCAATAGCGCCGCCCGCAAGCTGACAGGCAACGACCCTGGCGTCGTGTTTACGGATGTCACGCGCCAAGCGGGAATTGATTTCGTCCACTCCGCGGGCGCGCGGACGCATCAGCTTCCCGAGGACTACGGCCCGGGCGCCGCTTGGGGGGATTACGATGGCGACGGCTGGCCCGACCTCTACCTCGTCAACCAACCGGGCCCCTGGGGCGCGAAGCCGTCTCCTGACGCGCCCTACAGCCATCTCTACCATAACAATGGCGATGGAACATTCACGGACGTAACCCTCGCTGCAGGTGTTGCCAACCGCGGTGGTTTCGGCATGGGCGCAGCCTGGGGCGACTTTGACAACGATGGACGCCTCGACCTCTATGTCACCAATTATGGCCGCTCGGTTCTCTACCACAACAATGGCAACGGAACCTTCACCGACGTCACCGACCGCGCCGGCGTGGCGAACCATCTCTGGGCAACGACGCCGGTCTGGATTGATTACGATAACGACGGCTGGCTTGATCTTTACGTTCCCAATTACGCTGATTACAACCTGCGAAACGTCCCGCACGGGGCGACGGCTCAGGAATACGGCATGAATGTGCCTTTCACGCTCAACCCCGCAGCCTTTCGCGCCGTTCCCAACCGCCTTTACCACAACAATCGCGACGGGACTTTTACCGACGTGGCGCCACGCCTCGGCGTCGCGAATCCCGAAGGCCGGAGCCTTTCGGCGGCTTTCGCTGATTTCAATCTCGACGGCTGGCAGGATTTTTACATTGCTAACGACATTGCTTCAAACCGCATGTTTCAAGGCATCGGCCAGGGAAGGTTCAAGGACATCAGCGCCTCGTCGTGGACGGAGGAGAATCGCGGAACGATGGGCATCGCCATCGGCGATTACGACAATGACGGCGACTTCGATATGTTCCTCACGCATTGGCTGGCGGAAGGCGACGCTCTTTACGAAAACCTTTGGTTTGAACAAGGGGCACACGGTGCGCTTCACTTTTCCGATGTTGCGGATATGTTCGGCTGCGGCGAGATTTCGATTCGAGATGCGGGCTGGGGCACGTTCTTCTTCGATTTTGATAACGACGGCTGGCTCGACATCCTCGCCGTCAACGGCTCGACGCTCGAAAATAAAGGCGATCCAACGCAGTTGATTCCCGAGCGGCCGCTCCTTTTTTGGTCGAAAGGGCAGGATGGCTTCTTTGACGTCGCACGCTCGGGTGCGGCAGGCACGGCACTCGCGCAAGCCATTCACGGGAGAGGCGCCGCTTGCGCTGATTTCGACCGCGATGGCGACCTTGACATGATCATCATGACCAATCGCCATCGTCCGCTGCTGTTGCGCAATGACGGCGGCAATCGCAATCATTGGCTCTCCATCCACCTCGTCGGAACCCGCAGCAACCGCTCGGGTTACGGCGCCAAGGTCTACCTCACGGCCGGCGGCCGGCGGCAAATTCGCCAGTACGGTGTGGCGGGATCTTATCTCTCTCAGTGCGCGACTGAAGCCTGGTTTGGACTTGGACAACTCGACCGCGTCGACCGCGTCGAAATCGTCTGGCCGAGCGGCGCGCGCCAGACCGTTGAAACTCCCCCGGCCGATCGGACGTTACTCATCACGGAAGACGAGGCCGGGTGGAAAGAACTTCCCTCCAAGCCCGCTCCGCAGCCGCCCCAATGAAGCCCGTGAGATTTTCGATTTTGCTTGACGGGAGCCGAGGCGCGAGTATAGAATATCCTCCGATGTTCAGCTTGTGCTCGAAGACGATGTGTTTGATGTGTTGTTGTCGTTAGTGTGCTCAAACGTCTTCTGGCGCGAGTTTCCGTCCTAAAGCAATAACTCCAGTTCAATCATCAGCCGCTGCCAGCAGACGTGGAGCAGGAGGATTTTTTCCTGGGAGGTTCCAATGCTTACGGCGGAAGTCGAGTCGCGCCATACGCGCGAGGCGATTGAAGAAGAAGTCCGGATTTTCGAGGAGCGCGCGGCGCAACTCTCGCGGGGCGAAATCACCGACGAGGAATTCCGCTCTTTCCGTTTGAAGCACGGCATTTACGGCCAGCGCCAGGCGGGCGTCCAGATGGTGCGGGTGAAGATTCCATCGGGCGTGCTCGATCCCGAGCAGCTTCGGGCGCTTGCGACCCTTGCCGAAACTTATTCCACCGGCCGCGGCCACGTGACGACGCGCGAGAATTGCCAGTTTCACTTTGTGAACCTGGCGGACGTTCCGGACATCATGCGCCTCCTGGCCGCATGCGGGCTCACGACGCGCGAAGCGTGCGGCAACACGGTCCGCAACGTTACGAGCTGCCCGCTCGCGGGCATTTGCGCCGGGGAAGCGTTTGACGTGACGCCTTACGCGCTCGCAACCACGCGCTTCTTTCTGCGCCATCCCGAGTTTCACACCCTTCCGCGCAAATTCAAGATCGCTTTTTCAGGCTGCGAGGATGACGGCAATTGCGCGGTGGCGGGAATTCACGATATCGGCTTGATTGCGCGCGTGCGCGGCTCGAACGGGACGGGGCGGCGCGGCTTCAAGGTGCTCGTCGGCGGAGGTCTCGGCAGCCTGCCCACCGAAGCGGCGACGTTCGATGAATTTCTTCCCGAACAGGAATTGATTCCGACGATGGAAGCGATTCTGCGCGTCTTCAACGAGCACGGAAACCGCAAGAACAAATATAAAGCGCGGATGAAATTCGTTCTGCGCGAAAAGGGAATCGAAGAATTCAAGCGGCTGGTCGCGGCAAAGCGCGCCGAGGTGACGACGCCTGCCGAAACGCTGACCGTTCCTTCGCCCTCCCATGCGCCGCTGGTTGCGATCCAACCATACGCCGGCAATGGAAACGGCAATGGCCACGGGAACGGCAGCGGGCCGAGCCGTTCCGCCGAATTCGAGCGATGGGCGCAGCACAATCTCGAGCTGCAACGCCAGCCGGGTTACGTCATCGCGTGGATCAAATTGCTGGCGGGGAATATCTCAGCCGCGCAGTTTGGCGGCCTGGCGAACCTGCTCGAAAAGCACCGGCTTCCGGCCGTGCGCATCGCCATTTCACAGGACCTGGTGATTCCGTGGACGCCGGCGGACCGTGCGCCCGAGGTTTTCGAGGAATTGCGCCGTCTGGGTCTCGCGACGCCCGGCGCGCGGACCATCGCCGACGTCACCGGCTGCCCCGGCGCAACCACCTGCAATCTCGGCATTACGCGCTCGCTGACGCTCGCGGAAGTGCTGGCCGGCGAGTTCGCGAATGAAGCCGACCCCGAAGCGCAGAAAATCCGGATCAAAATCAGCGGCTGCCCGAATTCCTGCGGACAGCACCACATTGCGGATATCGGGCTTTACGGCAACGCGCGCAAAGTGGGCGAGAAGCAGGCGCCTTATTACCAGTTGATGCTCGCCGGGCGAGTCTCCGCGGACGGTGTGCACTTTGCGCGCCAGGTGATGCCGCTTCCCGCAAAGCGTATTCCCCGGGCTTTGCGCGCGCTCGTTGATTTTTATCTGCACGACCGGGCGCCGGGCGATTCCTTCAGCGCCTGGGCGGAACGTATACCCGACGAGCGCATTAAGCAGGAGCTCGCGGCTTTCGCGGAAACGGCGGGCGAGGTGAGCGAGTTGTTCGTGGATTGGGGCGATACGGAAACCTATTCGCTCAAACTCGGCCGCGGCGAGTGCGCCGGATGAAGCGCTGGTGCAGAGCGATGACGTAAAGGCCAGCGGATTTGGAGGATGAATGCCGAAGACGCTTTTTCCAATGTTCGTCAAGCTCGAAGGACGGCGCTGCCTTGTCGTGGGCGCGGGGCGCGTGGCCGAAGGCAAGATCGCGGGGCTGATCGAAGCGGGCGCCGAGCTTTGCGTGGTGGCGCCGCAAGCGACGGAAGCCATCGCGCAATGGGCGCGCGAAGTGAGAATCCTCTGGCACGCGCGCGAGTTTGCGCCCTCGGACCTTGAAGGCGCCGCGCTCGTCGTGGCCGCGACGTCATCGCCTGCGGTCCATGAGCGGATTTTCGAGGAGTGCCGGCGGCGCGGCATCTGGTGCAACGTCGTGGATGATCCGCCGCGCTGCGATTTTTATTATCCCGCGGTCGTGCGGCGCGGCGCGCTCCAGATCGCAATTTCGACGGGAGGCCGCAGCCCGGCGCTCGCGCAACGGCTGCGTAAGGATCTCGAAGTGGAGTTCGGGCCGGATTATGAGGCGTGGGTCGAGCGGCTGGGCGAAGCGAGAGACAAGCTTTCTTCTCGGGCGATTGGACCGGAGCGACGCAGGCGGGCGCTGCATCGGATTGCAAGCCGCCCGGCTTATGAATCGTATCGGCGCTCGGCAGGAGCGCGGGGCCGGAAAGGGGATTTATGAAAGGCAAAGTTTATTTGGTGGGCGCGGGACCGGGCGATCCCGAACTGCTGACGGTCAAAGCCGCGCGAATCCTGCGTGAAGCGGACGTCGTGCTCCACGACGATTTGGTGACGCCCGAGATTCTCTCGCTCGCTTCGTCCTCGGCGCTCGTCGTGAACGTCGGGAAGCGGTGCGGGCGAAAAGGAGTCGTTCAGGAAGAGATCAACGCGCTGATGATCGCGCATGCAAGCGATGGGCGAGCGGTCGTTCGGTTGAAGGGCGGCGATCCGCTGGTCTTCGGCCGCGCAGGCGAAGAGTGCGACGCCCTCGGCGAGGCGGGCGTCGAATTTGAAATCGTTCCGGGCGTCACGGCCGCGTTCGCCGCCGCTGCGGCCGCCGGAATCTCGCTCACCGACCGGCGATTCGCCTCAAAACTCGTTTTTCTCGCGGGGCGCCGTGCTGCCGCATCCCTCGCGCGCGATTCATCGGGCGGAGGGATTGCGTGCGACGCGACACTTGCGATTTATATGCCGGGTGAATTCTACGGACGATTCGCCGAGGAACTGACCGCCGCCGGATGGTCTGCCGATACGCCTTGCCTGATAGTCTCCGGCGCAGCAACGCCCGGGCAGAAAATAGCGCGCACCCATCTCCGCAATCTTCCGCAAAGTCCGCGCCTTCCTGCGCCAGCGGTCCTCATTGTCGGCGCCGTCGCCGCCGAGCGCCGCACGGCGCCGTTTGAAAGCGAGCCGCCCGCCGAAATTTATGCGGCGCTTGCGAGCGAACGTTCCTAAGCGCGCGTTTGCATCAGAGCTCTCGCGCCGGTTTTGAAGGCCGGCGGCAATTCACGATTCGCCCTTACGGATGACTCGAATCGCTTGCCGGGCCAAACGAGACGACAGGCACATGCGCGCTGCGGAGCTCGTGATTGAGCGCGGGGACATCGCGCGTCACGAGTTTCTTCCAGCGGGCGAGCAGCGTCGAGAGAGCCTGGGCCAGCGGCGGATAGGCCGCGGCTTCGGCGTCGGTCGGCGCGGCGTCCGCGGCGTCCACAAGGCCGTAAAGCTCGCCGAGCCGGCTGTTCAGCATCGTGAAGCTCGGCGGCACTTGTTTGCCTTCCATCATGGCGAAGAATCCGCCCGGCGTTCCGATGAAGGGCGTGACCTTCGCTTCAAGCGCTGTAACCGTTTTCGCAACGGCGCCTGCAGCAACGCGTGATTTGAGCTGCTTGAGCTGCGTCTCGATGTCGCGAGCCTGCTTGAGCGCGCTGAAGGAGCCGTCCATCCCCGCGGCGATTTCCGTTTCGAGCTTGAATTGCGCGGCGAGCGCACCCGGCGTGACGTTGACGCGCGGATCCATCTTGACGACGAGCGGCTGAGTGTACGTCTCGCCGTCCGCCGTGAGCTTCACCGTGTAACGGCCCGGCAAAGCACGCGGGCCTTGCGGCGTGCTCGGCGTATTATGCGGAACCGCAGAGATCGGATAGTCGTAGTGCAACGATGCCGGCCGTGCGTAATGGAGATCCCAGACCCAGCGATGCATGCCGGCGCTCGCGGGCAGAATTTTCGGCATGCGGATCCAATACGTCGGGATCTGCGCGGATTTCTTGAGCTCGGCGAGCGTGAAGGCCGGCTTTTGCGCGCTCGAATAGCGCCGCGCGACATGCCCTTCGGCGTCGAGAATTTCGAGCGTGACCGGACCGCTCGCGCCCGATTTCAAATAATAATCGAGGATCGCGCCCGAAGGCGGATTCTTGCCCGCAGGCTCATCGGGCGGAAGCGGCGTATCGGTGTTGGTATCGCGGCGAATGCGCCAGGCCGTTTCGGGCTTGAAGAGAAAGGCGCTTGCGTCTTCAACCGATGCGCGGGCCTGTTCGAGCGGAGTGATGTCATCGAGAATCCAGAACGAGCGCCCATGGGTGGCGACAATCAAATCATCCTCGTGAATCCACAAATCGCGCATTGAAGTGTGCGGCAAATTCAATTGCAGCGATTGCCAGTTGTCGCCGTCGTTGAAAGAAACCCAAACGGCCGTTTCCGTGCCCGCGAAAAGCAGACCCTTGCGGACGGGATCTTCGCGGACGGTATTCACGGGCGAATCAGCCGGCAAGCCGTTGACGATGAGCTTCCAGGTTTTTCCGCCGTCGTGCGTGCGGTAGATCACGGGATGCATGTCGTCAATGCGAAAGCCGCTGAATGAAACATAGGCGGTCTCGTCGTCAAAATGCGATGCGGAAATCTGCGCGACTTTCATCCACGGAATGATTCCGGGCGGCGTGACGTTCGTCCAGTGCTTGCCGCCATCGTGCGTGACCCAGACCCAGCCGTCGTCCGTGCCGGCCCAAATCGTGTTGACGTCCTTGAATGACGGCGCGACGGCGTAAATCGCGCCCCGCACTTTATGCGCGTAAGCGCTCTTCACGGCCAGCGTGCCGAGGCTTGCGGGAATGCCGGGATCCGGGCGCGTCAGGTCCGGGCTGATGGCCTGCCAGGACTGGCCTCCGTCCGTGGTCTTGAACAAAACGTTCGCGGCGTAATAGAGAACGTGCGGGTCAACGGGAGAAAAAACGATCGGCTCCGTGCGGTCGGCGCGATATTTGCGGCTATTGACGGGAATGGGCGAGACGTTCTGCACTTGTCCCGTCACCCAGTTGAACTTTGAGACTTCGTTTCGCCCAGCGCCGTAAACGATGTTCGGATGGAGGGGGTCGGGCGCGACGTAGCCGTATTCGATGACCCCGACCGGATGCCAGTTGCGGAAAGTGATTTCCCCGTCGTTGCCGCGGCTCGAAATTCCGACGGACCCGCTTTCCTGCTGCCCGCCGTAAACGCGGTAGGGAAACTGGTTGTCGGTGATGACGTGATAGAGCTGCGCGGTCGGTTGGTTATACCACGAACTCCAGGTCTTGCCTCCGTTGACGGTCACGAGCGCGCCCTGATCGCCGACGAGAAGAATGATGTCCGGATTCACCGGATTGATCCAAATGTTCTGGTAATCGTCTCCGCCGGGCGCGCCTCGGATGCCGGTCCACGTTTTGCCGCCGTCGGTCGAGCGCCAGGTGACGATGCTCGTGCTATAGACGACGTCGGGATTTTTGGGATCAACCGCCGGCACAGGCAAATCGCCGCCACCGATGCGCTCGGCGGGACGAGGGTCGGTGGTGGCGCGGTACCAATGCGCGCCGGCATCGTCCGAGCGATAGATGCCGAGCCCGCGGCCGGATTGGTAACCGCTGGTCGCTGTCATTGCGACCGTAGCATAAAGCCGGTCCGGATCGCTCGCCGCGATGGCGACATAAGCTTGGACCAAATGTTCCGGCAAGCCGCCCGTGAGGCGCTGCCAGGTCGTTCCGCCGTCCGTGGATTTGAAAATTCCGCCGCCCGCTCCGCCGTAAGCGTTGTTATCTTCCCAGGGCCCCTGGCGCGCGCGCCAAAGCGTGGCGTAAACGATCTGAGGGTTCGACGGGTCAATCACCACGTCGTCGCCGCCCGTATTCTCATCCACATAGAGGACTTTCTGCCAGGTTTTGCCGCCGTCGGTCGAGCGGAAGATGCCTCGCTCAGTGTTCGGGCCGTAAGGATGGCCGAGCACGGCGGCAAAAACCGTGTCGGGATTCTGCGGGTCCACGGCGAGCGCCGGAATTTGCTCGCTATCGCGCAATCCGAGATACGTCCATGTTTTGCCCGCGTCGGTGGATTTGTAAACGCCGTCGCCCACCGAAAGGTCGGGCCGCTGCAAGCCTTCGCCGCTCGCTACGTAAACGACATTCGGATCGGAAGGCGCCACGGCGATGGCGCCGATGGATTGCGTCGGCTCGTGGTCGAAAATCGGCCTCCAGGTTCGCCCGTAATCGTCCGATTTCCAAACGCCGCCATCCACAGCGCCGATGTAAAAAACATTCGGCTCGCTTGCCACGCCGCAGGCCGCGCGCGTCCGCCCGCCGCGGTAGGGGCCGATCATCCGCCACTTCATGCTGCGGTAAAGCGCGGGGCTGACCTGCTGGCCGAAGCCGCCCGCCGTCGCCATCAAATTGATTGTCAAAAAAAGGCCAAAAAGCAGGAATAAGCTCAACCGTCTCTTCATCATCCCCTCCTCATCAAACGCCAGAACGCCAGAGTATACACCGCCTGGCGCGGGTTGACCGGCTGGATTTTTGCAAACGAGGCAGGGTTTCGCAGCAAGGTGCGAAGCGGAGACAGGAAATCCCGAGCGCCCTCGTACAACGCGATGGGCATACGAGCTCGATTCCACACATGGGCACGCGAACTAGCCCGCGCGCATGCGCTCTGGCGGACGCGGCCGAAGCTCTCCTCAAGTCGCCGCTTACTTCTTCATTGCTTTTGTTTTTCTTCGAGGCCGCGGCTTGATCACAGCCAGGCTTGAGATGGTCACGGCATCGTTCCTGCGGGTGCACATCAGGCGCACGTGTTTGCCTGCGGCGTCCTTCAAACCGGCAAAATCCTGATTGTTGATCTTCAGCGCTTTCCCGCGAGTGACAAAGACGTAGCTTCCGCCTTCGCTTCGGATATCCCCATAATACCGGTGCGGTCCCGGAGTGGCCTTCTTCCGGGTCGAGCGCTTCTTCGCCGTCGTCGCATGAGCGGAAGTTGCGAGAACCAGCGCGAGCGGCAGCGTCGCAAATAACGCAGCAAGCTTCTTCATGAACGTTCACTCTCCTTTGGATAGCGATGATTCAGTTCGGTGGACTGCGCGTGCGGGAACAAATTACCATCGCACATAAGCCAAGTCAATACTAAATGTTCATACAATGTTCAGTGCCTTGAGCGACACGGGCGGGCTGCGCTCAAGAATCCTGCGCCGGCCCGACACCCGAATAGCGAAGTTATTGGCAATGCGCAAGGCGAGGCCTTCCCTCACAAACGCGCCATTCTATACCCCCACTAAAGTGCCATTGCGCCTTGGTTAAAGTCTGGTAAGCTACTTCGCGAGGTGCATTGAATTCGATCGGAAAATGATCGAATGGAGGGTGTAGCTTTTGTGGAAGCAGCAGCTCCATGACCGCCGAGAAGTCAACCGGAGGTCTGCAGGCCTGCAGACCTTATAAATAGAGGCATCACTTAAATTCCTAGGGGAGGAACAGGATGGAAGCATCGGAGAATTTTGTTCGTGAACGGAAGTTAAAGCAAGTGCCGGCAGTTTTGGCCGCGCTGACGCTGGGCTTGATTCTGGCACGCCCGATTGCTGCACAGGATGCCACCAGTCAGCAACAGGAGCCTGCCGCACAAAGCCAGCAGCAATCCTCGGCGCCCTCAACGACAACCGAGGAACAGCCGGCAACGCCACCGCCTGCCGGCGAGCCGCAGGCAGCGGCCGAAGGCGGGAAAGGCGGAGCAGGCCGCGTGGGCGCCGGCTTCCGCTTGTCATCGCTTGGCTTTGGCGGAGAGGCTGCGGTCCGCTTGACGCATTCCACCAACTTTCGCGGCGGTTTCAACTTTTTCAGCTATAGCCGCGGCTACAGCAACAATGGAATCCAGTACAACGGGGATCTGCGATGGGCCTCCGTGGACGCGCATTTCGACTGGTTTCCCTTTGCGCACGCCTTCCACTTGAGCCCTGGGCTCATGGTTTACAACGACAATCACGTGAACGCATCGGCCAATGTCGCGGGAGGGCAAACGTTTACGCTGAACGGCACCCAGTACTTGAGCGAGGCTTCGAATCCGGTGACGGGCACGGCGAAGCTCTATTTCAACAAGGTCGCGCCGACGATCATGATCGGGTTCGGGAACCTTGTGCCGCGCAACGGGAAACACTTCAGCTTCAACATTGAAGGGGGCGTGGCCTTTGAAGGTTCGCCCAAAATCAACCTCAATCTCACGGGGGCGGCCTGCGCTCCGGACGGCGCCAACTGCCAGAATGTCGCAACGAACTCTGCCATTCAGAACAACGTCGTGGGGGAACAAAACAAAATCTCCAACGACCTGTCGCCTTTCAAGTATTACCCGCTCCTCTCCATGACGATCGGCTATCGCTTCTGAAAGGGGTGATGGGGTAACGAATTCGGCGGAATTCTCTGGTTGTGGCGGCGCGGCGATGCGTCCTTCAAGAAGCGCGAATCCCGCGCCGCTGTTCTTAGCTTGAAAAAAGTGCGCGGAAAGCTTTGGGCGTCAGCGGCGGGACGGCAGCCGTCCGCAGATTCTCTTCCACGTGCGCGGGCTGGCTCATGCCGACAAGGGCCGACGCGACGCCGGGCGCCGAGCGAACGAATTGAATTGCGCGCTGCGCGTCGGTCGAGAGGCCGGGGAATTTCTGCTGAATGCGCTCCGGCAAGCCGGCGGCGAGGCGGCTCTCGAGCAGCGTGGCGCTTGCGAAGACCGTCAGGCCGAAGGTCTCGGCGGCGCGCAAGGCGGGCATGAATTTTCCATCCACGGATTGGGTGCCCGAAGCGAGCGCCTCGAGCATGGCCAGATTGAACGGAAGCTGGATAGCCCGGAAATGATGGTTTTCTCCTCCGGCCTGTCTAGCGGCACGAAGAACTTCAGCGAGCGAAACAGCGTCGCGTGATTCGGGCGCCACGCGATAGGCGTTCCACGTCGCTGTCCCATACATCCGAATCTTGCCTTGTGCGACGGCCTCTTCGAGCGCTTCAAAGGCCGTGCGCAGACGGCGATAGAATTCCTCGCGAGAAACCGCGCTCAATTGCGTTTCCGGATTGTGAACGTAATAGAGGTCCAGAGTTTCGACGCCGAGGTTCCGGCGGCTCGCTTCAATTTGCGCGGCAAGAAACCGCGGCGCGATCGCGTGACATCCCGCCGCAACGTCGCCGGGCTCGATGAGGCCCGAGCGAACCAGCTTCTCATTGAAGTAGGCGGCGGGATCTGCAGGCTCGCTTCCATCGAAGCTTAGGAAACCGCCTTTGGTCGCGAGCACGAATTCATCGCGGCGAAAGCGCCCCGAACCGATCAGCATCGCAAGCGCCCGGCCGATGGCGCGCTCGCTCCGCTGATGCCGGTAATTGATGGCCGAGTCGAGAACGTTGACGCCCAGCTCCGCCGCGCGGATTACTGCAGCTTCGTAGCCCGCATCCACTTCGGCGGTGGGATCGCCCAGATAAGTTCCCAGTCCAATCGAGGAAATCGAGAGGCCGTCGGCTTGGCGGAAGTTGAGCGTCGGCTCGAAGCGCGCGCGAAACCGCGCCGTGCCTTCGGCGGTCGCGTATCCGGGAATCAACATGAGTTGGGCTGCTTACGCGGCGAGCGTGACGGCATCAATCACGCCGATCACGGCCATATCAATCGGTGAATGCGGACGCCCCACGGCGGTCATCGCGCTCCAGCCTTCCGTCGCGACCAGCACGCGCTCGCCCGCGCCCGCGTCCACGGCATCGAGCGCAAGAACCACACCGCCGCGGTCCGTGCCGTCGAGATTCAGCGGTTGCACGATGAGAATTTTTTGCCCTTCATGGCTCGGCGCTTTCTGCGTCGCAACAATGTCGCCAATCACTCTGCCAATCAGCATGGTTCAAATGACGAATTGTGAATTATGAAACGTAGGGGAGGCGCCGCATCCCGCTGCAGGCCCGCCTCACCTTCTGCGCCCGCGCAATTCGTAATTCATAATTTCTCGACGTTGATTTGGTCCACAATCGCAATGATGGACGTTTCCGTCGGGACTTCATCGGGCAGCCAGGGAAAGCTGGCTTCGCGGCCGCGGCAGCAATAAACCGTTTCTCCCGCGCCCGCGCCGACGCTATCGAGGGCAAGTATTTTCGCGCCCTCGGCGTCGCCGCTTTTGTTGATGGGCTGGATTACGAGAATTTTTTTTCCTGTGAAGGCCGGATCCTTCATCGTCGCGACGACGTTCCCCACGACTCGCGCAAGAAACATAGTTAGGCGTTCCAAAAATTATGAAATAGGAATCATGAATTCTGAGGTCCAGCGCACGGTCCGTTGCAAGGCGCTCTCAGTAATCAGGATGCAACCCGCCGACTGCGCTCCAGACTTCATCGCTCATAATTTTTACGGCCTCTGCTCATCCAGCTTGACAGTATCCACGATGCCGACGATGGCGGTGTCCACGGGCGTATCTTTGCATCCGCTCGCCATGCGCGCCGAGCTGCCTTGAACGATGATGACGGTTTCGCGGTAGCCCGCGTCTACCGTATCCACGGCAACAACGTAATTGGCTTTTCCTACGGGAGCGTTGTGCGAGCCGGAAGCGACTTCTTCCGGAGAGAGCGGAGCGACGACGAGCAGCTTTTTCCCTTCAAGGCGCGGGTCCTTGCGCGTGGCGACGACAGTTCCGACCACTTTAGCGAGCAGCATAGAAAGAGCCGTGACGAGTGATGAGTTGCGGGAGAGCCGTCAGCATTCAGCCGTCAGCTTC
Organism: Acidobacteriota bacterium; assembly: GCA_021828285.1. Taxonomy (GTDB): domain Bacteria; phylum Acidobacteriota; class Terriglobia; order UBA7540; family UBA7540; genus JAKASG01. Next base: position 17,842 of record JAKASG010000020.1, on the reverse strand, counting down.
CGGCGAAGGGGCAGGTTGGCTGAATGCTGAACGCTCAAGGCCGCTGCTTGCCCCCCATCACTTTGTTTCGGCTTTGCCAATGGGCAGCGTACCTTCCAGGCTCGGATGTGGGCGCGGGATGACGTGCACGGCAATCAATTCGCCCACGCGTCGCGCTGCAGCGGCGCCGGCGTCCGTCGCGGCCTTCACGGCGGCGACGTCTCCGCGCACGAGCGCGGTCACATAGCCCGAACCAATCTTCTCCCAGCCCACCAGCGTAACCTTGGCGGCCTTGACCATCGCATCCGAAGCTTCAATCATGGCCACCAGTCCCCGCGTTTCGATCATTCCCAGCGCTTCACCCATCGTTTTCCTCCAAAAGCAATTACGACCTATTTTACGCGCGCGGCTTCAGGTGCTTCACCGCTTCCGCGACCATCGCCGCAATCTCATCCGTTGAAATCCGAAATCGCCCTGCGCCATCGCCGCCTGGCTCCGTCACCGGGCAAGCGCTCGAGCGCTGGGAAGCCGGCGCGGCCGCCCCAAAGTAGCGAGAACGCGCCGCCAAGAGTTTATCCACGTCCGTCTCAGAGAGCAAGACCTGTCTGCCCAGCAGCTCTGTGACGAGTGAGATCTTGGCGAAGTGTTCGACCGTCTCCATCTTGAAGTAGGCGCGCATCACGTCCGGCCCGCAGGTGACGACGCCGTGATTGGCCATCAAAATGGCGTCAAAAGAACTGACCAGCGGTGCGAGCGCTTCGGTCAATTCCGGCGTGCCGGGCGTGCCGTAACGCGCGAGCGGAACGCAGCCGAGCGAGAGCACGACTTCCGAAATGAGGGCCTTATTGAGCGAAAGCCCCGCGGCGGCATAGCCCGTCGCCGTCGGCGGATGCGCGTGCACGATGCCGTGAACATCCTGCCGGCGCTTGTAGATAAGGATGTGCATGGCGATTTCGCTCGTCACATTGCGGATCCCGCTGATCTTTTTCCCCTCGTAATCCACGACGACCAGATCGTCCGGCGCCATCATGCCTTTCGACATCGTTGTCGGCGTCGAGAGAATGCGGTGATTATCCAGGCGGGCGGAAATATTTCCGTCGTAAGCCGCAACGAACCCCTGGCGATGAACCCAGCGCCCGATTTCGACGATTTCCTTCCGCAGCTCGTCTTCGGTTTTGATCATGAGAAAGGCGTCTCCAGGCGGCGAACCCGGCCCATCGCGGTTCGAACATCCACGGTCGGCGCGGAGAGCGAATCGAACCTCACGTTAATGGAGGGCTCCGGCTTTGTCAAGACGGTGCATCGCGTTATGTCGCGTTAATCGCGCCGGAAGCCCGAAATCCTTGAGCGCGGCCATCGACATGCCGCACGGCTCCCGTCGCAACGCCCTTTTCTTGACCATCGTGCTCACCGTGCCCTAAACTGTGTGAGCGTGGTTCTCCGGCGGGGTAGCTCAGTGGTAGAGCGAGGGTCTCATAATCCCTAGGTCGGGCGTTCGATCCGCCCCCCCGCTACCAAATCATTTCAATATCAGCCGCTTGCGCGCATTTCCCAGATTTGTCACCGGCTTCGCGAGGATGTTTTCCCGGAGAAAAGAATGTGGGTTGCGTCAAACGAAACGGCCCTGTTCCGTCCTCGCCGACCCTCGAGACCTCTGACCGCATTACAGGCCTGTACCCGCTTGAATGCGCAGTCCATTGAATGACGAACGACGGTTCGATCGCCTGTTTTCAGTCCCAGCCGTGTGCGATTGCGTTCCTCGTTTCCTCGACCCCTGTTCGCCACAGCGCCAGCATCTCTTCATCCGGCTTCTGGTAAACGCCGGCGAAATTACCGTCGCCGATATACTGGCGTACACGATCGGGCGACAACGAATGGACCTTCGACACCTCGATCGGCGTTTTCTGTTCCCGCGGGTAAACCACGCCGGCGAGCCGCGTCCACGGAAAATTCTCCATCCACGAGGCGTGAGATGCGACCGGATCGATTTCCATCACCTTGGCCCAAGTTGCAGCCGCATTCCACCAATTGTAGAACTTCACGCGCAAGTCTTGCTTCGCACGCATGCATTCCTCGGCGATCGCCTGTCCTGGTGAATTGCCTCCGTGGCCGTTCACCACGACAATTCGCTTGAAACCATGCGCCCCAAGACTATCAATGATCTCTCGCAGCACACGTCCATGGGTTTCCGCCGTCAGAGTCACCGTTCCCGGGTACGCCATGAAATACGGCGTAATGCCATACGGCAATCCGGGAAAAACCGGGACGCCAAGCGGTTCGGCCGCTTCAACGGCCACACGCTCCGCCAGTATATGGTCGGTGCACAGACTCAGGCGGCAGTGCTGCTCCGTGCTGCCAATGGGCAGAACGGCCCGGTCGTCGTGATGCAGGTAATCCTCGACTTGCTTCCAGTTCATCTCGCTGATCTTCACGGGAGCCCCCCATTGGCCGGCCGGTTCAAGTGCGTCGCCGTCTCTACCGGCTCGCGAAACGAATTGCAGACGTACTCTTGCTCGTTTTGCTTTGGATTTCAAGGAAAAACGGCTATCCTCCTCGCTTCGAGGGCGCCGATGCAAACTGCCGGCAGAGCGGCCGAGCCACATCCACGGAAAGCGTTCCTCGTCCTCTTCTTTGTCGAGATTTGGGAACGCTTTGGCTATTACGGCATGGCTTCCATCATGGTGTTGTACATGGTGGAGCACCTGGGGATGGCTGACGCCCGCGCCGACATCCTCTGGGGCGCATTCTCCGGTTTGGTTTATTCGACGCCGATGCTCGGCGGTTACGTCGGCGATCGCGTGCTCGGCGCACGCCGAACCCTGGTGCTGGGAGCGACAACGCTCGCGCTCGGTTACGTCGCACTCTCGATTCCCCTGAATGCGACGTTCTTTCCTGCCATGGGTCTGATCGCGCTCGGCAACGGGCTCTTCAAAGTGAATCCCAACAATTTGGTTTCGCGCCTGTACGAAGGCGAGCATTCGAAGCTCGACATCCTCTTCACCATTTATTACATGTCCCTCAACATTGGGTCTTTCGTTTCCATTCTGCTCACGCCGTGGATCAAGGACCATCCGAACTGGACCGTCACAATCGGCTCGCTCCGCTTCGATAGCTGGCATCTTGCGTTTGGCCTCAGCGCCATCGGATTGACGCTCGGACTGCTCAACTACGGCGCGTTTCGCAAGTTTATACGCCCTTACGGTACGGCACCCGATTTCGAGAAGCTCGACGGGCGGCGATTCATCGCCGTGATTGCGGCGTCGCTGCTCATTGTGTTTCTTCTCTCGGAGATTATCCGTTCCCGGTCGGCGGCACTGGCCGTCGTGGGCGTCTTCATGGCCCTGATGGTCTGGATTTTTGTTTACCTGCTTCTGACCGCACAGTCGTCTGAGCGCAAGCGCATGGTCGCCTGCATCGTGTTCACCGTGATGTCCATCGTCTGGGCCGTATATAACCAGCAGATTTACACGTCCCTGACGCTTTTCGCCTTGCGCAACGTCCAGCACAGCATTTTGAGCGTTCATGTTTCGCCGGCGCAGTTTCAGGACTTGAACCAATTCTGGCTGGTCGTGCTGGCGCTGCCGCTCGCGTTCCTCTACGACCGGATGGCAAAATCGCCGCGCGGCGATTTTGCAATGGCCACAAAGTATGCTGCGGGGTTCTATCTGCTGGCGATCGGATTCTTTCTGTATGCGGGCAGCGGACTTACAGCGCGAAACGGAATCGTTTCGTCATGGTGGCTGGTTGCGGGATACGCCGCGCAATCGCTTGGTGAACTCCTGATCAGCGCGCTCGGTTTTTCCATGGTGGCACAGCTTGTGCCGGAGCGTTCCCGGGGAGTGATGATGGGCGCCTGGTTTCTCGGCATGGGCGTGGGAATGTACGCCGGAGGCGCGATTGCAGGCCTGGCAAGCATTCCCACCGGCGTCACGAGCGCCACAGCCATGCTTCCTTTTTACACGCGAGTCTTCGCGTGGCTGGGAGCTGGAGCTTTGGCCTCAGCGATCGCAGCGACCGCGATCATCCCATGGCTAAACCGTCTGATGCGGACGGACGCCGCCAGGCCAGCCGCCCAACACGGGTGACGATCACGACCCTTCGAACCACGGCGCCTTGTTATTGAGCCGTGCCCCCCGCAGCAGACACAGGAGTGATCGTCGCTGAAGGGATGTTCCACCCGCTGAGCTCAATCACGGCATCCCTCGGCGCGTCTTTAGGCAGAGGTGCGGTTGTGAAAGTACGCGACTCGCCCGGCGTGAGTTCGACCCAGTCATCAGACCAGATGACGGGCGCAATCAGGCCTCCGGAGGGTGTCCGAAGCTCGAAGCGCACCTGAAAGGCAAGCGCGCTTGACGGGTTCTTCAGTTGGAGCCGGACCTCCCTGCCGCGCATCGTGTGCTCGATCTCTGCATGAGCGGTCACGGCGGCTTGAGGAAGATGGGTGAGCGCCGTCAAGTCCGGGAAGACTTTTGCCGGCGTGTGCGTATAGTTGGTTGCCGTCCAATCAAATTCCGTAAGGCTGTTCGGCACCCAATAGAAGTTCCGGCTGACGACTTTGCCCGCGTCGTTACTCAGCTTGAGGTTGATGAGGAGAATGGGTTGTGCGCCCGAGTAGAGTCTCCGGGGCACGGTGAATACCATCTGGGAACTGTCGGCAGCCGCATTCACTGCGGCCTCTTTGCTGTAAAGCTCATCCCACTGGACGCTGTGGACGGTCATGCTTGCGCGCAGGTTCGGCGCAGCATGGTAGGTGCTGTTCACCACAAGGATTGACCTGTTCTTGTAATCATACTCGATGTGCAGGGGCTGACACGCTTTCTTCACCGCATAGTAGCTCGCACCCGGCGACAGATAGTAATCGTAAAGGTGCCAGTAAAACGACGGCCAGGCATTGTTCAGCATCCACTGGATCACTCCGGTTGAGACGTACTTGTTGCCGCTGTACGATTCGAATTCTGCGCGCTCTGAGTCATATTCCATCGTATCCGCGAGGCGCACGTACTCATCGAGCGAGGCGGGCTTGGCGTACATCGCATCCATGGCTCTGTCCAGGACATGCATGCTTCTAAATCCGCCGCCGCTGTAATGCAGCTTCCAGTCGTCGGTGGGCGGCCAGGCATTCGGATCGGGCAGAAACTTCTTGCGGCTGGCCAACCCCATCATCGAGGGGCCGGGACTTGTCTCGGTGTTGAAAATGTAAGCGCCGCCAAAGTCCCTCGGGAAATCGTTTCCTTTACGCTGCATGGCGACCCACCAGTAGCTGGGTTCGACGTAATCATACGGCCCGGTCATCTTTACGCCGCTGATCCCCGTGACCTTCGTGGGCATTTGAGACGCGGATGAGACGATGGGATCGGGCCAGTGCAATTCCGCTTCGATAGCAAGATAAGCCCTTTCAACATGCGGCACCGGTGGGATATCGCTCCCATTCAGCCAGACCATGACGCTCGGATGGCTGCGCAGCCTCAAGATCTGCGAGCGCAGGGAAGCTTTCGCAACCTCCAGGGTTTGAGGCGTCCAGTTGTGCCATAACTGCCATTCGGCGCAGCAAACCCACCCCGGAAATACCAGAATTCCGTTCTTGTCCGCCTGATTGAAAAAGTCGGTCGGCTCCATCTGGCCCTCCAAGCGGAGGGTGTTCAGATTAAGATGGCGGACGAGTTTGAACTGCTCACGAAGGCGCTCCGGATTCTGACGCAGCATCATGTCCTGCGTCCATCCGCCCCCGCGGACAAGAAGCGGCTTGCCATTGATACGGAACAGGCGGCCCTGCTGCGCCGTCAGCTCTGAAGTGATCTCGCGAATCCCAAAATTCACGGATTCCTCATCCGAAACCCGGCCGTTCGCGCTGACGCTCATCGTCAGCCGCTCGAGAATCGGTTCGCCCATTTGGCGGGGCCACCAGACCTTTGGATGGCGGATGCGCAGTTGCGGAAATCTCTCCGGCGTAAATTCCACAGTCTTCTCTTCATTTGGCGCCAGGCTCACTGTTTGCTCAAAATGCGCTCCTGCGGCGGTCCCTGAGACGGTTCCGCGCACCGCGTGGCCGGTCGCATTCCGCAATTGTGCATAGGCCGTCAGGTCTGCAACATTCAATTTGCTCGTGCTCGGAAAATTTGTGGCCGCCATGGGGAATCGCAGGGAAATCGGACCCGTAGCAACCAGGTTGACCTTTCCCCACAGACCCATGTCTTTGTCGGGCGGCATCGGATTCCAGTCAACAAAGGTGAAGGCCAATTGATGCGGAGTCGGCGCCCAGACTTCCACGGCCAGCACATTCTGTTTCCCCGGCCTCAGATCCTTCGTCACGTTCAGATCGTACCGGCGGTTTGCTCCGGCAATCTGTGTTGAATCCGCGATCTTATGACCGTTCAACCAGATGTCTGCGCGGTAATTGATGCCGTTGAAATGCAGCCAATAATAGGGCTTGCCCGGCGTCACAGGCGCCGTGAATTCATCACGGTACCACCAGCCGCAGTCATAAGGGCTGCTCTCGGGCATCGGCAGGTTGGAATAATTCGCGCCGACCTCATAATCCATTCCGGGAAGTTTGCGCAGGTTGTCGCCGAAATATGGGTTGGGGAAAATGCCCGCGGCGACTTGCGCGGCAACGACCGTACTGGGCACTTGGGTGCTGATCCACCCTTTCACATTGAACCCCGCGCTCGATATTTCTTTTCCTGTTGCGTTGAGCTTGCGAGACGACTGCAGTTGCCAGCCGCCGTGAAGGGGCGTCACGGTTTCCGCGCGCAAGAGCGGAACCAGCATCGCAACTGCAAACATAACTATCGGAAACGTGCGGAATCGGAATTGGTTCATCTTTAAGAAGCCTCCCTTGGGGGTTGCCCTATCACCTTTGTGCGACAGAGTCTTCATCATATGCGCGGTTGGCTCGTTTCGCGAGCAGCTTTTTTGTGCCATCGCAATGTGCGTTCGGGGGGCTGTTGGCTGGACCGGGGTTTTTTAACCATGGCGCGGACAAGTTCCCGGCCGCGGCCTGCTCCCTCCACTTCAATCGAGGCCAAAAATCGAAAGGCGGTTAAATGTCGAGGTTTTTCACGTCGAGTGCGTTTTGCTCGATGAATTCACGGCGCGGCTCGACGGCATCGCCCATGAGCACGGTGAAAATGTTTTCGGCCGCTTCGGTATCTTCCGCTTTGACCTGAAGGAGCGTGCGCCGCTCGGCGTCCATGGTGGTTTCCCAAAGCTGGGTGGGATTCATCTCGCCGAGCCCCTTGAAGCGCTGCACGGTGAAGGATTTTTTGCCGGCGGCCATCACGCGCTCGAGAAGTTCGCTGCGGTCCTCGATTTCGATCCGATCGCCGTTGGTCGCAATGACGAAGGGGGGCTTATCGTACTCGCGGACGCGCTTGTGCAAGTCAAGCAGGCGGCGGTAATCGGCGTTCGAGAGCCACTCCCAATCAATCACGCGCTCGCCGAGGTTTTCTCCTGAAAACATCAGGCGATAAAGGCCGTGTTCCTCATCGTTCTCGATCGAATTCTTGAAGCCCTCGGCTTTCAAGTCCTTCGCCACCAGCTCCAGCTTCGTTTTGTCTTCGAGTTCCATTTTCTTGCCGAGCTCGGCGCGCAGAAGGGCATCAACCGGCCGTGGATCACCCATGCGCTTTTCGAGTTTGTCGAAGAGTTCGACGTATTCGCCGAGCGCCATCAGGAAATTCGTCAGCTCACCGCCTTCGAGGCGCGTTCTCTTCTTGGCATCGCCCATCTCGACGGCGTGATCTTCGACGGCGCGCCGCAGCACTTCCCGGCGGAATTCCTTTTCGTCGTGGATGTAGCGAATGTTCTTTCCTTTCTTGATGGCATAGAGCGGCGGCTGGGCGATATAGACATGGCCGCGCTCGACCAGCTCGCGCATCTGGCGGTAAAAGAAAGTGAGCAGCAGAGTGCGAATGTGCGACCCATCCACGTCGGCATCCGTCATGATAATGATTTTTGAGTAGCGAAGCCGGGAGACGTCGAAATCGTCTTTGCCGATTCCGGTTCCGAGCGCGGTGATGAGAGCGCGAATTTCTTCATGGGCGAGCATCTTATCGAAGCGCGCTTTTTCGACGTTCAGGATTTTTCCGCGCAGCGGCAAAATCGCCTGATAGCGGCGGTCGCGGCCCATCTTCGCCGAACCGCCCGCCGAATCGCCCTCGACTAGAAACAGCTCGCAGCGCTCGGGGTCTTTCTCCTGGCAATCGGCGAGCTTGCCCGGCAGTCCGCCCGAATCGAGAGCGCCTTTGCGCCTCGTCAGCTCGCGCGCTTTGCGGGCAGCTTCGCGGGCGCGCGATGCGTCAATCGCTTTCGCGCAGATCTTCCGGCCCACCGTCGGATTCTTCTCGAAATACTCCATCAGCTTCTCGTAAACGAAGCTGGCGACGGGCGCTTGAATGTCGCTATTAAGCTTGCCTTTCGTCTGCCCTTCGAATTGCGGCTGCGGAAGCTTCACGCTGATGACGGCCACCAAACCCTCGCGCACGTCTTCGCCCTGGAGATTTTCCTTGACGTCCTTGAAGAGGCCCTGATTTTGTCCGAACTGATTGATGGCCCGCGTCAGCGCCGACCGGAAACCCGAGAGGTGCGTTCCTCCGTCAACGGTGTTGATGTTATTGGCAAAGGAAAAGACCGTCTCCGCGTAGGCGTCGTTGTACTGGAGGCTGAACTCCATGCTGACGTCGTCTTTCTTCGCTTCGGCGTAAATCGGCGTGGCGTGCAGGACGTCTTTGTTTTTGTTGAGGTGCTTGATGAATTCCGAGATTCCGCCGGTGTAATGGAATTCGGCCTGCTTGTTCGCGCGCTCATCCTTGAGGCGGATCGTAAGGCCTTTGTTCAGGAAGGAGATCTCGCGGAGGCGCTGGGCCAGCGTATCGTAGTTGAACTCGATGCTGTCGAAAATCGTGGCGTCGGGGAGGAAAGTCACTTTCGTACCGCGGCGCGTCGTCTTGCCCGCTCGCTTGAGCGCAGCAAGCGGCTTGCCCCGTTCGTAGGATTGCTCCCAGGTGTAACCTTCGCGCCAGATTTCGAGATCGAGCCATTCTGAAAGCGCGTTCACCACAGAGACACCGACACCGTGCAGGCCGCCCGAAACCTTGTAACTCTTCGTATCAAACTTGCCGCCCGCGTGGAGAACGGTCATCACCACTTCCGCCGCCGAGCGGCCTTCGTTGTGCATTCCGACAGGAATACCGCGGCCGTTATCCACGACGATGACGGAATTATCGGTTTGAACCGTTACTTCGATCTTGTCGGCCTCGCCGGCGAGAGCTTCATCCACGGAATTGTCCACGACTTCCCAGACCAAGTGATGAAGCCCCATCAGCCCGGTCGAGCCGATGTACATCGCCGGGCGCTTACGGACGGCTTCGAGGTCGCCGAGCACCTTGATACTGCTCGCGTCGTAAGCTTGGCCGGCATCCTGTTGTTCGTTTTTTTCTTTATCCACTGAATCCCCTGAACGAGATTTGTCGGTGCACTTTGAAACGCTGCCCTTCCGAGCGCAGCAAAGAATCTGCTTTTTCCCTAGCGAGAGGGGAACAAACCGCCTGCGGACGTTTCGTTTCGCTCCGCATGAAAAAAGAGCGAAGCCTCAAATCCTCATAGGCATCACGATATAGCGATACCGAAAAATCTTTTCATCCGCCGGCCGAAGCTGGCCCGCGCTTTGCTCGTCCTTGAGCTCCATGCGCACCGAGCCGCCCTCGCCGATTACTCCCAGGAAATCGAGGAGGTATTGATAATTGAACCCAATCTGCATCGGCGAATCCGTGTATTTGACCTCGATGGCTTCATTCGCTTCGCCATAGTCGCCGCTTGATGAGTAGACTTCGAGTTTCCCGCTGTCGAGCTGAACCTTGATGGCGCGCGAGCGCTCGTCGGCGAGCAGCGCGACCCGCCGCACGGCGGCTGTAAATTGGTCTTTATCCAGCTCGACAACGCGCTTGTTCTCGCGCGGCAGGACAGCGTCATAATTCGGAAATTGCCCGGTGAGTACACGCGAGACCAGCAGGCGCCCGCCGACTGAAAAATAGAGATGATTTTCATCCTTTGAAAACTCGACGGTTGCTTCTTCTCCCGCTTCCGCCAGGAGCTTCACCAGCTCTCCCATGGCCTTTTTTGGAATGAGCACGTGCAACTCGTTTTTGAGCCCTCCAACTTCCACGTCTCCTTCGACCAGCGAAAGCCGGTGCCCGTCCGTTGCCACCATCGCCACGCTCTCCGGCTTCAAGACGAGAAGCGCGCCGTTCAGGGTATAGCGGGATTCTTCATTGGAGATCGAGAAGATCGTGCGGTTGATCATGCCCGTCAGCACACGGCATGGAAGCGTGGCAATTGTTTTGGGAACTGCGGGCAGGGCTGGAAAATTGTCCCTGGCCATCCCAACCAGCTTGAACGACGATCTTTGGCAGTTGAGCTGCACCCAATGGTTTTCAAGCAACTTGAAACGGACATCGGCTGCGGGAAGCGTTCGGGCGATTTCAAGCAGACGCTTGGCGGGAATCGTTCCAGAACCGCTTTGCTTGACTTTTGCAGGAAACGAGGATGATACGGCAAGTTCCAGGTCGGTTGCGCTGATGCGCACGGTAGATTCTACCGCTTCAATCAGGAGATTAGCGAGGATTGGAATCGTGGTTTTGCGCTCCACGACTCCCTGAGTGAGGCTCAACTCTTTCAGCAAGCTATCCCGATCGACGGAAAATTCCATTTTTTTCACCCTCTCAATAGAGTAGTAGTAGGGACTGTGAAATCTTGGAAAAGAGCTAAACCCGCGTTACATCGCAAATTTCCTTGCCTGTTGCTTGTGAATAAAACGCCGAAGGTTGTGGAAAACAAAACACCTTCGATTCTCCACAATCGGTTTACAAACCACTTTTCACACCAGCCTGTTCATAACACAATAAGGTCAATTAAGACTATCCTTTAGCTTGTTAATCAATCTGTTTAAATCCCGGTCGTTCTTCCTTGCATCCTCGATTTTATTGACAGAATGAAGGACAGTGGTGTGGTGCTTGCCGCCGAACTCCCTCCCGATCACAGGCAGCGACGCGCCCGTGTACTTTTTCGACAGGTACATGGCGATTTGGCGAGGAAAGGCGACGGCATGGCTGTTGTTCTTGGATTTCAATTGGGTAAGCGTCAGCCCGAATTGCTGGCAGACAACCCGCTGAATGTTTTCGATTGAAATTCGCCGTTCATCGAGGTCCACAAGGTTCTTGAGAACTTGCTGCGCCATCGCCAAGTCGATCCCGGCGCCGGTCAGCGAAGAGTAAGCGATCAGCCGCGTCAGCGCACCTTCCAGATCGCGAATGCTCGAATTGATGCGCGAAGCCATGAAGTCGGCGACCGTGTCCGGCAGCGAACTAACCCCTTGCTCATCCGCCTTCTTGGCCAGAATCGCGCGCTTTGTTTCCAGGTCCGGGGCCTGGAGGTCAGCCGTCAGTCCCCAGGCGAACCTAGAACGCAACCGCTCTTCAAGTCCGGGAATCTCCTTGGGAGGCTGATCGCTAGTTATCACCACCTGTTTTTGGGCTTCATAAAGCGCGTTGAACGTGTGGAAGAACTCCTCCTGAGTCCGTTCCTTCCCGGCAATAAACTCGATGTCATCGAGCAAGAGCACGTCAACGTGGCGGTAGTTGTCGCGGAATGAGACCATACGATCATAGCGAAGGGACGTAATCACCTCGTTCGTGAATTCCTCGGACGAAACGTAGGCGAGACGCGTCTCTTTGCGAGCGCTCTTGAGAAAGTGTCCAACCGCCTGCATGAGGTGTGTCTTGCCCAAACCCACTCCGCCGTAAAGGAAAAGCGGGTTATAGACCTTCGCTGGGGATTCTGCGACAGCGCGCGCCGCGGCGTGCGCGAATTGATTGCAATTGCCGACCACGAAGTGATCGAACGTGTATCTCGGATTCAGCCGGTGATCAATAGAATCGAAGTCCAATTCGGCTTGTTTCGGCCGTGCTTCGCTTTTCCCGCCCAACTCCTTGTTCGGGGCCTCTTCGAAGATAAACCGGACCCCTCGGCAATCGAGGTTCAGCTCTTTGAGCGTTTCCTCGACCATCGTCCCGTAATGCTCCTGAATCCATTCCTGGAATTCCAGGTTCGGAACCCGCACGACCATCAGATCCCCGTCAACGTGGCTGAAGCGGGCAGGACGCAACCAGGTTTCGTAGCTTTGCGGATTAACTCTCGGCTTGAGGGAATTCAAAACCTTTTGCCAGGCGTTCATGGCGTTCTCAGAGGGGAGCGGATGGGACACTCGGCGCCGGGACTCGCGGCTGCCGCAGGCTCCAATTACCCTAATTGGGAATGCGCCGCCTTGGCCGGTCGTCAGGGGTTAGCAAAGCGCTCCGAACTCTCTCGAAATGCTTGGGTTGTCTCCCATTCCTATTGAGCCGCGCTGAACCGACGAGGGCCACTCGTTGCTTAACGAGATGATGCAATGCAAGAAATTAGAGTAGCATACTCGGAAAGCGAATTCTAGCGCGAAGCGCCGAGGGCTGCCGGCGGATATTGCCATTTTTCCGAGGGGTAAATCCACCGACTTCCAGATTCCATGGCTGCGTTTCCGCAGAATTTCAGGTAAGATGCCCATCTTCCTCGGTATGATGGGAGCGAGAGCCAGGATGGGAGTTTGTTGAAGGATCGAGGGCGATCGCGGTTCGCACGGGAGGCGTCCCGCTCGTGATGCCAAGCCAGCGCCTCAAACTGTTCAAGGTCTTTGCCAGTGGGCCTTCGTTGCGCCGGCGCGTGGCCTACAGCCTTGCTATTGTGCGCCTCATTCTTGTCCCCGTCATTTTCCTTGCTGTCTACTACTTGTTCGTGATGTGGGGAATTGTGGACCGAATTGTCAGCGTGGATGCGGCGGTGGCGATGGAGGCCGAGCAAGCCTCGATTCAAATGCTCGATGCACGGCGGTCGGAGCGTGCTTACTTCCTGCTGCACGATCCCGCGGACCTCCGTGAGAACCGCGGAGATATGACCCGGCTCGAGAAAACGATCCGAAACTGCGCCAGGCTGAATCCACACCAAGAAAAGATCACCACCCGGATTCTCACGCTGGCCGGGCAATATCGGACGGATATGCAGGCCGTGGCTGAAATGCGCGCTGAAGCTCCGGCGTCCGCTCAGGAACGCATTCAGGAGGCGGCGCGGAAGTATGAAATCGATCTCGCAGCCCTCCTTCGCCGCGGCCGTCGCCTGAGCCGCTCCAATTTCGTTCTCCAACTCCACAACCTCACCCAAACGTTCAACTCGTCGGTCACGGCCGCGGGCACGGAAGACCCTGCCGTTCAGAAAACCGCTGAAAAGCTTCGGGCCTCGAGCGGGGAAATCCTGCGGCTCGCGTCGCGACTGGAAGGGCAAAGTTGGGCGCAGGTACAGCAGGATCATCAGAAAGCGCGCAACCTGCTTGACCGCTCGGAATGGGTGCTCGGCAGCGTTTCCTTGTTCGTTTTTCTTCTGAGCATCTGGGTCAGCTTCACCTTGCCACGGCAGGTTGTAAAGCCCCTGGTGGATTTGAAGGACGCCGTGGATCACGCGGCGGCGGGCAACTACGAGATCGTTTTTAACCTTCAGGGCGAAGGAGAAATCGTCCAACTAGCGAACAGCGTGCGAAAACTCATCGCCCACGTGCGCGAGAAAAGCCGCGAGGTGGAAGCTTCGCCGGACGCTTCCGACCGTGCGCCCTGATCGCCCATCGCCGTCCCCGCACCTATGGATGGCGCGTCGAAACCTTGCTACACTGTTTCACTAAAGGAGAAATGCGACGATGAAAGGGAAATCGGAAGTTATTGAAGTCCTGCAGAAAGCCCTGAGCGAAGAACTCCAGGCGATTAGCCAGTATTTTTTGCACGGTGAAATGCAGAACAATTGGGGCTACAAGCGCCTCTACGCGGAAACGAAAAAGCAGGCCATCGGAGAAATGAAGCACGCCGAGGCCCTCATTGAGCACATTCTCTTTCTTGAAGGCATTCCGGATTTAAACGCCCTGCCCAAGTTGCGCATCGGCAAGTCGGTCGAGCAGCAGATCCAAAATGACCTGGATCTCGAGAAGAACGCGGTCGCCGAATACAACCAATACATCGCGATAGCCCGCAAACACGGCGACAATGCTTCCGCCGATCTCATGGAGGTTTTGCTGAAGGACGAGGAAGAACACGTGGACTTCCTCGAAACCCAGCTCAGCATGATTAAAGACCTGGGCCTTGCCAATTACCTCGCCCAGCAGATGCGCTCCTAGCCGCCCTTCGATTTTCGAGCCCGCCCCGCGCCGCCCAAGCGACGAAGCGAGCGGCGCTACCCTTTAATCACGCCGAGCGGCCTCAGGCGCGCGACGCGTTTTGAAAGCCCCGCGTTGTGGACGACGTTGACGACCGCATCCACATCTTTATAAGCTTCCGGAATTTCCTCGCTGATGCCGTCCTTGGTTTCCGAGCGGACGATAATTCCGCGCCCTTCAAGCCGCTCTCTGGCATTCTGAGCGAACGCCGACTTCTTCGCGGCGGTGCGGCTCATTACGCGGCCGGCGCCGTGGCATGTGGTCCCGAAAGTCTCGTCGAGTGCGCCTTCCGCGCCCACCAGAACGTAAGACGCTGTTCCCATCGAGCCCGGAATCAGGACGGGCTGCCCCACCGCTTTATAGGCTTCCGGTACTTCCGGCCGGCTTCGAGGAAAGGCGCGCGTCGCGCCTTTGCGATGAACCAGGATTTTCCGGTCAAGCCCCGCAACCGCGTGGCGTTCGAGCTTGGCAATATTGTGGCACACGTCGTAAACCACCCGCATACGCGCGCCCTGGCCGAAAATTCGTTCGAACGCCTTTCGCGTGAAATGCGCGATACCTTGCCGGTTCGCCCAGGCGAAATTCGCCGCCGCGCGCATCGCGCCGAGATACGCCTGCCCTTCACGCGAATGGACCGGCACACAGGCAAGCTGCCGGTCCGGAACGTTGATCCTGTAGCGCCGCATGGCCGCGTCCATATCCTTCAGATAGTCCGTGCAAACCTGATGTCCGAAGCCTCGCGAGCCGGAGTGAATGAGCACGACGATCTGCTCTTCCTGAAGCCCGAATTCCCGCGCGATCGCCGGTTCGAAAACCCTTTCGACGTACTGAACTTCGAGAAAATGGTTGCCGGAGCCGAGCGTTCCGAGTTGAGGCAGCCCGCGCTTGCGCGGCCGGTCGCCGACGGCAGCCGGGTCCGCGCCATCCATCGCGCCACCTTCCTCGCTGTGCGTCAAGTCTTCCGGCTCGCCGTAACCCTGTTCGACCATCCACGCTGCTCCTTCCGTCATGACGCGGTCGAGGTCCTTCGAAGTCAGCTTGATCGAACCGCCGCGGCCCGCACCGGAAGGAATATCGCGAAAAAGCTGATTGACCAGCTCGCGGATTTTTGGCTGCACCTCTTCCCGCACGAGCGTGCTCGCGAGCAAGCGGACGCCGCAGTTGATATCGAACCCTACGCCTCCCGGCGAAACCACGCCGCCTTCGTCCGGCATCGTCGCCGCAACGCCGCCGATTGGAAATCCATAACCCTGATGAACGTCCGGCATGGCCAGCGACCGGCCCACAATGCCCGGCAGCATCGCGACGTTCATCGCTTGCTCGAGCGAAAGATCATTCAGAATGTTTTCGAGAAGGTTCTCGTCCGAGTAAACGAGCGCGTCCGTCAACATGCCCGCCCGCGTGCTGCGCGGGATCAGCCAGCGATAGTCGTCGAGCTTTTCAAGCTGAGAGAGTTGCATTAACGCATCCTAAAGCATCGCTTCACGCCGAAGTCTCCCGCCAGCACGTCGTCGGCCCGTTCGAGGGAACCCTGGCGGGTGCGGACATTCGAGCCTAATGAGTTTGCGGCTTTGCAGCCTGATGGGCGGGCGCGGGATTCAACTGGCGATAGACAGCTTCAACGTCGCGCTTTTGGAGTTCCGGCGCGCGCCACGGATAGTTCTCAAAAGGAACCAGCGCATTTTCGATTTGCCCGAGCGTTTCCTTGCGCTGAATCCCGGCTTCAACTCCGCTCTCGAGCCATTTCAGAAATCGGCGGAAATTTTCGACGTCCTCACGGCTTCCGGGCGCCCCGTTTCCAGGAATAAAAACGTCTGCGCCCCATGTTTCAACTTTTTTGAGCGTAGCAATCCAGCGCCGAATGTTGCCCGGGCCGATGTGTGGAAAGTACCCGTTTTCAAACGCACCGCCGAGAAAAACGACTTTAGCCCGAGGAAGAAAAACGGCGGCGTCGCCGGGTGAAGTGCAATCGCCCAGCTCAATCACCCGAATCTGCTCGCCGCCGAGCGTCAGGTCCATCTCGTGGTCAAACGTTTTGTTCGGCGAGGTCGGATGAAAGCCCCTCATGCGAACCGCAAGTAAGGGGTCCTGATCGAGCCGCGTCGGATAGGCGGCATCGTACTTTCGGATCAGGGCGGCGGCGGCGGACGTGGCGATGATCGAGGGTTCGAGGTCGGCGAACGTTTCATTGCCAAGCGTCCGCGCGGGCGACGAATCTGTGTTCACCACGTCCACAACGGGCTCGCTTGTGCGCTGGCGGATTTCGTAAAGGATCGAGCGGGCGTGCGAGGGGGTATTGCTCGTATCCACCACCAGGACTCCGCCCGAAGTCATGACGAAGCCGGAGTTGGTCGCGCGGTTGAATGCGGGCTCGCCGTTCATCTCCAAAATGTTCTGGGGCTTCCAGACAAAAACGTTCGGCTTGACTTCGAGAACGCGGTAATCCCAATTCGCGGCGCGGATGCTGCCGGTGCAGGCAAGGAGCAATGCGGCCATCAAAGCGGCTGTCGCACGGGATCTCCTTCGCATCGCGGATTTGAAGTCAGACATCCACATAGACTTGTGCGCGCCATCCGCCCCTCGCCGGCTCGAGAGCGAGCTGGTGATAGGTGATTGCTTTGACTTGCATCTTGACGGCGTGGCGGCGCGGGTCGAACTTTTCTCCGCTCGCTTCCGCCTCCGCCACCTGGTCGCTCAGCCGCGCCATTTCAAAGCTGCGGAAGAGCCAATGCTCGGCATCCCATAAATAGAGAATTTCGGCGAGCCAGTTCACCAGCAAGCCGGAAGCCTCGGAGCCTTCCGCCCGGATCCCGATCTTTTCCCGCGCCTGGATCGAGTCGAGATCCACCATGAGATCCGTCAAAGCCGCCGCCGCATTCGTGAAGAGTTCCTCCCGCGTGCGCCCGAACGCCTCAAATCCTACGTCCGCCTTATGCTCCAGCACGCGAAAAGGCTTCACCCGGGCACCATTTTCGGCTGACGCTCCAGCCGCTAAAATCATGTCGAACAGCGCTTTGCTTGAGATGACAGGAATCTCTCGAGTTGCGAGGCGCAACGGCGCGCCGCCATTTGTGATTCGAGCTGCGCGCCCGGGTCAAAGCGCATGCGCGGTGAGGGAAAGATAAACGGCCAGAACCACGCCGAACACTGCGGCCACGATCCCTAAGAAGACGACAATCCCGCGCGCGGGCTCAAATTGACCGGCTTCCAGCCGCCGCAAAGTCACCCGGTAACGCAACATCGCCGCCAAAGCCATGAAAACGCCCATCGCGATGAACGCGATCCCCATCGCAAGCGATAGCCCGCTCTCCGGTTTCGACTGCCCCTGCAACTTCAGGAATTGCCGCAGTGTGATCCCAAATTTGGCGACGACGAATCCGAATACAATCACACTGATGCTGGTGCGAACCCAGGCGAGAAACGTCCGCTCGTTCGCTAAATGGTCTCCCGCTTTATCCTTCGGTTCAGGCATGCCGTCGAGCGCTCCCTCAGGCCCGGTAAATCATTCTGATTTTAGGCAGCCGGGCGGCGAAGGGCAAGAAGTTTGGAAAGATTTTCTCGCAGCTTGCCAATCCTGAGGTT